>JAUVLG010000143.1 GCA_030595835.1 Candidatus Eiseniibacteriota bacterium | reverse complement strand
CGCCGGATAGACGGCGGCGATAAGGGTCGAAATGAACGCGATGACGAGCGCGTAGGGCAAAACCCACAGCCCCGGAACCGAGTACATGATGGGGTCGAAGAGCACACCGGACATCGCGAGGTCGCCTCCCATCATCGTGCTGAAATCGATGCCCTTCGTGGCGGTCTGATGCAGAGGGAACCACGCGAACAGCAGCCCGACAGCGGCACCCATGACAGCCATCACCACCGCTTCCAGCAGTATCAAACGCACCACCTGAGACGCCTTCATGCCCAGGGCGATCAGCACGGCGAACTCCTGCCTACGCTCCAGAATCGCGGTCAGCTGGGCGGCCGCGATCCCCAGGATCACAACCACCAGGACCGTCCCTGCCAGAATGTTCATGAACCCCTTGTCGCTCTCGTAATCGCCGCCCTGAGCAGGCACCACGACCATCCACGTCAGAACGTCATCTTCCGGGGACACGACCGTCCGGAGACGCGAGACGGCGGCGTCCATCTGGAACGGGTCGTCGAGCGTGACGCTGATCTCTCCGGCACCGTCGCGCCCCGTGAGCCGCTCGATATCTTCCAGCATCACGTGGCATATCGACGCGTCCATGTCGCGACTGCCGGTCTCGATGATGCCTACAATCCGGAGCATCGCGTACTCCATCTCTCCGTTCTTGCTCACTACCGTCAGAAGAAGGTCGTCATCAAGTTTCACCTCGAGCCTGTTCGCGATGGTCCGTCCCACGACGACGGCGTCTCTGTCCCCGTCTTTCAGGTATCTTCCTTCATCGATTGCCCGCGCGAGGCGACTCGTCTCGACTTCTGCGACCGGATCGACTCCGAGCATCTCAACACCCGCCACGCGGGTCCCGAACCCGAGAAGCGCGGTCGAGCGAGCATGGGGCGCGGCCACCTTGACGCCCTCCGTCGTTCTCACGGCTGCGAGTTCCGCCTCCCAGTTCACAAGGCGGAGATCGTTATCGCGGCTCCTCTCCCAGTCCGCCGGCGCGACCATCACGTGCCCGAAGCCGGATTCGGAGATGGCGCGCACACGCATCTGCGTGCTGCCCCGCATGAACGCCGTCATGAAGACCGCTATCGCGACTCCGATGCCGATACCGACGACTGACAGAAGCGTTCTTCGTACGTTTCTGCCCAGCGTTCGGACGGCGAATTTTGCGATGATCGGGGTACTCATAGCCGCATCGCCTCCATGGGCTCCATCCGCGCGATGCGCATGATAGGCCACACTACCGACAGGAGCGCGGTCATGAATACCGCGATCATCCCCGCCAAAACGTCGCTCGCGTACAGCCTGGGGTACACGAGGGACGACAGGTGAAGACCTTTGTAGCTAGCCTCGTACGAGTCCGAGGCTCCACCGAGGGCTGCGTAGTCCAACCCAGTCTGCTGCGTGATGAGCAGGAAGCCTAAGCCCAGTGCCGTCCCGATGGCCACTCCGAGAAGCCCCAGGATGATGGCTTCAACGGTTATCATCCTCGCGAGCCTGCTTGGTCCACAGCCGAGCGAGAGCAACATCCCGAACTCGTGTTTCCGCTCGAACGTCGCCATGAGCATCGTGTTGGCAATGCCGGCGGCGGCCGCCACGAATACGATCCCGAGGACCGCAAGCAGCATGACGTCTACCATCTCGAACATCACCACCATCTGAGGCACGATCTCACGCCACGACAGGACCTCCAAATCGGCCAGCGCCGGCAGTACAGAGAGCCGCGCCACGGTCTCCCCTACGGTATCGATGTCTCGCGTGTGAATCACCATCTCGTGCGCCTGGTCGTACATCGCGAGAAGCTCGCCCGCGTCCTCGAGCGTCATCACTATCCCTAAGTTGTTCACTATGTCCACCGGGGAGGAGACGATCTCCGTCACCGTGAAGAGCCCGCTCGCGATAGACCCATCGACGTCCTGCCCGACCAGGGCGAGCTCGGCACCCGGTTCGATGTCGTACCTGCGTGCGAAGCCGCTGCCGATCAGCACGCGGCCCTCCCCCATGAGCGACACATCATCGAGCCCGGGTAGAAGCCCCCCGTCGTGTGATTCGGAGGCAGGGTCAACACCCACCACGAAGCTCATGAACCCCTCTTCCGTGAGCGCCGTGAGGACGGGAGCGTAGATGCGCGCAGACACGTGCTCGACGTCAGGGTCTCCGCGGATCTCATCGAGCGCGGATGTGACATTGTCTATGGTGATATCAATGGAGCGGTCGTCCAGCCACACCGGCGCGTGCACCTGGGCGTGGCCGATCAACGGGCCAGTGATGGACGCGTGGAACTCGCTCATGTAGCCGTGCATCAGCGCGGCAACGGCCAGAAAGACGAACTGACCGACCGCGATCGCGGCGAGGGCGAGCGACGACCTCTTCTTGTTTCGACCAAGGTTGCGCCAGGCGATGCGGAGTGTGCTCGTGCCGGCCATGTGGCGAGTACCTCTTAGTGTGTGAGAACGACCCCGTGTGACAACCCGAGACATCTAGTGCGTACGCTCGAGACGAGAGAGGCTGAACATGCCGTCGGACAGCTCGACATCGAACTCGACGTCGAGATAGCGAAACTCGGTCCGTCGACCTTCTTCCCGCTCGGGCACAATTGAGATGAGTGTCGGTATGCGTCTTCCCCCCAGCACCTTCACGTCTTCGAACCGCATCGTCCGCGACAGGCGGTTCTTCCTGTCGAAGAACTGCGCCATCACGGGAAGCCAGTCGTCGTACGAGAACACCATCTCGACGGTGTTCCAGAGCCCCACCGCGTCCGGACGCGCGTTCATGCGCACCTTCCATCCCGGGGGGTCTTCCGAGCGACCGACCACCTCAGACTCGTAGTCGTCCTCGTATGAGGAATCGCGAACGAGGTCGTCATTCGTGAGATCGCTGCCCATCCATGAACCCATCATCATCGATGGGGGAACGCGGATGGTCCGCGAGATCTTCGGAAGATAGTTCCAGAGGTTCTTGCCGACCTTGAGCGTCGCCGTCCCGGCGTCGCGAGGCGGCGCGTCGATGACGATGAGCGCCTTGTCGTCGCCCTTGCCCCAGAGCCTGAGCCCGAGGGTCCTTGTCTTCTTGGGCGTGACGATGGAGATCTCCACCCGGGCGATGGTTCCCGATGAACCGTAGAGGTCGTCGTAGTGTCGGAGGAGGCGGTCAACGTCGGGCGCGTCGATATCGGGTGTCTCAACATCGGGCGCATCGGCGTCAGTGTCTGGGTGAATCGCCGTATCGACCTGCTTGTCCGCAACCTCGCGCGCGGCGGCCCCGACAACGCAGAGCGCCAGCGCTAGCACGACCGCGACTCCCAGCGTGACACCGGGCGCCCGCGTGCGACGTTTCCCATTCAGTCTGTTCATCCCCGACGTTCCTCCTCCCAGTCCTTCTCCCAGCGCGCAACGAAGCTCGGCAGTTCTCTCTCGATGAAGCTGCAGTAGCTGCCCAACTCCCTCAGTCGGAGTTTGCTCTCTTCGCTCCGCTCTGTGTCGAGTCCGAGTCCCTCTTCCACCAGGTCGCGCATCGAGGCGATGTATGACATCCGCTTCCTGAGGAGCTGACCCCACACGCCGGACCTCACGCGGAAGTGAGCGCTTCGCTCACCGGGGATACCCAAGCGCTCGATCATCCCGGATTGGGTGAGAGCGCGGGTGGTCGTGCTCACCGACCCCGCGCTTGCCCCCACCGCCTGCGCGATTTCGCTCGCCGACTGCTCCGGCGGGTCGGAGACGAGCAGCCAGGCAAGAATCTTGCCCATCATGCGCGTCGCCCCGAGCAAC
>JAUVLG010000253.1 GCA_030595835.1 Candidatus Eiseniibacteriota bacterium | reverse complement strand
GATCCCGTAGTTGCCCGTCGAGGGCCACACGAGCGTGTGCACGCCCGGCTCGATATCGCCCTCGAGCTGGTGCTCCATTGTCACGGAGTACGTGGCGCCGACCTTGTGACTTCTGGTGGGGAAGTCCTTGCTGTAGAGGACAACGATGTTGGCATCGACGCCGGTCAGCTCCTTCGGCAGCACGATGTAGTAGATCCCGCCCTCAGGGTTCCGCCAGGTGATGTTGTACAGGTTGACGGGATCGAGCTCGTCTTCCTTTGCGGCGCGCAAGGCCCGCTCCCGGATCTCCGGTTTGATCTTGGACGGGTGGAGCATTTCCTCGAACGTCGGCCCGAACACTAGTTGCTTCGCTGCCATTTGTGTTTCCCTTCATAAGATGTATTGCGGCGCGGTGGCCTCACCCCGCCGCGAGTTTAGGCGCGCAGCGCCGCGTGTCTGAGCGCCGGGGTGAGGCCGCCGTGCCGCCACGCCACCGGGCGAAGCACTACATGTCCACGTGGATCTCGAGTACGTCCCCATCCTCGACGATGTGGTCGCGATCGACGACCTGCCCGTCGAACTTGCCCGAGCCCCAGATCTTGGCGAACTTCAAATTGTGCCCGAACTCGCGGTGGATCTTCTGTGCGACATCGAGGACCGTGCTGCCGCGCGGAACGACGAACGGCTTCTTCATCTCCGCCGTCCTGCCCGGTATCTTGCTGTAGATCCTGACGATGTCCAGAAACTCATATAGGCGCTTCTTCATCCCGTCGAGTCCTTCGCCGGTCACCGCGGACACGGGGAGAATTTCGAACTCATCCTGGATTATCTCCTGGAGGAACTCCAGGTTCTCTGCCGCGCTCTCTTCGTCGATCTTATTGGCGATGATGAGTGTTGGCTTGACGTTCCTCGGGAGCTCCATCTCTCCCGGGTCGTGGACGGGCGAGAGCCTGATCCCCCTTGAGGTCAGGAACTCCCTTACGAACACACACGAGTCCACGCAGTCGTCCGCGGAGACATCAATCACCAGAAGCACCGCGTCGGCGTTCCTGACCAACTCGGGCAGCCACGTCTCCATGTGATCAGGCGAGAACGGGGGGACGTCCACGAGCTCGAGGTAGATGTCGTCGTATGGC
>JAUVLG010000216.1 GCA_030595835.1 Candidatus Eiseniibacteriota bacterium | reverse complement strand
GACGTAGCCGTGTACGCGCCCGACGAAGGCCGACTCTTCCATCGACTCGCCGAAGGCCGCCACGGCGTCCACGGATATCAGGTCGGTCACGGGCACTCTAAGGCGGACCGCGTCGATCCCCCTCCGCCATTCCCTGTCACTTTCAAGAGGAGAGAACGGCGCAAATATGTCGACGGCCCCGAACACCAATCCCCTGCCCCAGCCCACGGCCTGCCTGCCGACCGTCACCTCGGCCCGCGAGAGCGAGAGTGAGGCCACCGCCCTGTCCAGCTCGTGGCAGTATGAGAACGTCGAGCCCACTTCGACCAGCGAATCGTCCAGCTGTCGAACGCGGTAGGGAGCGGGAACCCTGGCAGGAAGCACACCCAGATCTCCGGCCACACCGGCCCCCTCCGACACGGTTCTCGCTCTCTGCTCGTAGGCGGCCTGCACTACGAGCCACGTGGTCGGCCTTGCATCCGCAACGGCGCGGAACCGCCACAGCGAAGTGGCGCTCCATTCCTCGGGGAAGAAGATCGTGTTGTTGGACGCATGCGACAGGGCCGACGTCCACTTGAGCGACGTGTTGAGAGAGAGGCACCGCTCTCCGGACGCGTCGGACCACAGCTCGACGGCGTCCGTGGGGAGCGCACACGCAAGTAGACACACGCAGACGAGTAGGGCCACCGGAATCCGGCGCGCGTTCTCGCAGTGCATGTGATGCCGCGTCTCGACACCCACCTAGTTCACCTCCGTTCCGTCGCCGTGCGACTCCGTCCCTTCACGCCGCGCCTCTATTCCTTCACCTGGCGCCTCCGAGCCGGAGTTCTTCCTGATGTCACTGACGATCTTCCCATCGTGGAGCGTGACGACCCTGGATGCGTACGAGACCACGAGCGGATCGTGCGTAGAGAACACGAACGTCATGTCGTGCTCGTCTCTCAACTGTCTCATCATCTTGAGAAGCGATTCCGCGTTCTCGCTGTCGAGGTTCGCGGTGGGCTCGTCGGCCAGAACCAGACGGGGCCTCGCCGCCACCGCCCTCGCGACCGCAACTCTCTGCTGCTGTCCACCTGACATCTCGTTCGGTCTCCTGTTGGCAAGCTCGCCTAAGCCAAGATCTTCGAGCACGGATGTCGCAGTGGCGCGACGCCCGCCGTCCTCGCCCCGAAGCTCCAGCACGAACTCGACGTTCTCGAGCGCCGTGAGCACCGGAATCAGGTTGTAGGCCTGGAACACAAACCCGAGCGAACGAAGTCGCAGCTCAGCGCGCTCCCTGCGGCTCATGCCCGAGAGATCCTGCCCGAACACCTTCACCTTCCCACCCGTCGCCGTGTCGAGTGCGCCGATCAGATTCAGGAGCGTGGTCTTGCCGCTCCCGCTCGGACCCACTATCGCCAGGAAGTCCCCTTTGTGGATCTCCAGGTCGAGCCCGCGCAATGCGTTGACCGTGATCTTCCCAACGTGGAAATCCTTCGTCACACCCGTCGCACCAACAAGAACGTCTTGCATCTATGCCTCCCTTAGACTCAGCGCGGACGTGGGGTCGATCCGCAGCGCGAACATCGCCGGATAGACGGCGGCGATAAGGGTCGAAATGAACGCGATGACGAGCGCGTAGGGCAAAACCCACAGCCCCGGAACCGAGTACATGATGGGGTCGAAGAGCACACCGGACATCGCGAGGTCGCCTCCCATCATCGTGCT
>JAUVLG010000068.1 GCA_030595835.1 Candidatus Eiseniibacteriota bacterium | reverse complement strand
CACGGTAAGCACCTCGGCCGCGATCTGCGCCATAACCGTCAAATACCCCTGCCCGATCTCCATGCCCGAGACCGATATGTTGATGCTGCCATCCTCGCTGAACTTGAGGAACGCCGAGGAGGAAGCGTTCGGCGGCATCGCCGGCGCCTTCCACATGACGGCGAAGCCCTTGCCGATGACCTTCGTGGGATCGTCCGACGTCTCGCGTGTCCCCCAATCGATGGCCGCCGCCGCCTTGTCTATGGCCTCGATGAGCCCACAGGGGTTCATCTTCGCACCATAAGGCAGCGTGTCGCCCTCCACGATGGCGTTCCGCCGCCGCATCTCGACCGGGTCGAGGCCGATGCGACCGGCAAGCCGAGTGATATGCGACTCTAGGCCGAAGTGAAACTCGGAGTAGCCGAACCCCCGGTAGGGCCCGCCCGGCGGGAGGTTCGTGTAGACGCAGTAGGAGTCGATCTTGACGTTCGGGATGCGGTAGGCGCCGGTCGCGGACAGCCCGACGGCGTTCACCACGTTGGCGCCGTACTCAACATACGCGCCCGCGTCCCAGTAGAGCATGTGCTCGATGGCGGTGATGGTCCCGTCCTTCTTAACACCGAGCTTGAGCTTCGCGACGACGCCCTGCCGCTGATAGGTGTTGTAGAACTCCTGCTCGCGCGTCCACCTCAGCTTGACCGGGTGCCCCTTGACCGCCGTCGCGAGGGCGGCGCCGATGATCTCCATCGTCACGCCGGCCTTGCCGCCGAACCCGCCGCCGACGTAGGGCGTGATGACGCGCACGTCCTTGTGCGTGAACCCAAGCGGTGAGAGCGCTTCGGTGAAGAGGTGGCGCTGCGTGTGGGGCGACTGCGAGGACGACCAGAGCGTCAGTCTGCCGGAGTGGTCCTGCCGTCCGACGATCACGTGGGGCTCGATGGCACAGTGCGCGTACCGCGGAACGGTGTAGGTGTCCTCGAGGATCTCGTCGGCCTCGGCGAAGCCCTGCTCGATGTCGCCCTTCCGGGTCTTCCGACAGTGTGCGATGTTCGTGCCGGCCCTGGG
This sequence comes from Candidatus Eiseniibacteriota bacterium, assembly GCA_030595835.1. Taxonomy (GTDB): domain Bacteria; phylum Joyebacterota; class Joyebacteria; order Joyebacterales; family Joyebacteraceae; genus JALGZG01. The sequence continues at coordinate 10,835 of JAUVLG010000068.1, read as the reverse complement.
AAAGAACCACGGGACGCGCTCGTAGTCGACAAGGTCCGGATGGACCAGGTCAGCACCCTCGCCCATCGCCTTCTCGGGGTCGAAGACGGGCGTGAGTTGCTCGTAGTCAACCTCGACCAGACCAGCGGCGCGCAACGCTACCCTGGGATCGCGCGCGACTACGGCCGCCACCTGTTCTCCCACGAACCGGACCCGGTCCTGCGCGAAGATGTAGCGGTCCTTCATGTAGAGACCGAACTTGTATGGAAAATCCTTCCCCGTCACGACCCTGACGACACCCGGAACGGCCTCTGCCTTGGTCGTGTCGATGCCCCTGATGAGTGCGTGCGCGTGCGGGCTCTCGACGATCGCCGCGTGGAGCAGGTCGGGCCCGAACTCGATGTCGTCGACGTACTGGGCCGCGCCCGTGACCTTCTCGAGCCCGTCGATGCGTGTGGACGAGTGGCCCACGTACTTGTAGTCAGGCATGGAACCAACCTCGCTAGGGGTTGGAAGTAGCACATCTGTCCTTGTCACAGTAGCCTGTCACAGCTTGTCACACTAACCTGTCACAGCTTGTCTGGCACAGGCTCGTAGTACTTCGTGGGATCCGTTGACCCACTCCCTACCTCCCGGATGAACCCCTGCTCAACGAGAACCTTCAGGTCACGCTGGAGAGTTCTCCTGTTCTCGCCAAGCGCTGCCTCACAATCACTCACTGTTCCTTTTCCTCTGTCGAGCAAGAAGGCGAGCAAGTCCACGGTTCTGTCCTTGAGACCAAGCCCGCGGGCTTTCAGAAGCAGCACGTCACGCTTGATCGCGCTCGTCCCGCGTTCCTGCACCTCCAGCATCTGTGTCGCGAGCCCGTCGACGAAGTACTCCAGCCACCCGGTCATCTCCATGTCGTGTTCGCGAACACTCTGAATGGCCGAGTAGTACGCAGGGCGATCCTGGTCGTAGTACTTGCTGATTGCGAACAGCCGCTTGAAGTCGTAACCGAATCTGTATAGGCAAAGCGTTGAGAGCAGTCTTGCCGTTCGTCCGTTACCGTCTACGAACGGATGTATGTGGACCAGCTGGAACTGAGCCAGCCCCCCCACGATCACCGGGTGAGCATCTCCTTCGGTCTGTAACCAATCAACGAGATCAGCCATCATTCGGGGGACCTCACCCGCCGGTGGCGGCGTATAGACGACCTCCATGGTCCGCGAGTTCACGATGTAGTTCTGGATATCACGATACTCGCCCGGACCTGCTGAACCGCCACGAACACCCTCGACCAGCTGGTGGTGGATTCCCCTGATTAACTCCTCCGTGATGGGTCCTCCGCTGTCAAGGTTGTTCGAGACAAGTTCGAGGGCGGCGCGGTAGTTGAGAAGCTCCCGCACGTCGTCGGGATCTGCGCCCGGTACCACACCTCCGCCAAGCAGGCGCTCCGATTCCTCGAGCGTGAGATGCGTCCCTTCGATGTGCGTCGTGTAGTGCGCCTCAAGCACGAGGGCCCGGTCACGCATCTTCTCGATCCACTCATCGGAGAGCCGCGCTGCGTCCAGGAACCCGCGTGCCCTGTCGATTCGCATCAGACCGGCCGCCATTCGACTGGTGATCTCGAACTTGGGAGTGAAGCTACTCATGTGGCCTTCTCCTCAAGGGGGAATGCCATTCTGTCGCGTCTCCTCAACGCAGTCCGGGTGCACTCAGAATCGAGCGGGCGGACCAAACGCGGAGCTCTCGCCCGGCCATCTCCATCCAACGGTCACGCTAGGCCTCGTCCTTCCCCACGAACTCCATCACGGCCTCCACGATCGGAGTGTAGCCGGTGCACCGGCAGAGGTTCCCCGCGATCGCTTCCTTCACCTCGTCCTCGGTGGGGCTCGGGTTCGTCGCCAGGAGCTCGGACACCGCGAGCACGATGCCTGGCGCGCAGAACCCGCACTGGAAGGAGTTCCTGTCGATGAACATCTGCTGGAGTTCGTTCGGCCCGTCCTTCGACAGCGCCTCTACCGTGAGCACGCCGTGGCCGTCCGCCTCCACCGCCAGCACGAGACAGCTCCGGACGGTCTTCCCGTCCAGGATCACCGTGCACGCCCCGCAGTCGCCGGTCTCGCAGCCGACCTTCGGGCTCTTGATGCCGATTCTCTCTCTCAGAACCTCGAGAAGCGTCTCGTTCGGCGCAACGTCGACGTCCCACTCCTCGCCGTTCACATTGAGTGTGATGCTGTGTTTCATATGAAGCTCCAGGGTGTGCCTCGTCTGCTCCTGCGGGCGGACCGCTGGTCGCCGCGAGTGTGTCCCGCCGGCCCCTAGATGTGCCGCGTGCCGTACTCGGGACCGCCGCCATTCAGGCGCGCCACCGCCGCCCGGATTCCGCGCTCCAGCATCACCTCCAACATGTGAACGCGGTACTCCACGGTCGCTCGGATGTCGGTGATGGGCGACGTCTCGCGCACGATGAACTTCCTCGCGACTTCGAGCATCTCATCCGTTGGCTTGTCGCCCTTGATGGCCGCCTCCAGCTTCCTCGCCCGCACGGGCGTCGGGCCCACGGCCCCGAACGCTACGTGGTACTCGTAGTCGGAGCTGACGAGGACCGCGACGCTCACCTGGGCCAGATCCTCGCCGCGGTAGCGACCCAACTTGACGTAGCTGCCGCCGCAGACCTGCACCGACGAGGACATCTCGAGCCCGACGACGAGCTCGCCCGACTGGAGGTCGGTCTTCTTGGGGCCCGTGAACCACTCATCGATGTGCACCGTCCTCTCACCACCCGGCCCGAGGATCAACACCCGCGCCTCGTAGACGAGAAGCACCGGACCCGCATCGCACGACGGCACCGCGGAGCATATGTTGCCGACGATGGTCGCGCGGTTTCTGATGCCTTTGGACGCGACCTTCACAGCCATCTCGTAGAAGAGGGGGAAGCGTTTCCTGATGAGCTCGGATTCGATGAGGTCGGAGAACGTCACTAGCGGCCCGATGAAGAGCCTGTCGCCGGCGGACTGGATGTCCGCGAGACCTTCGATCCCCTTGACATCGACGACCACCTCGGGCGCGATGGCTCCGTTTCTGAGAAGAGCGACCACATCGGTGCCGCCAGCCAGGACACGCGCACCCTCACCGTGCTCGGCCAGGACCGCGATCGCTTCGTCCAGACTCGCCGGCTTCACGTAGTCAAACTCGTGCGCGATGGGCATGCGCTACTCCTCCCCGCCGCCTTTTGCCCAGATCTCCGCCTCGTCGCGGTCGCGGAAGACCATGACCTTGACCTCCGTCGAGGCCTCCAGCATCTGCTGGTACATTCTGGCGAGACCGAAGTCCAGATTCCGCGCGACGACAACGGCGATGCGTGTGCCCTCGTCGCCGCTGCGGTGCTTCACCACGGCATCCACCAGGCTGCGGACATTCCCGGCAAGGAGGTCCTTGCCCGTCGCTCCCCGGAAATCCCACAGGGCATGCGACCCGACCTGGAAGTCGTCACGGCTGAAGGCCTCTTCGAAGGTCGCAATGAGGTCCTCCGGCGTCAGCTCGCCCGTAATGACGTGTGTTCGAAGTTCCGTTTCACTGTCGATGATCGTACTGATAGCCATCTCGTACCTCGCTTACTCCGGTGGCAACATCGCGACTATGCGGCACATCGAGGACTCGAGTTCTATGCCCCTGAGCGGGAAGCACCCGATCCAGCAGCGCCTGTTGCTGACCCGCTCGATCTCACCGCCGAGGTTCTCGGCGTGGACGAGTCCCTCGGGGAAGAGCTTGAGGTGCATCACCTGATAATAGATCTCGGGCGGGAACATCTCGTCCCAGCCCTTGCCGTAGTCAGCCTTCAGTTTCTCCTCGGCCTTCTCGAAGAGACCGGGGTGCCAGTTCTTGATGATGGTGTTCATCGGATGGTCGGCACTGCCGCAGTCGACGCCGATCCACTTGAGCTTCATCTTGAGCGCCCACTTGTGGAACGAAGGATCCGGCCCCGGGTGTTTCACGAAGTAGCGGATCTCGTCCGAGGCCTTCTGGTCCCACGCGTATCTGTGGTAGCCGGTGTCGATGATGAGGATATCGCCCTCCTTCACCTGCACCTTGCTCATGATCATCTCCGGTGAGTAGAGGCTGTAGTCCTCGACCTCGTCAGAGATGTCCACGACGGCGCCTTGCCCTATCCACTCATCGAGCGGAACGTGCCCGATGGCGCGTCCGCTCGGATGGAAGTGGATCTCGCCGTCCATGTGCGTGCCGACGTGATTGCTCGTCGTCATGATCTGCCCGTTGGCGCCCTGCCCCATGTGCGCGCCCGCTATGCGCTTGAAGTATTGGAGGCCCAGCGGCATGTAGCTCGGCCACGGCGGCGTATGAATGGAGAGCCGCTGCGTGAGATCGTAGACCCTCACCTTGTCCATGAAGTCTAGGAAGTCGGGGGTTGTCATTGTGGTCCTCCTGTAGAATCAACTGTTGCGCCGCGTGCGGACCCGCCGCGGCATCGGGCGCTACCCTTGTCCCATGAACTGCGCCACGCCGCTCATCAGCATCTGGATGGCGACCGCCACGAGCACCATGCCCATGAGCCGCTCGATGGCGGTCAGGGCCTTCTTCCCGAGAAGCCGGACTAGCGGCCCCGACACGCAGATGATGGCGCCGGAGACAACCCACGCGAGAACCACCGCGCCCAACCACTCGGGCCAGCGCGCGGGCTCGCGGGTCATGATGAGAAGGACGGACGCCATCGCCGACGGCCCCGCGACGTACGGGATCGCAAGCGGCACGATGAATGGCTCGCCGTCGGGCGTGTCCTCGCTCAGCCCCCCAGAGCGCGGGAAGATCATCTTGATGGAAATGAGAAGGAGCACCGTCCCGCCGGCAGCGGTCAGTGCGGTCTCGCTGATCTGGAGGAGCTGAAGCAGATACCGCCCCAGGAACAGGAAGACCACCAGCACGCCGAGCGCTATGAGGAGCTCACGCACCATGACGCGTTTGTACCGCTCCGGCTTCACGTGACTCATCGCGGTCATGAAGAGCGGGATGTTCCCAAACGGGTCCATCACGATGAAGAGGAGCATTGCTGCTGAGAAGATGGTCATTGCGAGTGTAAACCTCCCGACCGCCTACTGGGCGTCGTCGGACAGGCCCGCGAGCACCGAGTCGTATGTCCTCATGCCGATCCGAGAGACCTCAAGAAACAGGATGCCACGTGGAATGCCGGTGGAACCTGTGGCCAACCGGTGGAGCCTCAACAGACGCCTCCTTACTTGCTCCCGAGCCGCTTCGCCAGCCCTTCGTACGCACCAGGAAACGGCTCGAGCGACGCGGACAGCACGCCCGCGCCCACCTGGCCGACGCCCGGCTCGCGGTGCGCGACGCCGGTGTCAATGAACGGCAGGATATTCTTGTCTATCACCTTGACGACGTCGATGCCGGTCGGCGTTCCGCGGAAGTTCAGGTAGGGGATCTGGTAGACGCTGTTCTCCGCCGCCGTGATCTCGTACATCTGCCTCGTGTAGGAAATGGCGTCGGCTGTCGAGCCCCCGACGAACTGAACGATTGCGGGCGACGCCGCTATCGCGAACCCGCCCAGCCCGTTGGTCTCGGTGATGGAGCTGTCACCGATGTCCGGGTTGGCGTCCTCCTTCGTGAAGCCGGGGAAGAAGAGCGCGTCCGGCACGTCGGCGGGGCCCGTGAACCACTCGCCGCCGGTGCCCGCAAGCTGGATACCGAAGTCGGTGCCGTTCCTTGTCATCGCCACGACGATGCTGCTGCCGTCGATGCCGCGGGCGGGGTCGAGCGTCGCCTTGCACGCCGGCATGGACAGGTTGAGGAAGAAGTGGTCGTTGCCATTGATGAAGTCGAGGACGCGCGCCGCGGTGTCGCTGTCGCTGCAGGACTGAACGATGGCGGGCGCGAGCACGCGGTAGAGAAGCGACGTGGCAGCGCGATTCCTGTTGTGGACCTCGTCTCCCATGTGGAGCGCCTGCGCGATGATGTTCTTGAGGTCGACGGGACCGGTGATCCTGAGCGCGCACTTGAGCGACGGATAGAGGATGTCCGCCATCCACCGGAGCTTCTCGATGACCTCGTCGCCGTAGGCGCCGTAGCGGAGGACACCACCCAACCCTTCGTTCAGCGTGCAGTAGGCGTTGTTCCCGAACTCCTCGTTCGTAAGGACGAACACGGGCATCGAAGGCGTGACGATGCCCGCCATCGGGCCCACCGTCTCGTGCTCGTGGCAGGGCGCGAACTCGATCTCGCCTGAGGCCGCGAGCTTCCCGGCCTCTTGAGCCGAGCCCGCCCTCCCCTCGTAGATGAGCCCGCCCATGACCGCACCGCGCATCGGCCCGCACATCCGCTCCCACGTGATGGGCGGCCCCGCGTGGAGAAAGAGGTTCTTCTTCATGCCGGGAATGACGTTGAGGGCGACGTCGAGCCCGACCAGGTGAGGCATGCCGCGCAGGATGATGTCCATCGCCCGCTCGTTGGCGGCGGTGATCTCGGCGGCGTGGTCCTGGATGATACGCCGCGCCTCGTCGCTCACCTCGATCGGCGGCTTCCAGTCGACCTGGACCGCCTTCGTACCGACGCGGTCGAGGCTCTCCTTGAAGGAAGGAAGCCCTATGTTGACGACTTTGAGTTCGGTCGTGAAGAGATCCTTGATCGGCATACCTTAAGCTCCGATGTGCAGCTCCGGTCACCCTACGGCGCGTACCGCTTCGAGTCGCAGTGCGGACACGCCTTCAGCGCCTCTCCGTCGCTCTTGAGGAACACGACGTGACCGCAGATCACGCACGTGTACCTGCCCTTTCCCGGCTGTTCTCCCACTCTTGACATGATCCCTCCAGAGTGACAAATGTGGAACTACGATGACAGCAGTCACGATGTGGGATCCGTCGGATAGTACTGCCCGACAGAGTTTCCACAATGGCCCCGCAGCCAGGAAACGGCCTGTCCGACATGCCTTCATCTGTGTTGTGCGACGGCTGCGGTGCGGGCGGCCAGGTCGTTGGCGCCCTACCGCGCTGCCAGCCACTTCACTACGTACCCCGCCTCTTTGCACGCTGCCGCGTTCGTGCGCGTGACCACGGCGCCCGCGTCGGTCAGCTCCTTCAGGACGACGCTCCGGTTCTGCGGGTCCTGGTCGGTGCCGGTGACCGAGCAGATGACGATGACCTTGTCAGATGCATCAGCGATAACGTCCGCAAGTTCCGCGGACGGGTCCGGATGTGAGCCGTAGCCCAGCACGACGTCCAGCAGGATGACGGCGGTTTCCGGATCGTTCACCTCGTCGACGATGCGCTTCTTCCGGGTCGAGTAGTCTATCATAGGATGCGGCCGTCCGACCGTGAACTCGTCCGCGCCGAGGTCTATCACGGTGTTCTTTGCGGACATGGACGGGTCGTTCAGCCTGTGCGCGCCCGCGGTCGGCACGTTCGAGGATATGTCGGACATGAGTTCCGCGAACAGGATCTGCGCTTCCGCGGCGAATGTCCCACCGCTCATGAGAGCGCGCACGTAGCTCTGCCTGTCCGTGCAGCGTCGCGCCAGGAGCTCGGTCCGGTCCCAGATGGCCGCATCGCGGGACTCGAGCGTCACGTTGACCTCGCGCGGGTCCTTCTCGCGCCAGAGCGCGACCGCCTTGAGCGCGGCCTCTTCGAGAGTGCGCGCGTCGCCGGGGCCCGAGGGTGCTGCGCCGAGAAATGCGCGGACCACCGGTTTGTCGATGCCCTCGGCGACCTCGTTGATGCGAGCGAGCACGGTTCTGTCCGGCGGCTTCGAGACGAGCACGATGACGCGCGTCGCATCGTCATTTGCGAGCGCCCTGAGCCCGTCGATGAACGTGATGCCGCCCACTTCTTTCTTCACGTCGCGGCCGCCGGTCCCGATGGCCTGGGAGATCCCGGCCCCCTCGTTCGAGATGATCGAGCTCACTTCCTGCAGGCCGGTGCCCGACGCGGCGACGATACCGATCTCGCCACGATTGACCACGTTGGCGAACGCAAGCGGCACCCCGTTGATGATGGCGGTCCCGCAGTCGGGTCCCATGACGAGGAGGTCTGTCGCGTGCGCGAACGTCTTGAGGTCGACCTCGGTCTCGATCGGTACGTTGTCGGAGAAGAGCATCACGTTCAGGCCCGACTCGAGCGCCTTCTTCGCCTCGCGGCCGGCGTAGCGGCCGGCGACGGATATCAGCGCAAGGTTCGCGTCGGGGACGACCTTGAGCGCGCCGTCGAGGCTCACGGGATGGAAGGTATCGTCATCGGAGTCGCCACCCGAGCGTGCTTCCTTCAGACGCTCGTCCACGGCGGCGAGGGCAAGGGCGGCGGCCTCATCAGTCTCGGCCTGGATGCCTATCAGAAGGTCGGTGTCGCCAGCGGCCTCGAACTCGGGGGTAAGGAGCCCGGAGGTCGCGAGAATGGCCTTGTTCTCCCGCGTGCCCATGACGACGGCGGCGTCAATGACACCGTCCATGGCGGAGAGTGTCTTCCCCACCGTCATGAGTGTGACGGAGTCGAAGTACGCGCCCTTCTTGATGAGTCCGACTACGACCACAGTCCCTCTCCCTCGTTCACGGTCCAGCCGACCCTAGCAGTCCGGGGGCTTCCCTTCAAGCGCCCAGCCATCCCCTCGCGGAGCGTCAGGTAGAAGCCGACGCCGAAATCCGCTCCGGACGTGGCTCCGATAGCGAGCAGGCGGTCAGTGGCCGAGCGGATATCAGCGGTTGAGCCCTTCGCCAACGCGGCGATCAGGAGTTTCATCGACTCAAAGACGCGGCCTTCCTCAGCGAGGTAGAGGGACATGTCGGTGAGGGTGTTGCCGCTCAGGGCCGCCTGCAGGACGCCCCGGCGCGTTTCGGACCAGTCGCCGACCCCAAGCAACCCAAGGACGTTCAGGCCGAGCAGGAAGCCGGCGATGAAGTCGTCGCCTGCCGGCGTGAGCCCGATACCGCAGCCCTTCAGGCGCTCGATACCGCGGATTCTGTTCCAGTAGAGGATGTCCTTCACGCAGTGGCCCATGTGTCGTCCGAGGTTCCGCTCGAAGCCCTCGTCGAGACTCCAGAGGCGCTCGTAGTCGAGCAGGAACGCGAGGCTCTTCTCGTGAGAGAGCTGAACGAGGAGGGCGCCGAGGTGTGCGGTGCCGCCCAGGACTCTGCGGCGGTCGCGGTGGGCAAGCTGGATTCCAGAGAGGTACACGCGGCGATCGTCGAAGGGCACGCGGACGCCGTCCAGGGTCACCGCGCCCCGTTCGATCTGAAGAGCCTCCGCGCGCGCGGGATCGAACCCCTTCACCACGACATTCATGGGACCCGCATCCATCCCACCGCCGAGAACCGTGACGAGACGCCAGCCGTCAGTGAAGTTCACGGCGCGGCGGAAGCGCGAGTGGACGCGGTAGGTCCCGTCCGGAACCAGGTCACCTATGGAGAGAAGCTCCAACATGAATCGGATGCTCCGTCGGGGTGTCGGGGAACTGCGCCGGGCGCCGCGGCGCCCGTCTCACTTCCTGTAGAATACCATCCCGTAGTGCTCGTCGTACCCGTCCCTGCGGACGACCTCGACCTCTGCCCTCACCGCCATTCCGATCTCAGGCTCGTCGATCCGGTGCTGGCCCGTCACCGTTATGCCACCATCAAGTGCCACGATGGCGAGCCCGAGGCTCGGCACCTCGAAGTCGGGCGGCAGGCTGTAGAGCGTCGTGAAGGTCAGGAGCGACCCTACCTTGGGAAGCGGGACGGGCTCGAACTCGTTGTGCTCGTTCTTGCCGCAGTTCTTGCAGACCATGCGGTAGGGGTAGTGGACGTGCCCGCACTTCCTGCACTTGTATGCGTAGATCTCGCGTGGCATCGATGGCTGCTCCGTATTGGGCGCGCTCGCGCCGCGCTCGGCTCATGTCCGGCGCGTCCCTACGAGCCGCTAGTCTTTTCTCTTGAACGCCAGGCAGACGACGTTGTTCCCGAACCCCCCGAAGTTGCAGGTGAAGCCGACCCGGGCGTCCTTGACCTGACGCTCGCCAGCCTCGCCGCGCAGCTGATGGACGATCTCGTGGGCCTGCGCGATGCCGGTCGCACCTACTGGATGGCCTCTCCCCTTCAGGCCCCCCGACACGTTGATGGGTAGCTTACCGCCCAGCGCGGTCTCGCCGCGCTCGAGCGCCAGATGCCCCTCGCCCTTCGGGAAGAACCCGCACTCCTCGCTCTCGACTATCTCGAGGATGGTGAACGCATCGTGAAGCTCCGCGACATCCACGTCCGCCGGAGTTAGACCCGCGCGTTCGAACGCCATCACTGCCGCACGCCGGACCGCCAGCAGGTCGGTGGGATCCTCGCGCTCGTGGACCGCGTGTGTGTCGGTCGCCTGGCCCACACCCGCGAGCTTGACCAGCGGACGGCCGACCTTACGAGCAACCTCCTCGCTCGCGAGTATCACGCACGCGCCGCCGTCTGAGACCGGGCAGCAGTCGAAGAACCGGAGCGGCTCCGCGACGTAGGGGTTGTTGGTCATAGCCTCGGGCGAGTCGAGGATGCCCTCTATGGATATCTTCTGATGCAGATGCGCGAACTCGTTCAGGAGCGCGGCGTTCTGGTTCTTGACCGCGACCATCGCCAGGTGCCGCTCGGTCACGCCATATCTCTCCATGTAGAGGCGCGTGAACATCGCGGCGAGCGAAGGCAGCGTCACGCCGTAGATGTGCTCCGCGATCGGGTGCGTCAGGGTCGCTACGAAGTCCGTGGCCTCGAGGTTGTTGACCTCGCGCATGCGCTCGGCGCCCGTGACCATCACCGTGTCGTGAAGCCCGGACGCGACGGCCATGTAGCCCGTCTTGACCGCGGAGCCGCCGGAGGCCGGTCCGTTCTCGATGGTCTCGGCGCCCGCGGGCGT
>JAUVLG010000184.1 GCA_030595835.1 Candidatus Eiseniibacteriota bacterium | reverse complement strand
ATCGTGAGGATGCTCCCGGACGTCACGTAGATATCGCCCTGAAGTATGTACGGGCTGCCAGCGAGGTCCCAGGTAGTGTTCGTGTCGATGTTCGCTGTGACGTCCGTCTGCGCGAGCGCCGGTGCCGCCATCGCCAGCATGGCAAGAGTGCATAGCAACGTTTTCATCGGCCGCTCTCCCTTCCTACTTGTTCAGGTGCTCGTACCCTCCTCGCACCAGCGGCTCCGCACCGCCGTCCCGCCGAACGAGCGTGCATTCCATTTCCGCACCAACAACCTCACCGACACACGTGACCCCCGTCCCCGTCACGGCCTCCACGTGCTCGGCGGCGCGCTCCACTTCGTTCTTGGGTATCGCAACGACCAGCTCAAACTCCTCCCCGCTCGCGAGCGCCAACTCGAGCGGGTCGATGCCCAGTCGCTTGGCAATGTCCGCCACGCACGGCGCCAGTGGGATGCTGCCCGCGTCCAGCGCGATCCCTACGTTGCTCTCTTCAGCGATATGCCAGACGTCCGACGACAGCCCGTCGCTCACGTCTATCATAGCGTGCGGCGTAGCCACCTCGATGAGCGCCCGCGCCTCCGCGACACGCGCCGCGGGCATCAAGTGGCGCCGCCTCGCATCAGGCACGCCGCCCTCGTCCGGCAGACCCTGCACCAACGCTCTCAGCCCAGCCTCCGACCCACCAAGTGCGCCGGTGACAACGATGGCATCACCGACGACGGCGCCGGCGCGCGTCACCACATGGTAGCGGTCGGCGTATCCCGTCAGCGCGACGGACACGACGAGGCCAGCAGGCGAGCTGACCGTGTCACCGCCGACAACCTCGGCCCCGTAGCGGCGGCACACGTCAAGCGCGCCACGGTAGAGCGCGTCCACATCCTCGTCTGTCATGTCGGGGGGAATACAGATGGAGAGAACCGCGCGCGCGGGAGACCCGCCCATCGCGGCCACGTCACTGATGTTGGCCACCATGCACTTGGCGCCGATCTCCTCGAACGTCGCGTAGTCGCGGCGGAAGTGAACGCCCTCGACGAACGCGTCGCACGTCAGGAACTCAAGCTGCCCGGGCCCGGGCGGCTCGTAGACAGCGGTGTCGTCACCCAGACCGACGAGTGTCCCGTGACCGGGTGGGCCGATTGTCTTTCGGATCCTCTTTATGAGATCGAACTCGGCCACACTGTCGCTCCTGTTAGAGCTCCTCCAGACAGATCATGGCGGCGCGCGCCATCACGGCCGCACCGACCCACAGACCCTTCTCATCGATGTCGAACTTCGGGTGATGCCAGGGGTGCACGATGCCCTTCTTCTTGTTGCCCGTCCCCAGGCGCAGCATCATGCCAGGCACCTCGTTGACGAAGTAGGCGAAGTCCTCACCACCCATCGACGGTTCCTGGATCTCAACGACGCTGCGTTTCCCGAAGAGCTCCTGCGAGGCGCGTCGCACCACCGCGGTGATCGCGGGGTCGCACGTCAGGATGGGATATCCGTCCCTGAAGTCGAACTCGTAGCTGCCCCCGGCCGACTTCGTGATCTGGTTCGTCAGCCGGTCTATCATCTTCACGCCCTTCCGCCGGTCAGCGGCGTAGAGCGTCCGCAACGTCCCTTCCATATCGACGCGGTCGGCAATGATGTTCTGTCTGTACCCACCCTTGATGGTCCCGATGGTGACGACCACCGGATGCGTGGGGTTGATCATCCTGCTCGGGATGGTCTGGAGCGCACCAATCACCTGCGCCGAAAGGGCGATGGCATCGACGCCGAGGTGAGGCTTGGCGCCGTGCGATGCCGTGCCGAGCACGGTCAGGGTGAAGTCGTCGGCTGCCGCCATCATCGGCCCGTCCCGAAGGCCTATCTTTCCGGCCGGCACGGTGGGATCAACGTGAATCCCGATGACGAAATCGACCTTCGGCTTCTTGAGCACGCCCTCCTTGATCATCGGCATGGCGCCACCCGGCGGCGCTTCCTCGGATGGCTGGAAGAAGAACTTGACGTTCCCGCGGAGGTTTCGCCGCTCCTTGGCAAGGAGCATGGCCGCGCCCAGAACGGTGGTCGTGTTGCCGTCGTGACCGCACGCGTGCATCACGCCGTCGATCCTGGACTTGTACGGCTTCTCGTTCTGCTCCGTTATGGGCAGCGCGTCCATGTCGCCCCGAAGAGCGACGGTCTTGCCCGGACGCCCGCCCTTGAGCAGGCCGACGACCCCGGTTTTCGCAACCCCGGTCTTAACCTCGATTCCCGCCTGCCGCAGCGTCTTGGCGACGAACTCCGACGTGCGCTTCTCTTCATACGCCAGCTCGGGATACATGTGTAGCTGTCGCCGGATCTTGGACAGTTTCGGCGCCAGGCTCTCCGCCTTCTCGGCCAAACCCTTCGGCATCGTCCCTCCAGTCCACTAGTCCTGCTGCTGTTGGTCGTCT
>JAUVLG010000255.1 GCA_030595835.1 Candidatus Eiseniibacteriota bacterium | reverse complement strand
ACCGCCCGGCCGTCCTCATCCACCACCTCGACTATCGTGGTCTCCCCAAAGACGTGAAGACCCTCGTGCCTGTCGCACTCGGCCGCGACGTTGCCGACCTCTCTGGTCCCGTACCGGTCGAAGACCTCTGTGCCAAATGCGCTCTCGATTCTCTCGCGCATGTGTGGCAGCAGAGTTCCCGCACTGCTGACAATGGCGCCGGGCGCGTTCATCCCGAGACCATGACGCTCCACGCGAACGGCCAGCTCGTACAGTCCATCCGCATAGCCCTCGAGACATGCCGGCCGGGAACGGGCAATGGTCTCCGCGTATCGGCGCATGGTCGGCTCCGACATATCGAAGGCGTCCAGAGTGATCCTGTTTGACAGCCAGTCCGCCACCCGTCTGCGGCGGGCAACGCTGCCGCTTCCCAGATCGCGCAGAGCACCCCACAGCTTGATGTGACTGGCCCCATGAGGAACGCCGGCCCACTCATAGAAGAGCATTGTGGTGGCAAGGGCGTTCGTCTGGTAGACGCGGTCCTGGCGGAATCGCACGGGTTCGCCGGTTGAGCCGCCCGTGAGATTCCAGTAGGTCCCGCGGCCCATCTCGCACGTGAGTGAGTCCGCATGGAGGATTAGATCCCGCTTCTCAAGAACGGGGAACATCCCGAGGCTGTCACCAGGTGCGGACGCAGCCCCGTCCGGCGTGAGGCCCGGTACCCTCTCTGCGTAGTAGGGCACTCGCGCGAGCGCATGACTGAGGAGGTCACCGAGCGCCCGCATCTGTCGGTCCTCAAAGACGGCCCGGTCATCCCACTGACGCTGCCTCCACTCCGACAGCTGCTCGAGAACCGGATAACGTTTGACGACCTTCCAGAGAAGAGGATCCGAGACGCGGGAAACCAGGATTCGGCGCAGGTCCATCATCGCGCACTCCCCTTCGAGGCAGAGAGATCGCCACCCGCACGGGTTCGCTCGAGCCAACCGGCACTCATGATCAGAAGCAGGGTGGAGAGTTTGGCAGTGTACGACACGACGGCGATGTCAAGAAGCAACAGGGTCGGCACGGCGATCACAATGAACCGCCACACGAACTCATCGGTCCGCCGCAGGCGTGCCGCCGCTCCGAGA
>JAUVLG010000043.1 GCA_030595835.1 Candidatus Eiseniibacteriota bacterium | reverse complement strand
CCCGCCGGGGAGCGGTCTTCTGCCGACACCGGGCGAGCCCAACGTCGGAGCGCCCGTCGAAACGATGGACTGGGGACGGATCAAGGCGCTCTTCCGCTGACGGAAGACGTCACGAGGAGCCGCGAGGCCGTGGGGGAGCGTCCCCGTGGCCTGACGGTCGTGATTGAGTGCGGGGTCCCGGCGTCAGCGTCGGGGCCCCGCTCTGTACCAGCCTTTCCGTTGACACCCGTTGAGGAGCGTACCTATACTCCGGATGATATCAGGACTAACCCGCCAGCGAGGATGGCCCATTGCCTCTCGATAGTCTGCCCCTGTCCGTGGGGTTCTTCTGCCTGGGCGCTGTTGCCATATGGTTCGCCGGCGGCCGTCTGCCGGAAACGGGGAACAGCCTCGCGGGGAAGCTCGGCATAAGCGCCACAGCCATCGGGCTCTTCGTGCTCTCCATCGTCACCTCTTTGCCGGAGCTGTCCGTGACGCTGGCGGCAATGCTGAAAGAGGGCGCGCCCAACCTCGCCTTCGGGAACATCTTCGGCAGCAACAACTTCAACATCACGAGCATTGTGGTTCTCGAACTGCTGGTCGCAGGTACGTTCCTTCACAACGTCGATAGGGCCCGCTACTCGAGGACGTGTGTCTACCTGCTCATTCTCACCGGTCTCACTGGTCTGGGCGTGCTTGTCGGCCCGCGGATGTCGTCACCGGTCCTCCCCGTGCTTCTCTTCAGCGTACCCATCGTCGCGATCTTCCTGCACGACTCGCTGACCCACCGCAAGGTGCAGGGCAAGAAGGCCGCGGAGACGGAGGCACGTGACGAGAGCGGCGGCACGGCGGGCGTCGTTCTCCGCTTCCTGCTTCTCTCGGCCGTCGTCGTTGCCGGCGGCTTCATGATCGCAAGGGGCGCCAACGGGATAGCGTCGCACGAATTCCCCGGTGGCATGACCCTGGGCCACACGTTCGTGGGCACGCTCCTGGTCGCGGTGGCGACGTCGATGCCCGAGGTGTCCGTTGCCTACGCGGCGGTCAAGAAGTCCGGGCTGGAGGACATGGCACTGGGGACGATCCTCGGCAGCAACATGGTCAACGTCCTCGTCTTCGCAGTCGGCGCACCGCTCCTGGGGTTCAGGTTTTCGCAGTCAGCGTGGGCGATGATCTCGGTGTCCAATCTGGTGAGCGTTGCGGCGGCGCTCCTTCTCACGCTGTTCGTCCTGGTTGGAATTCGCAGCCGGACGCACCGCGCGGGGAGGGCGGTCGCCAGATCGATGGTGGTCCTTGCGATACCCGTCTACCTCATTGCCCTTTACCTCGTGTACAGGAGCGTGTGATGAAGCGTTCCTGGCGGGCTCTGCTCGAAAGGGCCGCGTGACGGAGCGCTCGGGACGGGATGCCGGATTGAAGGAGTGTGACAATGACGACAGCTCGGAGCATCGACTACTGGGGGATCGTAACGAGGTCGGGAGCGATAGCCTGGAACCACAGGTTTCTGTGGTTCTTCGGGTTCTTCGCTTCCGCGGGTGGTGGCGGGGACTTCGGAAGCTGGGGGGAACGCGGGTTCGACGAGGCAAGGGACTTCCTCACGTCTCACATCGAGCTGCTCGCGGTCATCATCATGGGCCTCGTGTTTCTCTGGTTGGTCCTCGTTGTGCTGAGCTTCATCTCGAAGGGCGCGCTCCTCTCATGCATCAGCCGCGTTGACGCAGGCGAGCGCGTCCGATTCGAGGAAGGATGGCGCGCCGGCACCAAGGCGTTTTGGGGCATGCTCGGGATCACCGTCATTGCGGCAGTCGTCTTCCTCGTTGTGACGGCAGTGTGCGGCTTCGCGGTTGTGCTGCCCCTCATGGGAGGCGCGGCTGGTATCGCAATCGGGATCTTCATCGGAGCCATATTGGCCATTCCCTACATCCTCTTCCTGCTACTGCTCACGTTCACTGTTGTCTACGCCGAGAGAGAGTACGTGATACGCGGCGGGGGGGTGACCGACGCGCTGTCCGCCGGGTGGGAGCTGACGAGAACCTACTTCCGGCAGTCCCTTCTGATGTGGCTCGTGACGGTGGTGTCCTCCATGGCATTCGTCATCAGTCTACTGATCGTGCTCGTGGCCATAGCGATGCCCTTCATCCTGATAGGCATCGCGAATCCCATAGCCGGTCTGATACTGGGTATTCCCGTAGGGCTGGTGGTGCTTGTACTGACCATCTCGGCCTACAGCACGTACGAGCACTCCCTGTGGACGCTGATGTACCGGGACCTCACCGGTCTCTCCGAGGCCGTGTCTGTGGTCGCCACGGAGCCACCGGCCCCCGAGACGCCGGCCGATCGATGGGACATGGCGGAGGGACGCAGTGACGAAGAACTCTGATCGCGGGGGATGGCGTCCGCCCGAGCGCGACATGAGCGGCGCCGGCTCTCTTCTCACCGAGCAGCGGAATCCCGCTTCCGTCGACATCGACACGATGAGCGCTAGTGACTTAGTTGAGCTCATCAACATCGAGGACGCTACGGTAGCCGCGGCGGTCGCGCGCGAAAGCGAGCACATCGCGGCCGCGGTCGAACTCGTCGTCGAGAGGTTGCGGCGAGGGGGACGACTGATCTACGTGGGTGCGGGAACGAGCGGGCGGTTGGGAGTGCTGGACGCCGCGGAATGCCCGCCGACCTTCGGCAGCGATCCCAAGATGATCCAGGGCGTGATAGCCGGCGGCTACGATGCTCTGGTGCGCGCGAAGGAAGGCGCCGAGGACGAGCGTGATGCGGGACGGCGCGACCTGAGCGCGAGAGAGGTTGGTCCGGACGATGTCGTGATCGGCATCGCGACGAGCGGAGGAACGCCCTACGTTCAGGGCGCTCTGGAGGAGGCCGTCCGGTCGGGCGCGGGCACCGCGTTCCTCTCCTGCACGCCCGTGGAGAACGGCTCCGTGCCCACCGATGTGACGATCACCGTACTGACGGGTCCCGAGGTGATCACGGGGTCGACGCGGATGAAGGCGGGAACGGCGACGAAGCTCGTGCTGAACACCATTACGACCGCGTCGATGGTACTATTGGGCAAGACCTACGAGAACCTGATGGTCGATTTGCAGGCCACCTGTGAGAAGTTGAGGGACCGGGGCTGTAGGATCGTGGCCACGACCACCGGTGTCGGATACGAGGAGGCGGCCGCTGTCATCACACGAGCGGCTGGCTCGGTCAAGGCGGCGATCGTGATGCAGAAGGCCGGCGTCGATCTCGACGAAGCGAACCGGCTGCTCGCCGAGGCCCGGGGATTCGTTCGGAAGGCGCTGGCGCGCCGGAGTCGAAAGTGAGCCTGTCGGCCATCGTCGTCCAAAGCATGGAGGTGTGGTGACCCCCGGAGAGAAGCTCCACGCGATCGCGTCCTTGGACGAACGGCTTGTCATCGGACTCTCGTCCGGGACGTCGTTCGACGGCATAGACGCGGCACTCGTTTGCATCAGCGGGCGCGGCGGCGACATCCGCGCGGAGCTGCTCTCATTTGTTTGCGTGCCCTTCGAGCCCTCCCTGCGCGAACGCATCGCCCGCTCCGCCGGCAGCAAGGCTCCCGAGCTCACAAGGCTGAATTTCGACGTTGGCGAGGCCTTCGCCGCCGCGGCACTCACGCTCGTCGCAGGGAGCGGGATCGCCATCTCCGAGATCCACCTGGTAGGTTCCCACGGACAGACGGTCTACCACGATCCGCCCGTAGCGAATCGCTCCGGCGCGACTCTGCAGATAGGGGAGGCGGACGTCATCGCGCGCCGGACGGGTCTCGTGACGGTGGCGGACTTCCGCACGGCCGATGTCGCCGCCGGTGGCTCGGGTGCACCGCTGGTTCCACTGGTGGACTGGCTGCTCTTCCGCAAGCGGGGAGAGGCGCTGCTCCTCCTGAACATCGGTGGGATCGCCAACATGACCTGCGTCACCGAGCGTCTGGAGGATGTGTTGGCGTTCGACACGGGCCCGGGCAATGCGCTCACTGACGAGCTCGTCCGGGCGGCCACGGGGCAAGCCGACGCGATCGATGTGGGTGGAGCGCGCGCGCTGCAGGGCACGCCTGACGCCGCTGCGGCGGATGCCTTCCTTGCTCATCCGTACTTCGCCGCCGCCCCTCCGAAGTCGACCGGCAAGGAGACATTCGGCAGCGGGTCCGCGGTCCGGCTCGCGGAACTCGTGCACCCGGGGACGAACATCGCACAGCTCGCTGAGGACCAGCTGTTCGACCTTCTCGCCACGGCCGTGTCGGTCTCAGCACGCTCGATTCGGGACGCGGTGAGATTTCTGCCCGCCGATCCCTCGCGTGTCATCGTGAGCGGCGGGGGCCTGAGGAACCTTGCGATAATGAACGAACTCAAACGCCTGTTCGACCCGTGTCCGGTCGTCGGGCTGGGGGAGGCAGGGGCGGGCGACGCGCCTGGGATGGACCCCGACGCGAAGGAGGCAGTGGCCTTCGCGGTGCTGGCGGACCGAGCGGTCGCCGGGGAGCCCGGGAACGTGCCCGCGGCCACGGGGGCCTCGGGACCCGTGGTCCTGGGGAAGTTCAGTTTCGGGATGTAGGCGGCGGGCGCGACGCACGGCCGCTGCACGTACCATCTGACAGGAGCCTCATGGAACTCACGCGGAAGATAGCTCGCCTCGTGATGAGCAGCATCAGCAATCGTCAGGGCGACGACCTCGCGGAGCAGTATCACCGCCTGAGACGTGAGGTGATCGAGCTCGGCGTAGGTGGCTATATCGTCTTTGGCGGAAACGTGGACTCGACTGCCCAGCTCACCCACGAGCTCGCGGAGGAAGCGGACCATCCGCTTCTGGTGTCCTCCGATCTGGAACGCGGACTGGGACAGCAGCTCGATGGCGGCACCGTCTTCCCGACGCAGATGGCGGTAGGCGCCACGGGCGTCACCGACCTCGCGTTTGCTCAGGGGTGGGCCACCGCGCACGAGGCGCTGTCGGCAGGTGTCGACCTCGTCTTCTCTCCGGTGGCGGACGTCGCGAGCGAGCCCACCAACCCCATCATCGGGATACGCGCCTTCGGTGGCGACCCGGTGATGGTCGCCGCCATGACCGCGGCCTTCGTGCGGGGATGCCAGCAGGCGGGCGCAGCGGCAACCGCGAAGCACTTCCCGGGACACGGCGATACCAGGTTGGATTCCCACATCGAGCTGCCCTCGGTCGGGGCCGACCGCGCGACGCTCGAGGCACGGGAGTTCGTGCCCTTCCGCGCGGCTATCGACGCAGGCGTGCGAGTCGTCATGACCGCGCACGTTGCGTATCCGTCCCTGACGGGCGACGACGTGCCGGCGACGCTCTCCCGCGTCGTTATGACTGACCTCTTGCGTGGTGACATGGGCTTCGACGGTGTGCTGGTGACGGATGCCCTTCTGATGGGCGGCATAGCGGAGAGATACGCGTGCGGCGAAGCTGCGGTCATGGCCATTGAGGCGGGCGTCGATGTTCTTCTTATGCCTCCGGATGTGGAGGAAGCGATCGGCGCCGTCAGAGAGGCCGTGAGGGCGGGACGTGTGACCGAAGAGCGCATCGACATGTCGCTCAGGCGCATCGATGAACTCCACAAGTGGCTTGGGGACTACAGAAAAGCGGACGACAATCACGTGGAGTTCCCGCCCGAGATAGCGGGGGCCTTTGGCGACGACGAACTGCCCGACGATAACCACCGCGTCGGACTCAGCAACAGGCACGAGGCCGCCGCCGACTGCATCGCGAGGCGTGCCATCACGCTCCTGCGTGACGATGAAGGCCTGGTCCCGCTCAACGCCGCTGCTCTCGCGGGGAAACGCGTCGCGGTTTTCACTCTCAAGGACTCCGACCGTGCGATGAACCTGGTCTGGTTCCGTTCCAAGTTCGAGGCGACGCTACCGGACGCCCAGGACGCGACCGTAGACGAACGGGCGACGCCGGAGCAGCTCGACCGCCTGGCGGGATCGGCCGCTGCCGCCGACGTGTCGGTGATAGCCATATTCGATGACGTCGTGGCGTGGAAGGGGCGTTCCGGACCCTCGGAGGAGCTTCTGACAACGGCGCGGCGTCTCATCGACGCGGCCCCGGACGCGGTAGTGCTCGCGTTCACGGGGCCGGAGATATCGTTGGAGCTGTCTGCTGCGAGGACCCTGATCTGCTGCTACGACGCCTCAGAGCCGTCACAGCGTGCCGCGGTGGCGACGCTGTTTGGTGAATTCCCCATGACCGGGCGCCTGCCTGTCGATGTTCCTCCGCTGCTCAGGGCGGGGGCCGGCCTCAGGAAATAAGCGGGCTCGGTGCTCCCGGGCGGGCTACCCCGCCTCCCCGAGAATCGCCGACAGATCGACGTTCTCGCCAACGAGCTTCTTCAGGAGCTCGATCTTCTCGATCTCGTCGCGCTTCAGCAGGTACTGCGCGTCGTCGATCTGCTTGGCAACCTGATACGTGTCGTCCGGCACGAGAAGGAGCGGCACGCCCATCTCCGCCGCCTGCGAGATGATGGCCGACGGCGGCGAGATGTTGTTCGTGAGAATGATCCCCGCCGTGTCGCCCTCCAGAGCCGCCAGGATCATGTCGCTTCTGTCCCCGCTCGTGATGACGAGCTTCCTCGTCTTCCCGAAGCTGGGGTGTCTGCGCGCGGCGTCGGCCGACATCGCGCCGACGAAGATGTGCTTGGCCACGGTCGAGAGACCTACCTCTCCCGTGATGACCTTCGCGAAGAGGATCTCCGACAGGAACCCCACCGCCGGGTGAGTCAGCTCCACCTCGTAAGGGATGACTCCCAGTACCTGAACGCCGAGTCCGGCGATGATCGGTGCGTAGGTGGTCTTGAAATCCTCGACGTCGTACGCGCGGTTGACGATGATGCCGGCAAACGAGATGCCGTCGAGGTTGAGGTGGTTTCTCACGAATGTGACGTCGTCCAGGATGGTCCTCTCGTCGCCTCCGGTCACGATCACGAGCGAGGCGTCAGTGTGCCTGGCCAGCGAGATCGCGTCGAGATTAACGGAGATGCCGTAGGCCAGGTCCTTCCCGGCCTCGATGAACACGACGTCCCTGTCCTTCTCGATGTGCGTCAGGAGCTCCCCGAGTTTCCCCTTCGTTCCCGCCTCGTCGTACATGAACCTGAGCTTCGAGTGGTCGAACCCAAGAGAAATGTCCTCAGGGTTCTCGCCCAGATCGAAGATGTTGGCGATGAGCGCTGAATCGTAGTCCCAGAGCCGCTTCTTCCTATAGAGAAGCCGGTCGCCGAACGGCTTCATGTAGCCGAACGGCTTGCCCAGAACCTGTCCCAGGCCGACGATCACGCTGGTCTTTCCGGCCCCTTCCCGTGTCGACGCGAATACCAGCCTACGCATTTGTCCCACCTCCGCTGTTCTCGGAAAGGAGGACGCGGATATCAACGGCCTTCGCCCCCTGACCTTGCTCATATGCCATGAGAGGATTCACCTCTATGTCCGAGATGCCGTCGCATCTCTGAATGACCGTGCCGAGTCTGATGATGGTGTCGAGGACACTCTCGATGTCCTTGCGTTCCTCACCGCGAACCCCAAGCAGGAGCGGATACGCGCGGATCTCCTTCATCATCTCGATCGCCTCGGCCCTGCTGAACGGGACCGCGCGGAACGTCACGTCCTTGAGTACTTCCACGTAGATGCCACCCATGCCGAACATGATGGTGGGACCGAACGCCGGGTCCTTGCGGGCGCCAACGATGAGCTCGACGCCCGAAGGGGCCATCTCCGAGACCTGAATACCCTGTATGCGCGCATGCGGCACGCGAGCGCGGCAGTTGCTCATGATGGCCTGGTAGGCGTCGATGACCTCCTCGCGGTTCTCGAGGTCGAGTGCCACGCCGCCCATGTCGCTCTTGTGCAGGATATCGCGCGAGACGATCTTCATGACCAGCGGGTAGCCCATTTCCTCCGCGAAGCGCACCGCCTCGTCCATGTTCTTTGCGACTCGAGTCTCCGGCATCTTTATGCCGGCCGCTTCCATGACGTCCTTTCCCTCCTGAGCCAGAAGGAAGCTCCTGCCGTCGGCCCTGGCCGCATCAACGATCCGGGCGATGGCGGCCTCGTCGATCTCTGCCTCGTCGATCCCGGCGGGCTGTGCGGACGCGTTGCGCCAGTGCCTGTAGAGTCCGCCCACGCACGCCACGGTCTCGTAGACATCGCCGAAGACGGGGACGCCCTTCTTTGTGAGCGTCGCGAGGGCCGCCTCAGCCGTGCTGCCGCCGAATACCGAGTAGATGACCGGCTTCCCGGCCGCGCGGTAGCTCTCTGCGGTCTGCTCGATCATCTCCGTCAGATTGTCCGCGTCGAACACCGCCGTCTCGCAGTAGAGCGAGATGACCGCGTCAATCTCCTCGTGTTCGAGCGCCGCATTCAGCGCGCCCGTGAAATCCGGCGACGTGGCGCCTCCCGTGAGATCGACGGGGTTCTTCGTTGAGCCGAAGTCGGGCGTCACCGGGTCGAAGATGCTCTTGAGCGTCTCGTTGTCGTCGTAGAGCTTGACGTTGTACTTCTCGCAGGCGTCTGTTGCCAGCACTCCGATGCCGCCGCCGTTCGTGACGATGACGACGTTCTCGCCTGCCGGCATGCTTGAGGTTGAGAGGAACTTGCAGAGGTTGAAGGCTTCCTGGATACTCTCGGCCCGCAGGACTCCACACTGCCGCATTACGGCGTCGAAGACGTCATCCGAGCCCGCCAGCGAGCCCGTGTGTGACGCTGCGGCCACCGCGCCCCGCTTCGAACGCCCGGACTTGATGACGACGACGGGCTTCAGCCGCGTCGCCTCCTCGAGCACGTCGACCAGTCTGTCGCCGTCGCCGACGCCCTCGACGTACATGAGGATGACCTTCGTGAGATCGTGGTGCATCAGGTACTCGAGAAGGTCCGCCTCCTCGATGTCGGCTTTGTTGCCTACCGAGACCATCGCTGAGATGCCCATGTTCTCGACGGCGGTCTTGCCTATCATGGCGAGGCCGAGCGCTCCACTCTGAGTGATGATGGCCACGCTTCCCGCGCTGATGCCCCCGGGCCCGAAGTTGGCGTCGAGCTTCGCCGAGGCGGAGAACATGCCGAAGATGTTCGGTCCGATGATGCGCATGCCGCGCTCCAAGGCGTACGACGTGAGCTCGCGCTCCTCGGCGATGTTGCCGACCTCGGAAAACCCGGACGTGATGACAAGATTGAACTTGGCGCCGAGGTCGGCCGCGTCCCTGACGGCGGCGGTCGCGAACTTCGCGGGCACGGTCGTGATCACGAGGTCCACCTCACCGCCGGCCTCTGCGAGCGACGTGTAGACGGGAAGCCCCAGGATCTCGCCGCCCTTGGGGTTAACGGGGAGGATGCGCCCCTCGTAGCCGCCCTCCACGATGTTCTGGAGGATCTTGTACCCGATCTTCTGGGCGTTGTGTGAGGCGCCGATCACCGCGACGGAGCGCGGCTCGAAGAGATACTTGATGTCGTGTCCGTCACGCGGCATGGCCACCCCTGAATCCCATTCTCAGTTCGATGACGCCCTCCTCCGACCTTCTCTGAATGTCGAACCCCATCTTGTCGAACAGGTGCATCATGGGCGCGTTCTCCATGAGAACCTCGGCCGTGAAGCCCATGAGGCCCTCCTTCTTGGCCAACTCGGTCAGGTAGGAGAGGAGGGCGGTGCCGACTCCCTTGCTGTGGTAGTTGTCACGCACCACCAGGGCGACCTCGGCCGTGTGACTGTTGGGGTGAATTCCGTACTGCCCGAGCCCGACGACCTCCTCGGCCTCACCGTCCTGCTTCACCGCGAGGATGATCATCTCGTTCGTGTAGTCGATAATGACGAAATCCTGAAGCCGCTCGTGCGGCATGTCCTTCCGCTGCGACATGAACCGGCGGTAGATGCTCTGATCAGAGAGCGAGTAGAAGAAGTCCTTGAGCAGGGGCTCGTCACTGATCTTGACCGCCCTGAGCATCAGGTCGCACCCCGCGGGAGTCGTTCGGTACACCTCGAGCTCCTCGGGGTACTCGCCTCGCTTCCCGGAGATGAACGCCTGGTCCGTGTAGATGAGGTTGCGAACCTTGGCCTCGCTGATGAGCCACGGCCTGAACTTCGGGTGCGCTATGGCCGTCAACGCCATTGCGCGCTCGCGGATGTTCTTCCCGTGGAGGTAGGCGATGCCATACTCCGTGATGACGTAGTGAATGTCGCCGCGGATGAGCGAGACGCCGGCGCCCTCTTCGAGGTAGGGCACGATTCTCGAAAGCTCGTCGTCGCGCGCGGTTGAGGGCAGCGCCAGTATGGTCGTGCCGCCGGGAGCGAGCACCGCGCCACGCATGAAGTCCGCTTGGCCGCCGATCCCGCTGTAGTGCTTCTTGCCAAGCGACACGGCCGACGCCTGTCCCGTCAGGTCTATCTGGAGGGCCGAGTTTATGGCGGTCATGTTGTGGAGCCGCGCGATGGTCAGGGGGTTGTTCGTGTAGGCTACGTCACGGAACTCGACGCCGGGATTGTCGTGTAGATACTCGTACGTTTCCTTCCTTCCCATGCAGAACGTGGCAACCGTCTTTCCCCTGTTGATCGTCTTCCGAGAGTTGTCAATGACGCCCCTCTTCATGAGATCGACGATGCCGTCGCTGAGAAGCTCCGTGTGCACGCCCAGGTGCTTCTTCTCGGACAGAGCGGCCAGGATGGCGTTGGGGAGGCTTCCGTATCCCACCTGAATGGTGTCCCCGTCCTGGACGATACGCGCGACGTACCTGCCGATGTCCTCCGCTATCTCACCCGGCACGCTCGCCTCGTAGGTCAGAAGCGGTTCGTCGTGGGGTATGACGAAGTCGACGTCATCGATGTGTACGAACGCGTCGCCGTGGATGCGCGGCATCTGTGGGTTGACCTGTGCGATGACAGTCGTCGCGGTCTCCACGGCCGCCTTGGAGATGTCGACGCTTACTCCCAGGCTCATGAACCCGCACGAGTCGGGGCGCGATGTCTGGACGAGGGCGACGTCGATGGGCACGAGCTTCCGGCGGAAGAGGGCAGGGACCTCCGACAGGAAGATCGGCGAGTAGTCCGCGAGTCCCTCGTTGACCGCGTCCCGGGTGCTGTCGCTGATGAAGAACGAGTTGTGCCTGAAGTTGGTCTTGAACTTCGCGTCCGTGTAGGGCGCTACCCCCAGCGTCCAGACGTGGAGCACCTCGGCATCGAAGAACGCCTTGGGGTGCGACTCCACGAACTCGATCATCGCGCGCACGAGATACTGCGGTTCTCCACATCCCGTGCTGATGAAGATCCTGTCGCCCCGGTGGATGTGGGAGAAGACCTGATCTTCCGGGAGAAACTTCTCTGGATACCGCTCTCGGAGGTCCTCGAGGATCTCCTGCGTCAGTTGCTCATCCATATTTCTTCTCCCTGTTGCCCGGTCCGAACTCGGGTAGAGAAGGAGTCCGTGCGTCGGTGCGTTGCAACCTCCGATGGTCGCTCTCCGGACGACGGAAGTCAACGTAAATGGGGCCGTGGAGCGCGGAATCCGGTGGTCCGCGAGTAGTTGAGTTTCCACACCACACTCGCTATGCTAGGAGCTTCATCCGCTCAACGTGGGTGAGCAACAGCCGACCGCGGCGGGAAGTGGAGGAAGTATTGAGCGACCGCAAGACAGAAAGCGCCGAGCAGAACGGCTTCCCGCCCGACGGGTCCGGCCTCTCTGCGGTCCGACCGGACGTCGAGGAGCCGCGGGGTGACAAGCCTGCGGTGGACATAACAGAGGGCAGCATCCTCAAGAGCGTGCTCTACATGGGCATCCCCTCGATGATCGGATTCGGGGCGATGACCATCTACGCCCTGACCGACATCTACTGGGTCGGGCGTCTGGGGATGGCTCACGTCGCGGCGCTGACCATGTTCGGGTCGATCGCGTGGATCCTGGGCTCTACCAACCAGATCGTCGGGACGGGCTCGGTCGCGCTCATCTCCCGGAGGTACGGCCAGCGCGATTACGAGGCGACCCGGGACATCATACGCCAGACGCTGCTGCTCAAATTCTCACTGGCGGTCATCATGGCCGTCATCGGACTCCTCGCGGTTCCTTCCATAATCCGGTTCATGTCGGACGATCCGGACGTGCGCCGTCTGGCCGTCGAGTACGGCAACATCTTCTTCTACGGCCTCCCGTTCATGTTCTCCTCGTACACCGTCTACACCGCTCTTCGCGGTGTGGGGGACGCGCCGAAGGCCATGTACATCATGCTGATGTCGACGGCGCTGAACGTCGGGCTGGACCCCCTGTTCATCTTCGGGCTCGACATGGGCGTGGCGGGCGCGGCGCTCGCGACCGTCATTTCGGCGACGTGCGCGGTCATCGTGGGCCTGGTGGTTCTCGCATCGGGGCGGTCCAATATCACGGTGCCGCTCATGCGCAGGTTCCACCCCAGGCTCTCCATCATGGCACAGATCATGAAGATCGGGATGCCGGCGGGTCTAAACGGGCTCATGCGCAGCGTCGCGCACTGGTACGTCACTACGCTCGTGGCGAGCTTTGGCACGCTCGTGGTGGCGGCCTACGGCTTCAGCATTCGCATCATGGAGTTGGGCATTCTGTTCGGAGTGGGGCTTGAGCTGGGCGCCAGTGCCATCGTCGGGCAGAACCTCGGTGCCAAGAAGAAAGACAGGGCGCACGAGGCAGTCGTCAAGGCGACGCTCCTGGTCATGGTGCTGACGGGCGTTCTGGCGGTGTTCGAGGTCATCTTCGCCCGCCAGATCCTCGGGCTCTTCACGTCCGACGCGGCGGTCATCGCGACCGGCATTCCTCTGGTCCGGCTTCTGGTGATCGCCCAGGTGATGATCGCGATGCACATCGTGATGTCGTCCGCGTTCTACGGGTCGGGCAACACGTGGCCGCCGACCGTCATCGCGGGCATCATCGCGTGGGGCGTGCAGATCCCGCTCATTCTCCTGGCGATCCACGTGCTTCACACGGACGAGACCGGAGTGTGGTGGTCGATGTTCATCGCGGCATCGATCGAGGTGATGCTGACGTTCCTGTGGTTTCAGCGCGGTCACTGGAAGCATACGGAAGTGTGACGGGCGGGGAAGAAGCGGTCGGTCCCCGCCGTCCGGAGGTGGACGTTGCTGCTTGGAATTGATGTCCCGAGCGCCGGTGAATTCGATGTTGTGGGCTTCGGTCTGAACGCCGTCGACCACCTGTGTTTCGTCCCGGAGTTTCCGGCGCCAGGCTCGAAACCCAGGGTCTCGCGTTTCCTTCGGACGCCCGGTGGCCAGGCCGCCAGCGCGATGGTGCTCTGCTCGAAGCTTGGACTGAGTGCGAAGTACGTGGGCAAGGTGGGCGGGGACGAGGTCGGCGCCTTCTCACTCGAGAGCATCGCGTCCGAGGGCGTGGATGTCAGCGATGTTGTTACGGTGCCCGATGCCACGAACCAGCTCGCGATGATCGTTGTGGACGAGCGGGACGGGGAGAGGACGATTCTCTGGCACCGCCCCGCTGAGCTCGAGACTCGCCCGGAGGAACTGACGGCTGCGAAGGTCGCCGTAGGACGCATCCTCCTTATAGACGGACACGATACAGCCGGTGCGGCGAGGGCGGCCGATATCGCCCACGAGCACGGCGTCCTTGTGGTGCTGGACGCCGAGTCCGTCAAGGAGGGGACGGAGGAGGTCGTGGCAAGGACCGACGTTCTCCTGGCGGCGCGCGAGTTCCCAAGGCGCTTCACCGGAGAGGCCAATCTGGACCAGGCGTTCGACGCACTGTGGCGGGCGGGGCCGCGCGTCATCGGCATGACGCTGGGATCCCTGGGTTCCCTGGTCATGGGCGCCGACGGATCAGTTGTCTCGTGCCCCAGCTACGAGGTTGACGTTGTCGACACGACGGGCGCGGGCGACACCTTCCACGGCGCGTTCCTCTACGGTCTTCTTGCAGGATGGAGCGCCGAGCGCACGCTGTCTTTCTCGAATGCCGCGGCGGCCCTGTGTTGCACGGCGCCTGGCGCCCGCGGCGGCATCGAAGGCCTCGAACAGATTATCAAGCTGACGGAGTGCGGGCCACGCAAGCTGCGGGACGAGGACCACGTTCCTGGTGTATAGAGGACGATGCTCCTGGTGTATAGTGACGGGACCACCGATGCACGACGCGAGACCCGCAGACACAACGCGAGCCCCCGGAGGATCTCACTTGGCCAACATCGATCTCGTCATCCTCGACCTGGACGGCACTCTCTACTCGTCGACCGCCACGACACTCGGGGCCGTCGAGAGGGCGGTCCGTGACCTGAACGAGCGCCACGGGGATGTGGCCGCGCCGCCCAGCGACGACCTGGTTCTCTCGGGCGTGGGCTCAACGCGCGAGGATTTCGCGCGGGAGGTCTTCCCGGCACTTGCCGAGGAGTACATCGATGAGATCGACGATCTCATCTGGCACTGGGAGCGCACACTGGTCGATGACGGCCGGGGCGCTCTCTTCCCCGGTGCGGTCAGGGCGCTCGAGGAGATGAGGGGAATGGGACTTCATCTGGGCGTCGCGACGAACGCCGGCTCCGGCTACATGAATCACATACTCGACTACTTCGAGATCCGACCGCTCTTCGATGACGCGCGTTGCGCGGGAGAGGAGCGCACCTCCCACAAGGGCGAGCTGATCGATCTCATAAGAGAGCGCCTGTCTGTAGCTCCAGAACGAACCGTCATGGTGGGCGACAGGCAGACGGACATCGGGGGCGCCCGTGCCGCCGGTGTTCTGGCGGTGGGGTGCACGTGGGGCTTCGCATCCCGGGACGAACTGAAGGACGCCGACAGGGTCATCGACAATTTCACCGAGCTAACGGATCTGCTTCGGTCGTGGCCCTGACACGAATCACGCGCTGAGGCGCACCGGAGGCGCGATGCACTGGTTGCACGACATCTCCTCGGTTCTCCCGGTCTCCCGCGACCCACGGCGCAGGGACGTGGCCGGGATCGACACGATCGTGCTCCATTGTACGGCGATGCCGGGATGGAACGTGTGGGCGACCGCGAGGTACCACACTGGACCCAACCATATGAGTGACGAGGGGTGTCCAACGGTTGCCTATGCCTACTTCGTGGAGCCGGACGGGCTTCTCTACCGATGCCTTCCGCACGACGTCCGGTCGTGGCACGTCGGCCCCTGGAACGATCGCGCGATAGGTGTGTGCATGGCCTACGATGCCGGCGAGGAGCCGCCGCCGCGAGAGCAGCTTGAGGCGGCCGTGGAGATGTGCGCCGCGCTCGCCGCGGAGCTGGGGCTGCCGCCCGCCCGCGTGCTCGGGCACAGGGAGCTTGAGGGAACGGGCTACGTCATCGAGGACGGCAGGAAGGTGCAGCGCAAGGAGTGTCCGGGTCTTGCTGTCGACATGGACGAGTTCAGAAGCGTGGTGGCCGTCGCCATGGAACGTCCCGGAGGACCGGAGGTGAGTGAAGCATGAACACAACCGCGCGCCGGCTGAGATGTCACCCCGCGCTCGTGGCCCTGCTGGTAGTCTCCGCGCTCTGCGCGCAGGCTCTGGCGGACGCTGAGGCGGACGACTACGACGCGCTCGCCTGGGTCGTTGATTCAGGTGTGCGGCAGCCGCACCTCGGGGGTGCCACGGTTGCGATCGTGGTCGAATCCCTGGTCTCAGGGGAGGTCCTGTACGAACACAATGCCGATCGCCCCATGATACCCGCTTCCAACATGAAGGTCGTGACCGGTGCGGCGGCCCTGTCTGTGCTCGGTCCCGACTACCGGTTCGAGACGGTCGTCTCGACGGACGCTACCGAGATTGGTCCTGTGCTCGCTGGCGACCTCTACGTCCGCGGCACGGGAGACCCGTCGCTCGTATCCGAGGAACTCTGGAAACTTGCGGAGTCGATACGCGTGCTGGGGATAGAGCGCATCGAGGGCGACCTTGTGCTGGATACCACGCACTTTGATTCCGCGAGCACGACCTCACGCGTGGTCGCCGAGGGACACCGCGCCTATCACGCGCGGACGGGCGCGCTGTCTCTGAACTTCAACGCCATCGCCGTGCACACGACACCGTCCGAACGTCCAGGCGTCCCAGCCGTAGTTGAGCTCGCGCCGCAGACATCGTTCGTGGAGCTCCGAGGCGGCGTGTCGACCGGGAAGTCCCGAAGCCGTTCGAACCTGAGCGTGCAACGGACGTTCGAGGGCGGGAGGAATGTCATCACGGTGAGCGGGAGCGTTCCCGCGGGGTCGGGAACTCGCGTTCACTACCGGAGCCTGGACGATGGGCCGCGGTACTTCGGCACGGCCATGCGTGAGTTCCTGAAGTCCGCAGGCGTGGAACTCGCGGGAGACGTGCTCATGGGGACCGCGCCCGAGGACGCGAGGGTACTCGTGGCGCACGAGTCCAAGCCGCTCTCACTTGTCGTCCGTGACCTGAACAAGTTCAGCAACAACTTCGTGGCGGAGCAGCTTGTGAAGGCGCTGTCGGCCCACGTCGACGGCGCTCCGGGCACCACCGCGGGCGGCGTCGACATTCTCTCGGATCATCTGCGAGCCGCGGGAGCGGACAGCGCTTCGTTTCACGTCGCGGACGGGTCCGGGTTCTCACGCGACAACCGCTTGACGCCACGCGCCATAGTCGCCGTCCTCCGCGGGGCACTGTCCGAATTCGCGACCTCGCATGAGTTCGCGGCCTCACTGAGTGTCAGCGGCACCGACGGGACGCTCTCGAGCCGGATGGGCTATCCCCAGCTTGAAGGCGCGGTGCGCGCCAAGACGGGGCTTCTGGACGGAGTAACCGCGATATCGGGCATCACACGGAACGCGTCGGGCGAAGAGATCCTGTTCTCCATTATCATCAACGGCTTCGACTGCGAGGCCTGGCGGGTCCACGACTTCGAGCACAGCATTCTGGCGGTCATCGGTCGAAGCTGACCTCGCCGTCCGGCTCCAGCCTGACAGACCGGAGCCTCTCCGCAACGGTCACGTGACGTAGCACTGGAGACAATCGTGGTAGATGCGAATCGGGCGGGAACCACAACCGGGCAGGTCTGGGCTGCGGCCCGCGGGCTCATTTTCTGGTTGCTGGGGAATTCACTGGCCGGTGGACTCGTCGGTGTGGCGATAGCACTGTTCTCGCAGGAGGACGGGGCCATGGCCAGGTTCGTTCCCACGGGCATACTCTTCGCGAACGCCATCGGGTTCGCGACGGGTTTCTCAGCCAGGTTCGTGCTGCCGCGCTACAGCGAGCTCCCGACGTTTGTCCGACTTCCTCTCGCCATCGTCACACTGCTGGCGGGCGGCGCATTCGGTTCGGCTCTCATTATCTTCTGGAATCCCCTCGCCGTCCTCTACCAAGGCAGACTCCTTCTCCTGCTCGTTGTGGTCGACAGCATCATCGCCGTCATCGTCGGCCTGATCATCTACAACTACGAGCGGCTCAGGGATCAGATAGAGGAGAGCTACGTCGCCATCGCGCGGAACAGGGTCAGGGAGGAGCGGCTGCGCGAGCTCGCGGCACGGTCCGAACTCAAGGCCCTCAAGGCGCAGATCAACCCGCACTTCCTCTTCAACGCACTGAACTCGATCTCCGCTCTCATCTCGTCCGATCCGGAGGCCGCACAGCAGACCCTCGAACGGCTGGCGGGGATCTTCCGCGGCACCCTGCTCGCCTCCGAGAAAGGCAGCGTGCCCTTCCGGAAAGAGATGGAGTTGGTCGACGCCTATCTGGACGTGGAGCGGGCGCGCTTCGGCAGTCGCCTGAACATCGAGCAGGCGATCGATCCCGGCGCGCGAGACGTGCAGGTTCCGCCTCTCATCCTCCAGCCTCTGGTGGAGAACGCGGTGAGGCACGGGATCTCCCCGATGGTCGAGGGAGGGACCCTCAGAATCGAGGCGACGCTCGTCGACGACACCCTGCGGATAGTCGTTCAGGACGACGGGAAGGGAACCGGTCTCATCGATCTCGAGGAGATGCTGGCGGAGGGGTACGGGCTCAGGAACGTGCGCGACAGGCTCGCTACACGGTTCGGTGAGGGGGAGTGGTTCAGGTTCGAGAGCTCCAGGGAGACGGGGACCAGAGTTGAACTCGTACTGCCCGCGGAGGGCGGAATCCAACCGGAGGGCCTGAAGGGAGGGCCGAGCGAGACATGAAGACGTCGATGAGGGTACTCGTGGTCGATGACGAGGAGCTGGCCAGGGTGCGGATCAAGGAACTCCTGGCTGGTATCCCCGACGTCGAGGTCGCGGGTGAGGCGGAGAACGGCCTCCGGGCGGTCGACATGGTGCGCGAGCTTGAGCCCGACGTCGTCATCCTCGACATACAGATGCCGGGCATGGACGGCTTCGAGGTCGTCGAGGCGCTCACGCGTGTTCCGCTTGTTATCTTCGCGACGGCCTTCGACGAGTACGCGATCAAGGCCTTCGAGGTGAACTCCGTCGACTACCTGCTGAAGCCTATCTCAGAAGAGCGACTCGGCGAGGCGATCGATCGAGCGCGGTCGCTGCTCGATGACGCCCCCCGGCTCGACGACCAGATGGCCCGACTCGCCGGGATCATCCGGTCGCGCGAAGTCCGGCGGCTCCCCGTCATGAAGGGGAAGAAGATCCTGCTTGTTGATCTGGACGAAATCGTGTGGATCGGTGTCGAGGGCGAACTGGTCTTCGTGCACACGGCTTCCGAAAGGTACATGATGAACGCGACGATGGCGGAGCTCGAGAGCCGCCTGGACCGGCGCGTCTTCTTCCGGAGTCACCGCTCCAGCATCGTCAACCTGAACCACGTGAAGGAGATCGTGCCGTGGTTCAGCGGCAAGTACAAGATAGTCGTCGACGACGAGAAGAAGAGCGAGCTCGTGCTCTCGAGAGCGCGAGCGAAAGGGTTGCGGGAGATACTGCCCTGGTAGCCAGGATCGGTCCGCCCGGCAGAGTGGGCCGCAGCTTCTCTCTACAGGGCACCTGCTCAAATGACAAACCGGGGCAATCCCGGCACTGCGCTTCACCCCCGTTCAGACACACTTCACCCACCTGAATCCACGTTTCACAGGTCTGTCTTTGAGGTATGGGGCGAATAACGCATACACTGTCAGTGTAGACAGAAACGTAGGGACCGCACACGCAAGGAGAGCACCATGAATGCGATGCGCATCATGAGAGCGCGACAGGTCGCGGTCGCGGTGGTCAGAGAGAGCGACGTCAAGAACGTGGTGATCCGGGTGGCGCTGGGCCTGCTGGTCGTGGCCGTCGCGCTGGGTATCCTGCTGACACCCACGCCGGCCGAGGCCGTCGACACCGGTGCGGGTGCCACCACCCGCAACGTCGTTCACGTCATGACGCCTGGGCACGGCGACATCGATATCCAGCAGGTCGAGCAGTACCTGGTGCCCGATGGAGAAACCAGGGTAGCGGACCTCTACATATGGTCAGGGAGCCTCGAGATCGAGGGCACGCTGGACGGCGACATCATCGCGGGCTTCCAGAACGGCAGCATAGCCGGCACCGTCACGGAGGACGTGAACTGCTTCGCCCAGACGATGCGCATTACGGGCGTGGTCGGAGACGACGTGCGGCTCGGGTGCGAGACGCTCTACCTGGACGGTCACATCGGGGGGGATCTCATCGTCGCCGCCAAGGACGTCCAGATCAGCAAGACCGCGGTCATTGACGGGGACGTCATCATCGCCGCGGGCACGGTGACCGTCGATGGAACGATCGGTGGCAGGGTGCGCATCATGACCGGGTTCCTGGACATGGACGGCACGATCGCGGGCAACGCTGAGATAAGCACCGACGGTGGTATGAGGCTGGGCCCGGACGCGCACATCGGAGGCGATCTCTTCTACGAGGGCCCCTCCGAGATCGACGTTCCTGATGGGACCGTCGCGGGCGACGTCACGTTCCAGAGGGTCGTCGACGAGGAGATCGACTTCGGGGGCTTCCTCGGCGGCGCCGGCATTCTGTTCCACGTCCTGGGCTTCATCGCCGCACTCGTCGCGGGCACGATCATCGTCGCCCTGACCAAGGACCACGCCGGAAGGACGGCGGAGATCATCCGTACCAAGCCGCTCAAGAGCCTTGGGATAGGGTTCGTCACCTTCATCTGCATGCCGATCGTGCTCCTGGTCCTGCTGGTCTTCATCCTGACGATCCCCCTGATGTTCGTCGTCGGGTTCGCCTATGGCATCGCCCTCTACATCGCGAAGTTCTACTTCTCGATCTGGCTCGGCAACCTGATCCTCAAGAGGGGAGGGCGGACGGACGTCTCTCCGATCCCCTCGATGTTGTTGGGTCTCACGATCGTCTATCTCGTGACGGCCATACCTGTCGTGGGCACACTCGTTGGCGTCGTCATCATCTTCTTCGGACTGGGCGCGCTGATGCAGCGGAAGGAGACCAGGTTGGACGCGGCGTTCGAGCCCGCTCCGGTCGTCTCGAACGGACTGCCGAATGAATTCCCTGGCACCGGAACCGGAGCGTAGCCGAATGAGCAGAGCCCGACGCGGCAACTCAGCTCAGACACAGACAGGGAGAACGCTCGGGGCCAGG
>JAUVLG010000181.1 GCA_030595835.1 Candidatus Eiseniibacteriota bacterium | reverse complement strand
GAGGTCCGTGATGAAGCGCCCCTCCTCCACGAGGTAGTTGTCTATGATCTCGTACTCGGCCGTGCTGCCCGTGACGAGCGTGTACTTCATGACCCTGCCGTCGTGCGCGATGTGCCGGCGCGTGTGGATGTTCGCCGCCACAAGCCCGACGGAGCGAAGACGGCCCACGGCCGCCGCGTCCTCAAGCGTGATGTGCTTGCGGTCCCTGTAATCCTCCGAATCCCCCATCTGTACCCAGGGATAGCGGCTGACCGAGATGATGTCGGTCCCGACCGACTGGAACTGGGCGGAGACGCTGCTGTTGAGCCCGGCGATGAGCGACATGACCGACACAAGCGAGCCGGTGCCGATCACGATGCCGAGCATGGTGAGCAACGACCGCATCTTGTGCGAGCGGAGCGTTCGGATGGAGCTCAGTAATGTCTCGCGGAATTCCATGGTTTTGGCAATACCTTGGCGGAACCCGGTCCCCGGGGACGCTCGCCCGAGCGTCCCACGGCCGACGAGCGGGATGCTCAGGTCGTCGTGTCGCTCGCGATCCGCCCGTCGAGGAGCTTCACGATGCGCGAGGCGTGCTCGGCGATGTACTGCTCGTGCGTCACCAGGATGATGGTGTTGCCCGCATCGCTCAGCCCGCGGAAGATTTGCATGATCTCCTCGCCCGTCACCGAGTCCAGATTCCCGGTCGGCTCGTCAGCCAGGATGATCGAGGGACGGTTGATGAGTGCCCTGGCGATGGCCACACGCTGCCGCTGCCCGCCGGAGAGCTCGTTGGGGCGGTGGTGCGCTCTCTCCCTCAGGCCGACGGCGTCCATTGTTTCCCAGACGCGCTCGGCGCGCGTGTGCCTCGCGGCCCTGCCGTATATCAACGGGAGTTCCACGTTCTGGAACGCGGTCATTCTGGGCAGGAGATTGAAGGTCTGGAACACGAAGCCGATCTCGGCGCTTCTTATCTCCGCAAGTTCATCGCCATCGAGAGCGGCGACCTCAGTGCCCTTCAGCAGATACGAACCTTCGGTGGGCGTGTCCAGACACCCGATAATATTCATCAGAGTCGACTTCCCGGAGCCCGACGGGCCCATGATCGCGACGTATTCGCCCTCTTCGATCGAGAACGATATGTCGCGCAGCGCGTGGACCTGCTGGGTGCCGACCTCGTACGTTTTGAACATGTCACGGAGTTCGATCAGCACCCGCTATTCCTCCGTCTCTTCGGACGACTTCTCCTCTTCCTCGTCGACCTTCAGGTCCTCACCATTCTTCAACTTCCTGAGGACCTTGTAGGGTCCCGAGACTACCTTCTGACCCTCTTCGAGTTCACCCGCGACTTCGATCGAGAGCTCGTCGGCGATGCCGGTCTCGACGGGAACGAACCTCGCCTGATCCTCGCCGTCGATGATGAAGACGCCTTCGATCTCGGCCTCCTCCTCGCGCTCGCTGCGCTTGCGCTTCGGTTTGCTCTCAT
Source organism: Candidatus Eiseniibacteriota bacterium (assembly GCA_030595835.1). Classification (GTDB taxonomy): domain Bacteria; phylum Joyebacterota; class Joyebacteria; order Joyebacterales; family Joyebacteraceae; genus JALGZG01. Next base: position 1,004 of record JAUVLG010000181.1, on the reverse strand, counting down.
CGCTGTCTTTGTCGCCGTCCGCTTCCTCAGCGAGTTCTGACTCGGTGCGTGACGCCACGGCCTGGATAGGCACGTTGAGAACACCCTCGTGTTCCGCCGTAACGATCTCGACGGTGGCGGTCATGCCGGGCCGGAGTCCTGGGTGGGTCTCGTCCAGCAAAACCGTCACGAGGAAGTTGGTAACCTCCTCCTGGGTACCGGCCATGCTGGTCAGACCTGAGTTGCCGACCTCCGTAACCCTTCCGGGAAGGAGCGTGTCCATGAGTGCCTCGACGTCGATCTCGGCGAACTGCCCCATCTCGATATCGACTATGTCGGTCTCGTCGATCTCGACCTCCACTTCCATGTGCGACAGGTCCGAGATGGTCAAGATAACCGTGCCCGGCTGGTTCATCAGCCCGCTGACGACGTTCTCGCCCTCCTCGACGTTCAGTCGGGTCACAATGCCGTCGATCGGCGAGTGGAAGACAGTCTTCTCCAGCTGGTCCGATGCAGCTCTGAGTAACGCGGCGGCCTCGGCGCAGCCCTGCCTGTACGCGATCGCGCGCGCTTCGAAGTCGTCGCGCTCCTTCTCAGAGATATGCGACAGAGCGAATTGCTCCAGGGCGTCCGACAGCTCCCGTTCGGCCGTGGCGCACTCGACATCGCTTCGCTCGAGCCGCGCCCTGGCCTGCTCGACGTGCGAGCGGTAGTAGACGTCCTCCAGCCGGAGCAGGAACTGCCCGCGCTCAACGACGTCCCCCTCGTCGACGCCCAGGTCGACGACGCGCCCCATCAGACTGGAACTTATCTGCACGGTGGTCTCTGCCCGCACCCTGCCGGGGCCGGAGACCGTGGCGACGAGCGTCCCGCGCTCAACCTCGTCGACGCTGACCTCGGTCCTGTCCTTCCTGTCCAGCCCGAGGTTACCGATGACCGCGGCGGCTATGACCACAACCACCCCGACCAGGATGAGGATGTTCCTCCTCTTCTTGAGCATGAGAGCTACCCCCTCGATCGCCCCC
>JAUVLG010000018.1 GCA_030595835.1 Candidatus Eiseniibacteriota bacterium | reverse complement strand
ACACGACAAAAGCCAGCGCTCGTCGGCCGCGCCAGCCTCGTGGTCGTTCGCGCTCGTGAGCGCTATGGTCGTTGATGCAGGCGCTCGCATCTCTGCCTGGGCGGCCGCCGCAAACAGCGTGCCGCCGATTGCGCCTGCAAGGAGGATTGCGGCGATGAGCATCCAAGCTGCGGAGCGCCCCGCACGCCTCCAGCTTCGAAAGATCATCTGTATAGTTGTTCCTGTTGACGGAGCGCCGGCACGCTGCCCTGGTTCAGTTGACGAGTCCCCGCACCACAGTGCGAGGACTCGTCCGAAGCATATAGCGCCTGCGCTCTCGAGTCTGAACTACTGATACAGAGCCTTGATGGCGCCCCAGGTCGTGTTCTCGACCGGCGTGGTGCAGTCCTCGAGCCAGAGATACATGCCGTAGTTCCATGTCTCTGAGGTGCCCGGACAGTCCTTGATGTAGCTGCCGAAGTAGTTGCCCGTGCCGCACATGCCGTCGTAAATGCCCTCGCCGTTCCGGATGATGATGACGAGACCGGAGAGGCTGCCGTTGCAGAACTCACCCTCGTCCAGCACGCCGTCGTTGTTCAGATCCTGAACCTGAATCTCAACGGAGCAGATACCGGACATCGAACCGTTGTTCGTGTTGTCGACGATCGTGAGGGCGTTCATGTCCTCAGCACCATGCTCGATGTCGAAGTAGCCCTTCCAGAAGCTGGGGTTGCCGGGCGTGTAGTTCGGTGCATAGAACGTGTCCCAGACGTAGGCGTATCTTTCCGTCGGAGCGGTCGGCCAGGTAGCATCGGGAACCGTAATGGACCATGATCCTTCGGTGATGTCGCCGCCGGGATCCATGGCGCCGCCGAAGACCACGGGGCTGTCCATGAAGTCGCCGGTCCCTGCGCCGTAGAACCAAACGAAAAGCTCATCCTGGCCGTAGGCCACGGTTGCAAAGGCCGCAATAGCCAAAACTATCAGAAGTGCGCGCATCGTCCTCTCCTTTGGCCTAGCCCTTTCGGGCAGTTGCTCGAACACTCTCGTTGCCTAGTATCAGTTGCTGCCGCCCGCCTACTCGAAGAGCGCCTTCACCGCGCCCCAAGTTGTCTCTTCCACAGGGCTGGGGCAGGTGTAGGTCTGAAGCTGTCCGACTATCTGCAAGCTGTCATCCAGCGGCGGGTTGAGGAAGTTGAAATTGCCTGAGCTGATCGAACCGTGCCCGCACGTATCCTCGAAATAGCCCTGACCGAGTTCGGGGTTCACGTTAACCGTCGCACTCAGGTTCAGGTTGTGGTGCTTCTCCTGCTGGGAGAGTATCCCGTCCGCGTACCAGTCGCGAACGAGGATCGAGAATGTGATGTCGCCCTCTATCACACCGGCCGGAGAGATCGTGTCAAACCGGAAGTGCGGTGTCTCGAGCAGCGTGGCGCCATCGAAATACCCGGTCCAGCTTTCCGCACCCCACGTATCAAGATAATGGTCGGCGAAGAAAGTGTCCCATATGTAGTTGAACCTCGCGGTGCTGTCTGCCGGGTCGGGCCACATGGTGTCATCCAGCGTGATCTCCCATGAACCAACGAGACCCCACATGAAGTTCCCGCTATAGACAACGGGACTCTTCATCAGACTGCCGACCCCCTGCATGCCGATCATGTACGAATCATCGGCTGCGGCGGTCTGCACGACGAGGAGCGCGAACGCCAGCACAACAACTGCGAACGTTAGCCTTTTCATGCCGTCCGTCTCCTTTCCCCTTGTGTTACTTCCTACCTCAGACCCATCGGTATCTCAGTGTTGTCCCACCACCCACTGCTGCGGCACTACTGCTCAACGCCGACCCACGGTGTACGTGCCATCCCCTGACTCGGCACCCTCACATTCTTGCCACCTGTGCTCTTGTGAGCCCAGGTAGCACACGCAAACAGTTTGCACATAGTTGGTGGCAGGCTCCCGCAATTCACCCTAGTAGTTTATAACATCCCGGCGTCAGGGTCAATCGGTTTTTCGTACAAAACGCACATGTTGAGACTTATTGAGCAGGAAATCAGATGCGGTTCCTGGCGTCGTCGGTATGGGGCGGGAATTCAGGGGTATTGTCACATACTGCAGGAATCTCGCTTTGATGCTGCCCGTCCACGATCACGGCCCAAGGCGGACTTGCCTAGTTTCGCGGCCTGTTCCGCCGGTTCTCACCCTGCCCGCCGGGGTGACTGGCGGTCTCCTCTAGTCGAGTGCGGCCGTTGCCGACGCGACCACGAACGGATGAGGGTCCGAAGCAACAAGGCGCTCCAGCGCCCGGCGGCTGGGTCCGTCGGCTCCGATCGCTCCGATCGCGGCGGCTGCGTACGCTCGCACGGCCCAGTCCGAGTCGCCCAGCGTTCTCACCAGCGGCTTGAGGGCCTTCCGCGAGCCGACTCTGCCCGTGGCCCGGATGGCCACCAGCCGAGCCTCGTTCCCTCCGTCTTCGCTGACCTCGAGCAGAAGCGGCAGTGCAACCTCACCGATCAGTGCGAGCGCGTCCGCGGAGCTGTACCGCACGGAGTAGTGCTGGTCCCCAAGGGCGCGCGCGAGCGACTCCATGACGTTCCGGTCGAGTGCCAGGGCCGCATCGGCGTCCGGTTGTTCGTCGTCACGGGCGCGCGCGGCGACGCGCCTGAGGCCTACGGCCGCGCTCTTCCGGACGACCTCGTTCTCGTCCGCCAGAAGAGAAACGAGAGGAGGGACGGTCTCGGCCGTGCCTATCCTGCCGAGCGCCCCGCCGATGGCGCCGCGCACCTTCCAGTCGTGATGGTCGTGGACGGAGAAGAGCGGGTCGACCGCACACACGTCTCCGATCTTGCCGAGCACTGCCGCGGCCAGTCTGGCGCCGCGCGTCGTTTCCGTTCTCCCGGCCTCGACGAGGAACGCTTCGATCACCGGTTCGGCAGCCGCGGGGCCCATTCTGACCAGGATGTCCTCCAGCGCATGTCGTTCCCTCGCGTCGTCTGTGTCGAGCCGGGTGACGAGGTAGGGGAGGGACTCCTCGTGGTTCCCCACCAGGATGCGCCTGGACGGCTCGCGCATGTGCTCGAACTGGAGCGCCGAGGAAGAGGCCCGCAGGAAGAGTTCCTCAGGCGTGAGTCCCGCGAGGAGTCCGGCGAGCTCGGTGGTGTCGGGTTCCGCGACCCCCGCGTCCGCCTCCTGGGCGGCGGCAGGCGCGGCCATCGAGACACAGTGCAGTAGCAGTAGAAGAACGATACTGAACGGTCTCATTCCGCACCACCCCCCTTCTCCACGTCGACCCCGACACCGTGCATGCTCCCCATCCACCAGGTGTTGTCCGATCCTCTGCCGGAGTAGGAGTCGGTGCCCCCGCAGTCCAGGAGGATGCCGACGCTCCCATAGTCCCGGCGGAGGTTTCCGTACCCGTGTGTATTGTCCGGGTTCCGGACCGAGTAGCTGTCGTTGCCCGCGTCGTCCATGAGGAGGCCGATGCCGTTCGCGTTGCCGGCGGCCTGGGAGAGATCGTGGCACGTGTAGCTGTCGTCACCCGCCAGGTCATGCAGAATACCAATCGCAAGATCGTGTCCGCACCCCTGCGACACCCCCTTCGACACGTAGTTGTCGTCGCCGTCGCAATCAACCAGCGCGGCCACCGTGATGTGAGTCCCCGCGCCCTGGGCGTACTGGTAGGCGACGTATTGGTCGTTCCCGCTGTAGTCGACCAGACCTCCGACCGCGAACCAGTAGCTTGAGCCCTGCCCGAATATGTCGGAGACGTAGACGTCGTTTCCGGCCTCATCGACCAGGATGCCGATGCCGCCGGATGCATCTGGTCGCCAACCGAACCCGAATCCCTGCGAGAGGCTGATGTAGTGGTCGAAGTACCGGATCTCGTCGGTGTACTTCCCTCCCGCGAAGTAGAGGTCGTTCCCCGTCACGTCGTGCAGCAGTCCCGCACCGCCGACAAACCCGAAAGCTTGTGAGAAGAGCGCGGCTTTGTAGACGTCGTTGCCGTCCTCGTCCCTGTGGATGCCGATCCCGAATGCGCCGGCGCCCTCGGTGCAGGTGTCGCCTGAGTAGCTGTCGTTGCCCGCCGCGTCCGCCAGGATGCCGACCCCGAACAGGCCGGCGCCCAGTGAGAAGTCACCGGAGGTGTAGACGTCGTCGCCCTCGAGATCCACGAGGACACCGATCCCCATGAACCCCGCGCCCAGCGAGTGCGGGTCGCCACGGTAGATGTCGTTGCCGGCGAGGTCTATCACTATGGAGATTGGAAGATCCCTCAGGGCCGCGGCCACGTCTCCCTCATACACGTCGTCGCCACCCACGTCGATGATGAGCGCGACGCCCCCTCTGTATGTAGTGCGCCCCGGCCCCCCGATGATCACGGTCCCCGCCTCCGTCTCCATGATGCTCAGGACATCACCCGAGGCCAACCGCGAGGACGCCGTCCTCTTGAGTTCGTGGTCGGTGTGTGTCCTCGGCAGGCTCATCGGGTCATCCATCACCAGCGGGATGGAGCTGTCAACCGCGCGCGCGATGATGGCTCCGGCGGTCGCCAGGCGGTCGTAATCAACCAGTCCGGCGATGTGGAGGAGTTCGTCCGCGAGCGCCTCTTCCTCCTCTGCTTCACGGTCCCGCTCGTCGATCGGCCTGTCCGGGTCGAACTCTTCCTCGTCCAGGATCGACGGCGCGTGGAGCGCGATGAATCGCCGCTGCTCCTCCGTCAGGCCGTCGAATGCCGCGGCGATTTCGTCTGTGGCCAGCCTCATCGCCGGCAGCAGTACGTCCAGCGCAGTCGCTCCGGCCGACCTGGGTTCCATGGACTCCGTTGCCTCGGTGCGCGCGGGCGCATCGATCACCAGATCGAGTTCGCGCGCGCAGACGCCCAGCAGTTCCTCCAGCGATGCGACGGCGCATATCTCGTCCGCGAACCGGGCAACGTAGGTCTCCGTCTCGAGGGGGTGGGTGAGCAGTCTGTCGACCGCGGCAATCCGAAATGAGTCCGGTTGGTCGGCGTAGTCCGTCCGAAACGAGAGGTCGTCGTGGGTGAGGGCGAGCGCCCGCAGTGCCTCGTCCAACACGCCCGCCGCCGGCGAGGCCGCGAGGAGCTCGGACGAATCGCACGCGGGCAGATCCACGGCGCCGTCGTGGTCTCCTACGCCTGCGGGACCGCTCGCCGCGGCCGTTGCGGCAGCGAGCGCGAGAGACACCACAAGGAGCGTCACCAGCGCCGCCGCGGGGGACGCCGTCGGGCGCGCAGGCGGTACTACCTGACGCACAGGTGGCACTACCTGAAGCACTGGGGGGCCTGCGTGGAATCTCATGAATCCTTCCTCTCGGACACCGCCTGTCTGACGCGCTCGGGCGTCAGAGGTAGTTCGTGAAGCCGCACACCGAGCGCATTGGACACGGCATTCGCTATGGCCACGGCTCCCGGCATGGCCGGGGTCTCGCCGATCCCCTTCGCACCGAAGGGGCCTTTCGAATAGGGATGCTCGACGAACGCGGTCCGAATCTCCGGCGTGTCCATCGCCGTGGGGATGATGTAGGTGGAGAAGTCCGGTGTCACGACCGCCCCTCCCTCTGTTTTCATCTGCTCGTAGAGCGCCATTCCGATGCCCTGCAGCACGCCTCCCTCTATCTGTCCCTCGAGCGTCACGGGGTTCAGCACTCGACCGACGTCGTGCACGGCCGTGACCCTCACGACCGACACCTGTCCGGTCTCCGTGTCCACCTCGACCTCCGCCACGTGCGTGGCGTACGAGTAGACGGCATAGGCGTCGCCCTGGCCGTTCTCGTCGAACGTGGACTCGGGTGCGGCGTACCAACCGTCGGCCGCGGTGCTGACGTTTCTCGCCCAGCACTGCTCGGCGAGCTCCGCGAAGGTCACGCTCTTCTCCACTGAACCGACGGTGCCACCGGCAAACTCGATCTCGCTCGCGTCCATGCCGAGCAGGTCGGCCGCGACCTCTCCCATGACGGCCCGGAGCTTCGCCGCCGCGTCGATCACGGCATTGCCAGTCATGAGCGTCGTCCGCGACGCGACGCTCGGGCCGCTGTCCGGGACCACGCTCGTGTCCGCGCGTTCGACGTGTATCGAGTCGACCGGCACGCCGAGACTGTCGGCCGCGATCTGTGCGAGCACGGTCAGGAGGCCCTGTCCCATCTCGGTGCCGCCCACGCCGATCCTGATCGAGCCGTCGCGGTAGACGTTGATGTGGGCGCCGGACCCGTCGAGCGCCAGTCCCTTCGCGCCCAGGCTGACCCCGTAGTAGATGGACCCGACGCCGATGCCGTGTAGAACGTGGTCACGTTTCTCGTCCGGCCGCGCCGAAACCTGCCTCAGCTCGTTCCATCCCGAGAGTTCCCGTGCGAGCTCAAGCGTTTCCTTCAGGCCGATGCTCTCCGTCAGAAGCTGGTTTGTTGCCGTTCGCTTCCCCACGTCCAAGCAGTTCCGGAGACGGATGTCCACGGGGTCTATCCCGAGGGCCAGGGCCACCTCGTCGATGACCGATTCGTTGGCGAAGATGACCTGCGGTTGTCCGAATCCCCTGAACGCGCCCGTCGTCTGGCGGTTGGTGTAGACGCCGTATACGTCCGTCTCGACGTTCCGGATCTCATAGGGGCCCGTCGCGTGCACAGCCGCGCGGAACGCGACGACCGGTGTCAGTGTCGAGTAGGCTCCGCCGTCCGCCACCGCGCGTATCTTCGCGGCCGTGAACGTGCCGTCGCGCGTGACGCCAAGCTTGAACGTCACGTGCATGGGATGGCGCTTGCTCGAGCGGAGGAAGTCCTCCTGGCGGGAGTAGACGAGCTTGACCGCGCTTCCGGTCTTCCATGCGGCGAGCGCCGCGCACGCACATATCTCGCTGGGCGCGTCCTCCTTCCCGCCGAACCCGCCGCCCGTGACGGTCTGGATGACGCGGACGGACGCCAGCGGCAGTCCCAGCACGCGCGCCACGGCCTTCTGTACGTAGAACGGGCACTGCATCGTCCCGTAGATCGTCATCGACCCGTTGTCTTCCGGGACGGCGAGTGCCGCCAGGGGCTCGAGGTAGCAGTGTTCCTGGTGGTAGGTGCGGAACTCGCGCTCGACGATGATGTCGGCCGCATCGAACCCCGCGTCGACGTCGCCCTTCCTGACCTTGTCGTGGAGAAAGACGTTCCCGCTCTCGTGAACGAGCGGCGCGTCGGGTTCCATCGCGCGGACGGCGTCGAAGACGCCTGGCAGTTCCGTGCTGTCGACGGACACGGCGTCAGCCGCCTCGCGTGCCAGCGCCGCCGTCTCGGCCACCACGATGGCCACGGCGTCTCCCTCGTATCTTATCCTGTCGAAGGGGAGGAGCGGCTGATCGGCGTCGATGACGCCAACCTGGTTCTCTCCGGGGATATCATCGGCCGTCACGACGGAACGCACACCCGCCATCGATCTCGCGGCCGACGCGTCAACCCCTCTGAACTCCGCGTGGGCGCGCCCGGGGAAGACCAGTGCGGCGTGCAGGACGCCGGGCATGACCATGTCGTCAAGGTAGACGGCGCGTCCGGTGACCTTGTCGGCCGCATCAACGCGCAGGACCGGCGCACCGACCGCCGCGGTGCGGCTCGGATCGGGCGGAGCTTTCTGAATCTCACGCTCGCTCATACCACCTCTTCCCTGTGCCCGGCCGCTTCCTTGTGCCGCGCGGTCTCCCTGTGCCACGCCGCGTCCGCGCCCTGCCCGGCTGCTCCGACGACGAGCTCCATCGCCGTCGTCAAGAGCTCCTCGTACCTGCTGGAGAGCTCGTCCAGGGGGAGTTCATTCGGGCGCGCCACCAGCTCCTCCATCTCTCTGAGAACGTCCTGGTCGTGCGCTGTGATCTGAAGCTCGTGCGCCGCGTGGAAGGCGATCAGCGATCCACGGCTCCCCTTGGGCCGCATTGAGTCGCGGTATCTTTTCAGGAAGAAGAGACGTTCGATGAAGTTGCTCCACATCGAGTCATCGCGCAGGCTCCTCTCGTCGCCGACCGGCAGCAGCGGGAAGCGCCTGGCGATCGCGGCGGCGAAGAGCCCGGCGGCCTCGCCTGCCGGCGCGCCCGTCGAGTCCAGCACCGGCACATCGCGCCGCCCGCAGCTGGGCGATCTGCTTTTCAGCACGAATCCCCAGAGATCCTCGCGGGCCAGTTCGTCGAGACGGGACCGTATCCACGTCTGCATGCGCTCCGTCTGGTCCTCGCCCGTGGCGGTCGTCACGAGCCTCGGAGAACCCGGGTCGTCAGCCAGGTGCATAGGGTCTCTGGGCACGGTCATGCCGCACTCGACCTCGGGGCAGATGGGCACCCACTCAACGTGGTCGCCGAACGCCCCAAGCAGAACCGGGTCGCGCTTCTCCGCCCCGTCGTAGCGGACGTTCTCGCCCAGGAGACACGTACTGATGCCGAGCCGGGGTTTCAGCCCCGGCTCGTGCGCGTTCTTCCCGGTTGTGGCTCGCACCATCATCTGTACACGGCCTTGATGGCGCCCCAGCTGGATGGCGCGGTAGGAGTGGGGTCGCACCCGGGCGCTGTACACCACGGCTCGACGACGAAGCATACGGCCGCCCACCTGCTGTCATGGCAGTCCCATATCCCCGCGGCAACCTCGTCCGGGTCGGTCGTGCCCCACCAGTTCATGGCGGCATCGAAGTTGGGCGGGTAGGGGATATGCTCTTCGCAGTATGAGTGTACGGCGAACTCCACGTTGTCGTAGATGTCGTTCCCATTCAGAAATCCGTTGTGAGGTCCGCCCCAGAACTCGATGCCCGTGCCGTTGCCACGGATGACGTTGCCCGTCAGGTGGGCGTCGAACGAGATGCCGAAGCCGGCCCAACCGTTGTTCTCAACGAGATTGCCGATTGCGATGCAGTTGTCGAACCCCCCCACACCGCTGATCCCGTTGTCGTGGATGTGGTTTCGCTGTATCATTGTGCTCCCGTCCGCGCCGATGATGCCGTCCTTGAACCCGTGTATCTCGTTGTCCTCTATCACGCCATCGAAGTGCCCGGCCTGAATCCCATAGTTGCCCGGTCCCTCGATGATGTTCCTGGCTACCAGCCCTTCACCCATGCGGACGTCCAGTCCAGTCCCGCACCCCTCGACGATGTTGTCCGTGAAGTGGACGGTGCCGCTTGCCGGGTAGCCCCAGTCCAGTGGCGTTTCCAGCAACCTGAACTGGAAGCCCGTGATGAAGGCCCGCGCGTTGAACGTGCCGTCCGGCACCTCGAACGCGGGTCGCATCCCGCCCCCGAAGATGAGCGTGAGTTCCGCTCCCGCCTGGCTCACGAGCACCGGGCTGTCGGCGTCCAGGTCGATGGGCCACGGGTAGGCAATACCCGCTTCCGCCTCGTAGAAGCCCGGCAGCACCAGCACCGTGTCGTCAGCCGAGCCGTGGAACATGGCCTCCGGGATATTGTCGAAGTTGCCGCCGCCAGCGGGGTCGACGACGATGATGCCGCAAATGGCAGCTGACGCGAACACCAGCGCGGCGATCGCGGTCGCGAGAGCCAGTATCATGGGTCTCATACCGCACCTCCTCGTCCTTGAAGGGGTACCTGGATTATACGGCTCAGCTCACGATGTGTCGAGTCGGCTCTGGGGTGTGCAGGGCGATTCCGCCCCCAAAATCGCCCAAAACCCGTTGACTCTCGCCTGCCCGCATAGTAAGCTGCTGTCAATAATGTCACCGCCTCGCCGCCTGCTGACGTTGCGGTGGCAAATTATCGTACTGGCTGTTGTGCGGGGGCTGTCCGACGAATCCTGAACGACCCCATCGCGCGAGGAGCGGCCCGGGCTGATCGAATCGGTCTATGGTTGCACCCCGGAGGTATTGATGAAACTCAGGCTCACAGCCGACATGCTCGTCGACGAGGTCCTTGAAAGGGTGGAGACGCTCTCCGGGCAGAAGCTCCGCGCGTGCTATCAGTGTGGCAGGTGCTCGGCGGGGTGTCCCGTCGTCGAGGAGATGGACATAATCCCGAGCGAGGTGATCAGGCTTCTGCAACTCGGCCAGGTGGATGAGGTCCTCAGTTCGAAGACCATCTGGATCTGCGCGTCGTGCCTGCAGTGCGCATCAAGATGCCCGAAGGGCGTCGAGTTCTCGAGCATCTGCGATGCCTTGAGGGCGATCGTCCTGCGAACCCGGCTCGCGACGCCTAAGATTGACGCGGACGGGTTGACGCGGGTGATGATGTCCGACGCGCCACAGATGGGTGTGGTCGGGGCGTTGAGGAAACTGAACGGATAGACCGTGCCGGAGGAAGAGATGAAGATCCCGTACTACCCAGGCTGCACGCTTCACGAGAGGGCTCGCGACTTCGACGACTCGGCGAGGGAATGCGCGATGGCACTGGGCGTGGAGCTCGAGGAGCTTCCTGTCTGGACCTGCTGCGGCGCCGTGTATCCGTTGGTCACCGACAGCGTCATGGACATACTGGCCGGCGTCAGGAACCTGTCCTACGCGTCACGCTTGGGAGACAAGGTCGTCACTCTGTGCTCGTTCTGCTACAACGTGCTCAAGCGCTGCAACAACGTGATGCGCGACGATGCCGAGAAGAGAGAGAAGGTCAACCTGTTCCTCCGCGCGGACACCGAGTCGCGCGAGAAGATAGAGAGCTACACGCTCGAGGACTACGAGGGACAGCTCGAGGTTCTTCACTACATCGAGATGCTGCGCGACGTGGTCGGCTACGACAAAGTCGCCTCCGCCGTGACGAAAAGGCTCGAGGGCCTCAAGGTGGCGCCCTACTACGGGTGCATGCTGCTCCGCCCCAAGAAGGAAATGAAGTTCGATGACCCCGAGCAGCCCACGATCTTCGAGAATCTCCTCGAGGTGCTGGGATGCGACGTGGTCGACTTCCCCATGAAAACCGAATGCTGCGGCGGCTTCCAGGTCGTCAACGACGAGGAGCTGGCGGTGTCGTGCTCGCAGAACATCGTCGTTTCGGCGCTCAAGCGAGAGGCCGATATCATCGTTACGACCTGCCCGCTCTGCCGGTACAACCTCGACAGGCATCAGGAGAGAATGGCCGAACGGGTCGATGGGTTCACAAGTGTCCCGGTGATCTACTTCACACAGCTTCTCGGAGTGGCACTGGGCATTGACAAGGAACACCTGGACTTCACGGACAACTCGGTGGATCCGATCAACGTTCTCGCCGAGAAGAGTCTGCTTTAAGGAGGGGTGATGGGAGAACGCATTGGGGTCTTCGTTTGCCACTGCGGGACCAACATCGCCGGGGTGGTGGACGTCAAGCGTGTGGCCGAGGAACTGGCCGACTACCCAGGCGTGGCTTACTCCACCGACTACACGTATATGTGTTCCGATCCCGGTCAGAACCTGGTGAAGGACGCCATCAAGAAGCACAAGCTGACGGGAGTGATCGTGGCGGCGTGTTCGCCGACCCTTCACGAGGCGACGTTCAGGCGGGCGGGGACGGCGGCGGGAATGAACCAGTATCAGGTCGAGATCGCGAACATCCGCGAGCAGTGTAGCTGGGTGCATCGGGACAACAAGGAAGCGGCGACCGAGAAGGCGATCAGGACCATCAAGATAATGGTAGAGAAGGCACGGCTCGACGAGGCTCTCGATCCAATCTCAGTACCCATGACCCCCCGGGCCCTGGTCGTGGGTGGCGGCATCGCGGGGATCCAGGCGGCGCTCGACATAGCGAACGCCGGACACGAGGTCGTCCTTGTCGAGAAGTCGGCGTCCATCGGCGGACACATGGCGCAGCTCTCTGAGACCTTCCCGACGCTCGACTGCTCGCAGTGCATCATGACCCCCAAGATGGTTGAGGTCGCGCAGCACCCGAAGGTCAAGCTCATGACCTACTCAGAGGTTGACGACGTCAGCGGCTACGTCGGCAACTTCAAGGTCAGGATCAGGAAGAAGGCCGCGTACGTCAACCGCGACGTCTGCACGGGCTGCGGTCTGTGCATCGAGAAGTGCCCCGCGACGACGCCGTCCGAATTCGACGAGCAACTGGCAGATCGCAAGGCCATCTACACGCCCTTCCCGCAGGCGGTGCCGAACAAGCCCGTCCTCGACGCCGAACACTGCACCTACTTCCTCAAGGATGGGAAGTGTGGTATCTGCGCGAAGGTCTGCCCCCTCGACTGCATCGATTACGAGCAGAAGGACGAGTTCATCGATTTTGAGGTCGGCGCCATCGTTGTCGCCACCGGCTACGATCTCTACCCGATCGAGAACCTGGGCGAGTACGGTGGCGGGAAGTACCCCGACGTTGTCACGAGCCTCCAGTTCGAGAGAATGCTCTCGGCGTCCGGTCCGACCGGTGGTGAGATTCTGCGTCCCTCCGACGGCGAGGTGCCGAAGGAAGTCGTCTTCCTCACCTGCTGCGGGTCGAGGGACACCGAAAGCCACCTGCCGTACTGTTCCAAGATCTGCTGCATGTATCTCACCAAGCACGCCATGCTCTACAAGCACAACGTCCACGAGGGCCAGGCGTACGTCTTCTATATGGACGTCCGGACGGGCGGCAAGGGCTACGAGGAGTTCTACACCCGCGCGGCCGAGGAGGACGATGTCCTCTATATCCGGGGCAAGGTCTCGAAGATCTTCGAGGAGGACGGCAAGGTCATGGTCTGGGGAGTCGATACGCTCTCGGGCAAGAAGATCGAGATCGCGGCCGACATGGCCGTGCTCGGTCTCGCCACGATTCCAAACCAGTCCGCGGCGAAGCTCGCCAACATGCTCAAGATCCACGCGGACGAATGGGGCTTCCTGTCCGAGGCGCACCCGAAGCTCAGACCAGTAGAGAGCCTCACACCGGGGTTCTATCTCGCGGGTTCGGCCCAGGGGCCCAAGGACATCCCGGAGTCCGTCGCGCAGGCCTCGGCGGCCGCCAGCAAGGTCGCCGCTCTCTTCGCGGAGACCGAGTACCATCGTGAGCCGATCATCGCCGTGATCGACGAGGACACGTGCGCCGGGTGCCGTGTGTGTGTCTCGGTCTGTCCGTACGACGCGGCGGAGTTCGACGACGAGAAAAAGGTCGCACGCATCAAGGAGGCGATCTGTGAGGGTTGCGGAGTGTGCATCGCCGCCTGCCCGTCCGGTTCTGCTCAGCAGAAGAACCTGACGGACGAGCAGCTCTACAAAATGGTCTCTGCCGCCCTGGAGGTCTAATATGTTCGAACCGAGAATCGTCTGTTTCTTCTGCAAATGGTGCACCTACGCCGGTGCGGACCTCGCCGGCACCTCGCGGAAGCAGTACCCGCCCAACGGTGCGGTCGTGCGGGTCAACTGCACGGGGCGCATCGATCCTCAGCACGTCCTCTGGGCGTTTCGGGAGGGCGCCGACGGCGTGCTCGTCGGCGGCTGCCACCCGGGTGACTGCCATTACGAGGAAGGGAACCACAAGACCATGCGACGGGTTCAGTACCTCAAGCGCATGCTCGAGGATATGGGCGTCGAGCCGGAGCGTCTGCACCTCGAGTGGATCTCCGCTGCCGAGGGAGAGAAGCTGGTCCACGTCATGTCCGATTTCACCGAGGAGGTCAGGGGGTTGGGACCTCTCGAGCTGGGGCTGAGCGATACAGCGAAGGCGGTCGCGCCCGCGAAGTAGCGGGCACACCAGTCACACGCGGCCGGCGACGCCCGGCCGACATCCGACGCCAGACTAAGGAGGAATCCGAGCGATGGCAGAGAAGATGGTTACCATCTACGTCATGGGCAAGCCTTACGAGGTCCCGGGCGACCTCACGATCATGAAGGCCATGGAGTACGCGGGCTACCGGTTCGTGAGGGGTTGCGGGTGCAGGGGAGCGTTCTGCGGCGCCTGCGGAACGGTCTATCGGACGAAGGGCGACTACCGTCTCAAGGTGGGCCTCGCCTGTCAGGAGGTCGTACAGGACGAGATGTACCTGGTTGAGATACCGTTCTTCCCGGGCAACAAGGCCACCTACGACATTGAGGACCTGAAGCCCACCGCCGATGCGATACTCTCGCTCTATCCGGAGGTCTTCCGCTGCCTTGCCTGCAACACGTGCACGAAGGCCTGCCCGCAGGACATCGAGGTCATGGAGTACATCCAGGCCGCGCTCAGGGGCGACGTCGCAAAGGCCGCTGACCTCTCCTTCGACTGCATTCTCTGCGGGCTCTGTGCCGCGAGATGCCCGGCGGAGATCGTGCAGTATCAGGTGGCGCTGCTGTGCCGGAGGCTCTACTCGCGTCACGTAGCTCCCGAGGCTCCGCACCTGAAGGATCGCCTCAAGGAGATAGTGGACGGCACGTTCAACGCCGAGATGGACAAACTGACGGAGACGAAACAGGCCGAGCTTGCCGAGCTCTACAACAACCGCGACATGGAGCCGAGAGGCTAGGGGGGCCGAGTTGTACACACCGGAACTACTGGAACTGATAAAGCGGGTCGAGGCGACACGCGAGCGACGGCTGGACGAGGAGTACCCACTTCTCTCCGCTGATGCTAAGCAGGAGCTCCTCGAGGGCTTCCATCCGGACTACAAGGATGAGGTCTTCCGCGAGCTCAGAGTCGGTCCGTCGAAGGGCGATCGTACGCCCATCGAGTATGCCAACGTCTTCGAAGCCTACAGCGGGCTGGACCCGGACAAGTTCGACCTCTCGCAGGTCGATCATGACGTGGACGTGCTGGTGGTGGGTGGTGGTGGTGCGGGCGCGGCCGCGGCGCTGGTGGCGGCCGAGCAGGGCGCCAACGTGCTCATGGTCACGAAGCTGCGCCTGGGCGACTCCAACACCATCATGGCGCAGGGCGGGATCCAGGGCGCCGACAAGCCCAACGATTCTCCCGCTATCCACTACCTCGACATCCTGGGCGGCGGGCACTACAAGAACGACCCCGCGCTGGCGAGGGCACTCGTCATGGATGCTCCTGAGGTGCTCGTCTGGCTGGAGAAGCTCGGCGTGATGTTCGACAAGGAGAGCGACGGCACCATGATCACCATCCACGGCGGAGGTACCTCGAGGAAGAGGATGCACGCCGCGCGCGACTTCACGGGTGGTGAGATAATGAAGACCCTGAAGGACGAGATGCTCAACCGCGATATCCCGCTGGTGGAGTTCGCCGCCGTCTATGAGCTTCTGACCGACGGCGACAGGGTGACGGGCGCGGTGCTCTATAATATGGAGACGGAGGAGTACCTCATCGTCAGGGCGAAGACGACGATCCTGGCCACCGGCGGTGGTGGACGTCTGCACGTCCTGGGCTTCCCGACCTCGAATCACTACGGTGCGACGGCCGACGGGCTCGTGCTGGGCTACCGCGTGGGCGCGCCCCTCAAGTATCTCAACACGATACAGTACCACCCGACAGGCGCCGCCTACCCCGAGCAGATTCTTGGGCTTCTTGTGACCGAGAAGGTCCGAAGCATCGGTGGGCAGATCACGAACATAGAAGGTGACCGGTTCGTCTACGAGCTCGAGACGAGGGACGTCGAGGCGGCGGCCGTTATCCGCGAATGCGCGGGGAGAGAGAAAGGCGTCGTGACGCCGTCCGGGCAGCCGGCCGTGTGGCTGGACACCGTCGTCATCGAGAAGAAGCTCGGCGAGGGCGCCGTGAAGGCGCGGGTACCTGCGATGTACCGCCAGTACGAACGATTCGGGATCGACATGGCGAAGCACCCGATCCTCATCTACCCGACGCAGCACTACCAGAACGGCGGCCTCGAGATAGACGAGCAGAGCAGAACGCCCGTGCCCGGCCTCTACGCGGCCGGCGAGGTTGCGGGCGGCATACATGGCACCAACCGGCTGATGGGTAACTCGCTCCTGGACGTGGTGGTCTTCGGACGAAGGGCCGGGGCGGCCGCCGCGGCAGAGGCGGCGGGCATCAAGACCGCCGGCGGCCTCGGGCTTGATCACCTGAAGAACTACCACGTGGCCTTGAAGGCGGCGGGCATCGAGCCGACGAATGCCTCACCCATGCTGCTGCCGGAATACAGACGCCCGGCGACGGTAGAGAGAAAGATAGGATTGCTGGCCTAGCCAACCGCCGTATACACACGTGTGTCACAAGGGAGGGGCGGAGGACGATGAGAACTCTCATTCTGGGGCTCGGCAGTCGGGGATTCGAGGGCCGGCGCGTCGGGCTGGACGTAGCGCGCGGTCTCTACGCCATGCTGGCGGACCCGGATGTCGATATCGTGGAGGCGTACGACGCCGCGATGGACCTCTTCGAGATCGCGGCGGGCTACAACAAGGTCGTGGTCGTGGACTGCATCAGAAGTGGCGACGGCGACGTCGGGGAACTCAGAAAGCTGGGGTTGTCTGAACTGGATCTCGTTCCTCGAGCTCACGAATCCGGGGATACGGAGTATCGCGCGACGGTTCACCTGGAAGGCGCGAAGAACATCGGCATTCCTCTAGAGATATCCATCTACGCGATAGAGCTTGGCGAGAGTTTGGGAGTCACGATGGAATCGGACGCCGCCGCCGAGGCGGTGCCCCGACTCGTCGCCCAGATAGCGCGCGAGGAGTTCGGAACGCGCGCTATCTGGGGAGATTGGTATTGACCACCGGCCGTGCCTGCCGGTGATAGCCGGATTCCTCTTCACTCGGCCACGTCTTCGGAGCTGACATGACGGCCCAGAAGCTTCCCTCTGATGCCGAACTAGTCCGGAGCGCCAAGGCGGGAGACGCCGAGGCGTTCGGGGAACTCGTGGAGCGGAACGAGGCCAAGATCTACGGGCTGTGTCTCAAGATGCTCGGGAATCAGGAAGACGCCGAGGATTGCCTTCAGGAAGTGTTCATCAAGGCGTTCAAGGCGCTGCCGGGGTTCCGAGAGGAGGCGCGGTTCTCCACGTGGCTCTACCGGATCGCCTACAACGAAAGCCTGATGAGGCTCCGCAAGAAGAAACTGGACACCGTTTCCCTGGACCGACCGGTCGAGCTGGAAGAGGGCGACGTCAGCAGGGATCTGGCCGACTGGACGAACGATCCCCGCGCCGACGTGATGAACAACGAGCTGTCCGACGTGCTTGTGAAGCACGTCAACGAGCTCGAGCCGGACAATCGCATCGTCTTCCTCATGCGAGACGTGTACGGTCTCTCGACGAGCGATACTGCGGACTCGCTGGGGCTCTCCATCCCCGCGGTGAAGTCGAGGCTTCACAGGGCGCGCCTGTTCTTAAGAGAGAGACTGTCGAACTACTTCGACCATGGAACTGAAGCGGGTGAGATCGCTGCCCGGACGGATGGCAGGTCCTGAGCGGCTGATCCTCGAACCCATGTTTGATCGCAAGGAGGGAAGATGAGCAGGAAGCATATGGGATCTGTAGCACTGATGCTGGCCGCGGCGCTTCTCGGGGGTCTGGTGCTGACCCTGACGTCGTGCGGCGGTGGTGAAGCGAGGATCATTCCCCGAACCATCCTCTTCGGCAACCCCGAGAGGGCGCGCGCGAGGATATCTCCGAGCGGCGAGCTCATGTCATACATCGCTCCCGTCGACGACGTGCTCAACGTCTGGGTCAAGACGATAGGGGAGAACGACGACCGCGCGGTGACGCACGACGACAACCGCGGCGTGTTCCGCTTCTTCTGGGCTCAGGACAGCAATCACATCATCTATCTACAAGATGCCGGCGGCGATGAGAACTGGCTTCTCTACTCCGTCAACATCGATGACGGAGAGGTCCGCGAGCTCACGCCCTTCGAGAGCGTGCAGGTTCGCATACTCGACTACAGCAAGCATCATCCGAACACGATGATCATCGCGATGAACCAGCAGGACCCGCGCCTTCACGACGTCTACAGTCTCGAGCTGGACACGGGCGAGCTCACGCTCGTGGCTAGGAACCCCGGGAACATCCTTGGCTGGATCACGGACTTCGATCTCGAGGTTCGCGGGGCGCTCGCCATGAGCCCGACGGGCGACACGGAGCTCCTCTTCCGTGACGACCCTGACGCCACCACGTGGGAGACGCTCGTAACGTGGGGCCCCGAGGACAACATGGCCAGCACTCCGTTGTCCTTCGCGAAGGACGGCGGCTCGATCTACATGGTCGATTCTCGGAACGCCAACGCCGGACGTCTCGTGCGGCTGGACCTCGAGACCCGCGAGCTTACGATCATTGCTGAAGACCCGACCTACGATGTCAGCGATGTCATCTTCAATCCGGACACCTACGAGATAGAGGCCGTGGCGTTCACGAAGGCCCGGAACGAGTGGACGGTCCTGGACGACGCGGTCGCGGACGACTTCGCGGCCATCGAGAAGCTGGACAGCGGTGACTTCAGCATCACGAGCTACGACAACGACTACGACACCTGGATCGTGGCCTTCAGGAAGGACGACGGCCCGGTGTCGTACTACAGCTACGACCGCGGCACAAGAGAGGGCACGTTCCTCTTCGTGCACAAGCCGGACCTCGAGGACTACGACCTCGTGCCGGTCGAGCCTATCTCCTTCACGTCGCGCGACGGGCTGGCGATTCACGGCTACATCACTTACCCCGCGGGCGTGGCGCGACGAAACCTGCCGCTGGTTCTGAACGTCCACGGCGGTCCATGGGCAAGGGACAACTGGGGCTACAACCCCGAGGCGCAGTGGCTGGCGAACCGTGGCTACGTCTGTCTACAAGTAAACTTCCGCGGCTCGACCGGCTACGGCAAGGAGTTCCTGAACGCCGGTGACAAGGAGTGGGGCGGCACGATGCAGGACGACCTTACCGATGCCGTTAACTGGGCCATCGACGAGGGCATCGCCGATCCTTCGCGCGTCGCCATCTACGGCGCGTCGTACGGTGGCTACGCGGCGCTCGCCGGTGCGACCTTCACGCCCGACCTCTTCTGTTGCGCCATTCCGGTGATGGGGCCGAGCAACCTCATCACTTTCCTCAATACGATCCCGTCCTACTGGAGCACCATGATCGAGATGATGTACAACAGGGTGGGCGATCCGAGGACGGAGGAGGAATTCCTGAAGTCGCGCTCACCTCTGTTCAGCATCGACAATGTCAAGATCCCCATGCTCATTGCGCAGGGCGCGAACGACGCGCGCGTCGTGCAGGCGGAGTCCGACCAGTTCGTCGAGGCCATGAGGGCCAAGGGCCTTGAGATCGAGTACATCGTCTTCGAGGATGAGGGACACGGGTTTGCTAAGCCTGCGAACAGGCTGAGATTCTACGGTGATGCGGAGAGATTCCTGGCGAAGCACATGGGTGGGCGTTCGGAAGACGAACCCACTCAGTAGATTCAGGCATCTCATAAGAAGAACCTGTGGCAAGATTCACGCTGTTGCCGGCCGGTCACCAGGGCCGGCTGGCGACGGCGACGGGCAGTCGGGCGAAAGGACAAGAGATCCAGTGTCACACGTAGAGGACTGCAAGAAGTTCATCCAGTATCTCTCGGAGCACTTCGACGGTGAGTTGGGCGAGGAACTCGAGGTCGAGTTTACGCTGCATCTCGAGCACTGCGAGAAGGCCAGAGCGCTCGTCCGCACGTTTGAGCGCACCATCATCTTGCACAGGCAGACCCGTAGAACGACCCTCCCCCCGGATATCCATGAGCGACTGCGCGCTGCTATCAAGGCGTGTCAGGAGAGCGACGAGTAGCCCTCGGTGAGTTGAGGAACCCCAAACCACATTCTTGATTACAAGACAGCAGTCTCCCTGCGTCAGTGCCGAGGACGTGGCAGTCGCGCGTCGGTTCAACATGGGGTGGCTTCCAGGCCGCCCCCGGTTTCTCGTGTCGCCGCGAGGGTGACGACGCTCCGGCCGCGGACGCCCGCCAGCCGCCGGTCTTGCGGACGGCGGCCCGATGTGCTACTCGTCTAGGTGTGGGGATGGTAGCCGCTGCGGTGGGGAACCCACATAGAACCCGGAAATCCAGGAGAATCACAGAAAGGCAGGAACTGCATGCCGCCCGCGATGCGAGAGGGAGGACGGCTGGTGGTGGTTGGAGGTGTCGCAGCAGGCATGAGCGCCGCCAGCCGCGCGAGACGTCTCCGGCCGGATGTCGAAATCGTCGTGTTCGAGAAGGGCGGTGACGTGTCGTACAGCGCGTGCCTTCTTCCGTACTTCGTGTCCGGTCTGATTCCGAGCAGGGAGAAGCTGGTCCAATACGAGGCAGACTTCTTCCGCAACGAGCGACACATAGACGTCCGACTCAACACCCCTGTGACCGCGCTGGATCCGGTCGCCCGGACGGTGACGTTCCCGGGGCCCGACGGCGGGGACGCCAGTCTCTCGTTCGACGCCCTGGTGCTTGGGACCGGCGCCACGGCCGTCAAGCCACCGCTCCCCGGGGTCGACATCCCCGGAGTCACGACGCTTCGGACGCTGGCCGACGGAGAGTCGTTGCGCGAGCGCGTGGAGTCGGGCGGCGTCGGGAAAGCGACGGTGGTGGGAGCCGGGTACATTGGTCTTGAGATGGCCGAGGCGCTCGTGTCACGTGGTATCACCGTCACGATCATCGAGCTTCTTCCGACCGTCCTCTCAACGTTCGATCCCGACATGAGCGAGGTTGTAGAGCGCGAGCTTCTCGACAAGGGTGTGAGTGTCCGGAAGAACACGGGGGTTGAGGGCTTCGAGCCGCGAGACGGTTCAACCGAGCTTGGCTACGTGCGAGCGGGGGGACAGAGGTTCGAGGCCGACCTCGCTCTCGTGTCCATCGGCGTGCGTCCCTCCGTGGGGTTGGCCACGGCCGCGGGCGTGGAGTTGGGCAGGACCGGCGCCATCAAGGTGGACGCGCGCCAGGTGACGAGCGAACCTTCTGTTCTTGCGGCCGGGGACTGCGCCGAGGCGGCTCACGTGGTCACGGGACGCCCCGTGTGGATTCCTCTGGGCACCACCGCGAACAAGCAGGGCAGGCTCGCCGGCGAGAACGCGGTCGGGGGCAGCGCCCGTTTCGGAGGTGTGGCAGGGACGAGTATCGCGAAGGTGTTCGACCTCGAGGCCGCGCAGACGGGGCTGACCGAACAGGCTGCATCCGAAGAGGGCCTGGCCGCGACTTCGGTCCGGATCCGGTCTCTCTCGAAGGCGCACGCATACCCCGGCGCCGGGGCGGTTCACGTCAAGTTGGTCTTCGAGCCCGATGGCGGGCGACTACTCGGCGGTCAGATCATCGGAAGAGAGGGAGCGGGGAAGCGGATCGACACGATTGCGGCGGCGCTTCACGCGAAGATGACCGTCAGGGACCTCGCGGACATCGACATGAGCTACGCTCCGCCGTTCTCGCCGGTCTGGGACCCGGTAGCGATGGCGGCCATCCAGTCCTTGAAGAAAGTGCAGGTCTAGGGCGTCCACAGTTTCGTCTCTTGGCCACGGTTCGTCTCGATCTACGATCTGAGAAAGAGGAAGCGGCGATGCCATCGAGTCCGCACGGCAGAGGAGCAGCCAGAGGCGACGGGTCGGGCGGCGGTCAGATCGTCCCCGAAGGCCGTGCCGTCCTGCGTGGCACGCCGGTCTCGCCCGGTATCGCGGTCGCCCCGGCGTTCGTCTTCGGCGACATCCTGGATGAGATCGAGGTGCGCGGGATTGACGCTTCCGAGGTAGAGGGCGAGACCGCACGGCTTCGTGACGCCATCACGCTGGTCAAGCAAGAGCTCCTCCGCGACGCTAAGCAGGTGTTCCGGGATCTCGGCCAGGACAAGGCCGACATCTTCCTCGTGCACTCGATGATCCTCGAGGACAAGTCCGTGCTCGACGCCATCCTCGATTCCATCAGCAGCGGTCACATCAACGCGGAAGCGGCTGTCGCTAAGGAGACGAAGCGGCTCGCGGCGGTTCTCTCGTCCTCCGATGACCGCTATCTGCGCGACCGGGCCTACGACGTCAGCGACATAGGCAAGCGAGTCATCGAGCGGATGCTTGGAGTCTGGGCGCACTGTCCTCTGTCACAGCCCATGATCCTGGTCGCGAGGGAGCTTAGGGCGAGCGACACCGCATCGATGGAAAGAGGACGGATATTGGGGTTCGTCACCGAGCTTGGGGGCACGGAGTCGCACGCGGCGATACTGGCACGCTCGCTCGGTGTTCCGGCGATGGTCGGGGTGAAGGGGATCCTGGACAGAGTCCGCACGGGAGAGATCGTTGCGATGGACGGCGGTCGGGGCGTGGCCGTCGTTGATCCGACCGCCGACACGCGGGCGCACTACGAGCGCATGCGCGAGGACGAAGCGAGAGAGCGTCACGAGCTGGCGTCGGTTCTGGAACTTCCATCGGTCACGCGCGACGGGACCGAGATAGCGCTCATGAGCAACGTCGGGTCGGGCGAGGAAGCTCGCCAGGCCGCATTGCTTGGCGCCGACGGCATCGGGCTTCTCCGCAGCGAGATGGTATTCATGTCGGCGAAGCTGTTCCTGGACGAGGACGCCCAGTTCGAGGTCTACCGGGGAGCGGTCGAGGCGGTGGCCGGTAAGCCGGTCTCCATCAGAACTCTGGACGTTGGGGGCGACAAGTTCGTGGGCCCCGAGAATCCGTTTCACGAGCACAATCCCAACCTCGGCTACCGTTCAACGCGCGTGATGCTCGATCGCCCGGACCTTCTGCTGACCCAGTTCAGAGCGATCCTCCGCGCGAGCGCGCACGGCCCCGTGCGTGTCCTGATTCCCATGATCTCCTCCGTGGAGGAGCTGAGGGAAGCGAAGGCACGGCTTGAAGAGGCGAAGAGCCAGCTCAGACTGAAGGGCGTCGCCTTCGACGAGGACATCAAGATCGGCGCAATGATAGAGATACCGTCGGCGGCGATGGTGGCTGATCGCCTCGCCAGTGAGTGTGACTTCCTGAGCATCGGCACGAACGATCTCGTGCAGTACACGCTCGCCGTCGACCGCGGAAGCTCCTACGTCAGTCGCCTCTACAGGCCGCACGACCCCTCCGTGCTCGCTCTGATCGCGCGCTCCGTCGAGGGAGCCGCCTCGGCGGGGAAGCCCATCTCGCTGTGTGGGGAGATGGCCGGTACACCCGCCTACATCCCGCTGCTGATCGGGCTCGGACTGCGGGAGTTCAGCGTTTCCAACAGCCGGCTGCCCCGGACGAAGAAGGCGATCAGGGACGTCGATCTCGGCCTTGCCGTTCCATTGGCGGACGAAGCCGTTGCCGCGAGAACGGCGGCCGATGTCGGGGCGCTCCTGGGTCTCGACGGCAACTAACGGCACGACGAACCTCGGGAATCACATGAGAAGACACCGTCGACCCTCCGACACAGCGAGAGCCCGTTTCTCGGCATCGACCGTCCGCGCCGCCATCTTCGCGCTCGTCATGCTGCTTCCCCTCGTGCCGGCGCACGCGTCCTGGCGCGCCCGCGCGGACTCGCTGTTTGCGGAGGCGGATCTACGCTTCGGCCGTGGGAACTACGAGGACGCGGTCGGACTGTACGCCCGGACGATAGACGCTATCGAGTCGAACGCCGGCGCTTCGCCCCAGTCATACTTCGTTGACCTTGCCGCCAGGGCCGGCTTTCTGATGGCACGTTCCCACGAGCACCTCGAGGAGTGGGAGCCCGCGCTCGTCGGCTACTCCCTTTCTCTCTCAGAGCTCGGCGAGATCGAGGATCTCGTCCGACTCCGCCTGGCAGCGTGCCACCAGGGTATGGGTGAGCGCGATCTCGCGACGGCGGAGCTACGTACCATCATCGACGATGGCATGGACACCGCGTTCGACCTGCCCGCGATGCTCGAGCTGGCGGGTAGCTACGAGGAGGCCGACGACTTCGATATGGCGCTTCAGTGGTACCGGCTCTTCCTTGCCGCGGCCGGGAGCTACGACGAGCGCGCACTTGCGCACTACAGAATTGGTCGCGCGTATGAGAACAGAGGCGACGAGGATGCGGCGATCCGGAGCTACGCGACCGCGGTCAACGACTTCCCCAGATCCCGGCGCTCCCACGACGCGCTCAAGAGGGGACGCAGGATCTCTCGCGCGTTCACCGACAGATATCATCAGGGACTGGTTCTCTACAACCGGAAGCTCTACAAGGACTCCGTCGAGTTCCTCACCTACTACATTCGCCACGACGAACGGAAGGAGTTCGAGCACGAGGCGAGCTACTTCCTGGGTCGAAGCCACCAGCGTCTCGGGAACTTCAGAACGGCGGCCAGGGAATACGAGGACGCAACGGAGTTTGGTCCCGACGCCGAGTACTACGACCTGGCGTGGTCGAAGCTCGCCTACTGCCGCCGCGCGATCGGGAAGCTGGAGAAGAGCCTCGCCACCTACGAGCGCTTCGCCGTGGAGAATCCGGATAGGGAGGCCGCCCCCGAGCTGCTCTGGGAGAAGGCCAGGCTCCTGGAAGAAAAGGGGAGATGGAACGAGGCCGGCGCCGAATTCCGCCGCATCGTGGGCGCCTACCCGGCGTCGCCGTGGGCCGACGACGCGCTCTTCCGGGCGGGACTGTGCCTCTACAAGTTGGAGGACTACTCCGGGGCGGCCGCGCTGTTCGCGGACATCTTCGCCGCGGCATCTGGTGACGAGGAAGCTCGTGCCCTCTTCTGGTCTGCCAAGTGCAGGGAACATCTTTCGGGGGTCGACGATGCCATCGCGACCTACGTCGATGCGGTGGAGGCAGCTCAGGACTCCTACTACGGAGCACGCGCGAGAGCGCGGCTCAGGGAGCTCGGCCATCTCACCGAGGGGTCGAGCGGTGGATCCACACCCCCCGGAGCGGCCCCGCGCAATGCGCGCACGGCTATCTGGGGAGGCGAGGTGCTGGACTTCGCCGCGTGGTTGGCGGAGTGGTACGACGAGGTCTACTTCCCGGTGGGGAGGGTGGCGCTAAGACAGAGCATCTACGACGAGCCTGCATTCAGAAGGGCCGACACGTTTCTGGCTCTTCACATGCGAAGCGCGGCTCTGACCGAGCTTACGCATCTCGTGGATGTGATCGGCAGTGACCCGCGTGCCCTCGACATTCTCGTGGACTACTGCGAGCGAGCCGGTCTGCACAAGCGCGCGATCCTGCTGTCCGAGAGGATCCTGGCTCTGTCCCCGGCCGAGGAGCTGAGCGACGCGCCGATCTACCTGCAGAAACGCATCTGCCCGACGCACTTCCGGGATCTGGTCGAGCGCGAGTGTGCGGCGAGGGGCGTCGATCCACACATCGAGTACTCACTGATACGCCAGGAGAGCTTGTTCGAGCCCGACGCCGTCTCGTGGGTCGGCGCCCGCGGGCTCTCGCAGATCATGCCCGCAACAGGCAGGTGGGTCGCGAGGAGACTCGGTCACCGGGGGTTCAGGACCACCCATCTGCATGATCCCGAGACCAACATCCGTTTCGGGACGGAGTATCTCTCCGTGCAGCTCGACGAGTTCGACGGCGACGTTATGAGGGCGCTGGCGGCCTACAACGGAGGACCCGATGCGTCCGCGAGGTGGTGGGAGTACGGGGGCGAGCGCGACAGCGACGTGTTCGTAGAGGACATCGGGTACTCGCAGACCATCGACTATGTCAGGCGCGTGTTCCGTTACTCGGAGGTCTATCGCAGGCTCTACGGGGGCAGGGTGTCCTAGGGGTGGGTACTGAGCACGTAGGCCCAGTTGGCGAGAGCCGCGGCCGCGAGCAGCACCCAGGCGACCCGCCGTTCGACCGGCGACATCGAGACCCGGACCGTGAACCGGCCCGTCAGATTGGCCACCCACAGCGCGGCGAACAGCGGCACGGCGATCAGAAGGAAGAGCGTGTCGAAGGGATTGATGGCGAGCGCACGGCCGACGTCGCCACGCATGAGCCAGTGAGTGACCCTCGTCAGACCGCACGTGGGACAGGGAAGCCCCGTCACCGCCCTGAACGGGCAAGCGACGGGGCCATTTTCGATCCCGGGCAACGCGGCCGCCACGATGCCGAGCGCGATCAGGAGCGCCCCCGTAAGGAGCGCGGCCCCCGCCTGCGGGAGCCGCGCGCACCCTACAAAAACCATTCGTTGTTCCGATTGTGCCGGGGCGCCCTTTGCTCTGCACCTAGGTGTCCGTCGAGTCACCGGCCTGCTTCCTCCGGTAGTCCTCGATGGCCCTGTGCAGTGCGTCGGCCGCCAGGTTTGAGCAGTGCATCTTCTGCTCTGGAAGACCGTCCAGCTCGTCCGCGACGGTCTGTCGCGTGATCTCGAGGGCCTCGTCGAGCGTCTTGCCCTTTGCGAGTTCCGTGACCATGCTGCTTGTGGCGATGGCAGAGCCGCATCCGAAGGTCTTGAACCTGATGTCGGTGATGCGATCATCCTCGACCTTGATGTGGATCTCCATGAGGTCGCCACACACGGGGTTGCCCTCAACCCCGACGCCGTCCGGATCCTTCAATTCACCCACGTTCCGCGGGTTCCTGAAGTGGTCCAGGACCTTCTCACTGTATGCTGGTGCCATCGTCTGATACTCCCTTTCCGTTCGACTATTCAAATATGATAGTATTCCGGGCACTTCGGGTCAAGAGAACGCGGTCTACGCTGCTCTGCTCACACACGGAGATTCATATGCGCCAGATCCCGCGACAAACTCTCTGTTTCATCTGCACACTGGCCGTGGTCCTCTGCGTGCCACTCACGCCCTCCGGTGCTCCTCTGGCCGCGGACCGGGATGACGCCGCTGTCACACATGTATCTGAGGCGGTCCAGACGCTGTTCGCAGTTGACCAGACGCGCATCGACGCTACACAGGACGCCTTGGATCAACAGGATATCATCAGGCAGGAAGTCTCAGTCTGCATCGATCCGGGTGCCGGGTGGCTCTCAGGAGAGAGCCGACTCTGGATAGAGTCGCCGCGCGATCACGTCCTGCTGCTGCTCGACAGGGAGCTACAGGTGCTGACCGTCCGCGATGCCCGCGGTGACACGCTGGTGCACACTCGGGTCGGGGACGTCCTCGAGGTGTTCGCTCCCGTGGGTGCCTCGACCTTCCCGCTCGAGATGAAACTGAGCTACGAAGGGCGACTCCTGCCGGTTGACGGTGCCCTGGTGAACGGCGACGTCGTCGTGCTCGGGCCTGACTTCCATTGGTACCCTGTATCGGGTGCGCGGGATCCGGCCCGGCTTCGCGTGGAGGTTCGATATCCGACCGGCTATTCCAGCGTGGTCAGCGGCACACTCGCGGGCATGGCTCAGTCGCTCGCCGGAGCTGAGACCTGCGCCGATGGAGACGTGTGGGACGTGCCTACGCCCATCACGGGCGCCGCGGTGGTTGTGGGCAGGCTTGAGAGTTCATTGACCGTAGTGGGGGACGTGTTCTTCGGGAGCCACGCGCTTTCCGTCGACGGTACCGCGGGATCAGGCGGTGCCGCGTGGAAGAGCTCCCCGTCTTCGGTGTCGTCTGAGTTGATCGAACTCCTTCGCTTCCTCGAGACGTGCTTCGGCCGATATCCATACGAGTGGCTCAACGTCGTCGGGCTCCCGGCCGCTCCCGGCCGTCCCACGGCTGTCGTGATCGGTCCCGGGCTGGTCGTGGTTCAGAGTGGGGGGCAGCCGGGATCGGCGGCGAACGTGCCGTTGAGCAGCGTCGTGTGGGGACTGTCGCACAGCTGGTGGGCCTTCGGGACGGACACGGGTCACCTTCTGTCAGCCGGTCTCGCGACGCAGGCCGAGACGAGATGGCTCGACGCCACAGGCGACGAGGACGGTGCGGACCGATTGAGAGGACTGAAACGGGCGCAGTTCATGAGGGCCATGCGAGATTCAGGAAGAGGTATTCCGCTGCTCGATTGCCTCGGGCCCGGCGCGTCCTCGGACGACCGGGTTTGCGGTGGCAAGGGGTCGGCCGTCCTCGAGATGCTTGAGTCCGTGGTCGGGCAGCGTGCGTACTGCACAGCCCTCACAAGGCTGGCCTCGGAACACGGCGGTGAGTCCGTGGGCCTGCGTGAGTTCGCGGAGGCCGTCGAGGAAGAGCACGGGCACGACCTCGATTGGTTCTTCTACGAATGGGTGTGGCGAAGCGACCTGCCCTCGTACTCGATCGAGCACGAAGCCACACCGGTCGGGGACGGTACCTATGTCGTCCGTGGGCTCATCCGGCAGGACGGAGAGCCGTTCCGCACTCCGCTCCCGGTTACCATCGACCTCGGGGGATGGGCATACGACGAGACCATAGCCATCGAGTCGTCACACCAGCCGTTCGAGATCCGGACAGACGCCAGGCCGATGCGGGTGACGATCGACGAGCGCCACTTGATACCCAGGGTGAACAGAGCGGAAGTCGCGGGCATGCACGCCGAGCTGGGAGCGGAGGCGGTCGTCTCCGGTGACTGGGACACCGCCGTGGACGAGTTCGGCGCCGCGGCCGCCCTTGAGCCCGACAACGCCTCCTTCGCTCACGCCTATGCCGGAGCCCTCGTGCGGTACGGCCGCCCGGCGGACGGGCTTGACGCGATGGACAGGGCCATCGAGCTTGATCCGTCCAACATCGATGTCCGACTCGAGGCCGCCGTGCTCCATATCCGCTCCGGCGACTTCGTCACGGCCGTCACGCACCTCGACGTTTACGTTGAGGTAAGGCCTTCCGATCCGACCGGGCACATCCAGCGCGCACGAGCATTCATCGAGGTGGGAAGACTGGACGAGGCACAGACCGGCATCGATCTGGCCCGCGAGCTCATGGCCGGACGTGCGGTGGGGCTCGACCTTGAGGAAGAGGTCCTCCTGGTAACGGGCCGTCTCCGCGAGGTCAGGGGGGACACGGCCGGTGCCGTCCGAGCGTACGAGGCCGCACTCGCCGCGAACCCCGTATCAGACGAGGCTCGCAGGCGGGTCCGCGCCCTGAATCTCCCCGAGGCGGAATGACGACCGGAAGACCGCCATCCGTGCCCGTCAGGTTGAACGCGCGGGCGCGCGCGTGCTAGCATAGGTCTCACAACGCACGGCCAGGTCACGGCCGGGTTATCTGAGCGGGCGCGGCACCGCAGACTGCCGAGGGCCCGAGAGCCA
Organism: Candidatus Eiseniibacteriota bacterium; assembly: GCA_030595835.1. GTDB lineage: Bacteria > Joyebacterota > Joyebacteria > Joyebacterales > Joyebacteraceae > JALGZG01. The sequence goes on along the minus strand of JAUVLG010000018.1, from coordinate 11,280 downwards.
ATCTCACGACATCCGGAGACACCATGAGAAAGCACTTCTTCAGCGGGATACAACCGAGCGGCAGGCTCCACATTGGGAACTACTTCGGGGCCATCAAACAGTGGATAGCTCTCCAGGATTCGTACGAGCCCGTCTTTGGTATCGTCGACTTCCACGGGATGACGACCAAGTACGATCCCAAGGACATGCCGGTGCGCGTCCTCGATGCGGCGGCGAGCTACCTGGCTGCCGGGCTCGACCCGGAGAGGTCGATCATCATGCTCCAGTCGCTGGTTCTGGAGCACGTCGAGCTCGCATGGATACTGAACTGCATCACGCCGATGGGGCGGCTGTCCCGGGTCCCGACCTTCAAGGACAAGGTTCGGCAGAACCCGAACAACGTCAACATGGGGCTCTTCGGCTACCCGGTCCTCATGGCCGCGGACATACTGTTGTACAAGTCTGAGATCGTGCCCGTCGGAGAAGACCAGGTGCCGCACCTTGAGCTAACGCGTGAGATAGCGCGGCGCTTCAACTCGGCATTCGGCGAGACGTTCCCGGAGCCGGCCGAGGTCCTGTCCAAGGGCGCCAAGATCGTCGGCACCGACGGTGCCAACAAGATGAGTAAGAGCTTGGACAACTGCATCTATCTCGACGACACGGACGAGCAGATAGCGAAGAAGCTTGCCACCGCCGTTACCGATCCGGCGAGGAAACTGCGAACCGACCCGGGCGACCCCGAGATCTGCAACATCTACTCCTATCACCGCATCTTCTCGACGCCCGAGGAACTCGCTCAGTGCGGGGAAGGTTGCCGTACCGCCGGCATCGGCTGCGTCGACTGCAAACGAATCGTCGCCGCTCACATTCAGGAGACGGTCGCTCCGATACGCGAGCGGCGCACCGAGCTTCTGGCGAAGCCGTCTGATGTGCGCGACATGCTGAGGGCGGGAGCGGATCGCGCCAGACCGATCGCGCAGGAGACCATGCACGAGGTCAGAGACAAGATCGGCACGACGCTGGACTGATGGCCGCTCTCGCACGCTTCCTGACGGAAGTGTTCACCGATCTTCCGGCGGCGCACCGCACCCGGTGCTTGCCGGTGTTCCCGTGAGGAGCAGGTCTTGAATCACGAACGAGATGAACGCTGGGCGTACGTGGCGCTGGGCGTACTTGTGGTCGGCTATATCGTCTATAGGATTGCGGTCGGTTCCGGTTTCACGGGGCCGTCCATGCGCGGGCTGTCCATACACCTCCCCGAACTGAACCTCGGCAGATTCGGCAAGAGCCTGCCGTATCTCTTCGCGCCGCTCTTCGCCGTGATCTCAGAGCTGGTAAGAAGGAAGAAGGCCAAAGCCGTGCGTGAAGAGTGGGAGAGCCGCTCGCGGAGCGAGGGGTTCCTTCGGGAGGAGAAGAACGTCAAGGTCAGACTCACGGACGGGGCTCGCGGCTCGGTCCAGGCCGACGTTCGTCTCACGCGCGCCGCCTTCTACGTCATTGACAGGGGCGGCCGCCGCGACCCGATGAGATTCGTGTTCTTGAGTTCGTCCGACTCCGACGTCGTCGTTTTGGACGTGTCCATCGACAAGGGACGGACGCCTGAACTGAGACGCGTGCGTGTTCGCATGGGAGGCGCGGCCCGGCTCGTGCTCGAGTTTGAGAGCCGTCATGGCGAGGCCTGGTGGTCGAGTCTGCGGCACTCGCTGGGGAAGTCGGCGGACCGAGAAACGTTCCCCGAATCGTCCGCCGAACCCAAGCCAACCTGATAACCCGGCGTCAGATCCGACGGCCGGTCCAAGAACCACATCAGGAACCTGAAGGGAGAACCGATGCAGAGCTACATCTTCCGGGAGTACGACATCAGAGGCGTCGTGGACAGGGACCTCACGGATGACGTCGTGAGGGACATAGGCAGAGGATTCGGGACGTACCTTCTGCGCCACGGGGGCAAGAGCATGTCGCTCGGCGGGGACGTGCGACACTCCACCGAGAGGTTCCGCGCCCTCATCACAGAGGGAGCGTTGTCGGTCGGCCTCAACGTCGTCGATATCGGGACCGTGCCGACACCGGTGCTCTACTACAGCCTTTACGTCCTCCCGGTGGACGGTTCCCTGATGATAACCGGCAGCCACAATCCGCCGGACATGAACGGCTTCAAGCTCAATCTGGGGAAGGATTCGGTCTACGGGGAAGAGATTCAGAAGATCCGCGAGATCATCGAGAACGACGACTTCGAATCAGGCTCGGGTTCGGTCAGCTCCGCCAACATCATGGAGCAGTACAAGGACGCCGTGCGTGAACGCATCAAGCTCGATCGTCCGCTCAAGGTCGTGGCCGATTGCGGAAACGGATGCGGAAGCCTCGTGGCCGTCGAGCTTCTGCGCGACGTGGGGTGCGAGGTCATCCCTCTCTTCTGTGAGCCCGACGGGGATTTCCCAAACCATCATCCGGACCCCACCGTCCTGGAGTACATCGCGGACCTCATTGCCGCGGTGAAAGAACACGGCGCCGACATCGGTATCGGCTACGACGGCGACGCGGACCGGGTCGGCGTCGTAGATGAGAACGGGGATGTCGTCTTTGCCGACAAGATACTCGCACTGCTCGCACGTGAGGTGCTGGCGGAGGGTCCGGCCGAGATCATCTTCGACGTCAAGTGCTCACAGGCGCTCGTGGAGGATATCGAGGCGCACGGTGGCACACCCGTCATGTGGAGAACCGGGCACTCGCATCTGAAGAAGAAGCTGAGCGATAGCGGCGCGCCGTTGGGCGGAGAGATGAGCGGCCATATGGTCTTAGCCTCCGGCTACTACAACATCGACGATGCCGTCTACGCCTCCTGCCGGATCCTACAGATGCTGTCGCGAAGCGAGCAGCCGCTGTCCAAGATGGTCGCCACGCTTCCGAAGTATTACTCGACACCGGAGATTCGCGGTGAGATATCCGACGACGCGACCAAGTTCGCGATGGTCGAGAAGGCAGTGGAGTACTTCACGGCCAACTACGACGTGATCGACGTGGACGGCGTCAGAATCCTCTTCGGCGACGGCTGGGGCCTGGTCAGAGCGTCGAACACACAGCCGGTCATTGTCATGCGTTTCGAGGCCAGGACCGAGGAACGCCTTGCCGAGATCCAGGAGATCGTTACCTCGAAGCTCCGTGAGTTCGGGGACATCCGTATCTAGAGCGGGAAACACCCCCGAGACAGCCGTTTCCAGCACGAACAGGCCTTGAAGTGAATACTGTGCGCCCGAATCCGTCAGACCACCCGGCGAGGGAAAATGCCTGAGCGAGATCCCAAGGAGCAGCGAGACCCCAAAGTGGTTGATCTCGAGCACGTGCGGGCCGCCCAGGCAGGTGATCGCGAGGCCTTCGGCTATTTGGTCGAGCGCCACAAGGATATCGTCTACGCGGTTGCCTACAGGTTCGCCAAGGATCCGGATCTCGCGCTGGACCTCTCACAGAACGTGTTCATTCGTGCCTATCGCGGGATCAAGAGCTTCAGGGGGAAGTCGAGTTTCTCGACCTGGCTCTATCGGATCGCGATGAACACGTGCATCGACTACACGAGGAAGAGAGCTCGCTCGGTCGATTCGCTGGCGGTTCCGGAAGAGGTCGCGGAGTATGCGGGCGCCGAGGCGATCACGGCCAGCCTGCCGCGGGAGCCCGGGGCTGACGCCATGTCGTCGGAACTGGGAGAACAGATCCAGAAGGCCGTCGATCTCCTGCCCGAGTATCACAAGTCCGTGTTCATCCTGTACGAGATAGAGGGACTCTCGTACAAGGAGATAGCGGATGTCGTCGGCTGTTCGATCGGGACGGTGATGTCGCGCCTGCACTACGCGAGAAAGAAGCTGAGAGCGATGCTTGCACCCTACGTTGAGGGTGGTCAATCCGTGTCGGAAGGAGGGGGCGAGGGCGCCTAGCTAATGCGAAGGTCATGCAGATTCGAACGATACCTGACGGCATTCGCCGACGGGGAACTACCCGAGAAGCTCAATAGTAAGGTGGAAACGCATCTTGCGCGCTGTGCGGCCTGCGCGAGCGAGCTTGACTCGATTCGTGCGTCTGATAGAATCCTGAAGGGTCACGGGGCGCCCGTCGTGTCGAATGACAAGTGGGCGCAGTTCCGGAGCGATCTCAAGCTCAAGCTGGATGCCGTCGACCGGGAGTCGCGGCGGGCAGCGAGGGTCCGAGAGGCCAGACCAGTCCACGCTCCGGTGCGAAGGCGGGCCTACGCCCTCGCGGCCGCGTGCGTCGTGGTTCTCCTCATGATCCTGACCGTCGGACCGCTCGGTGTTGGGCCGTGGCGCGGCGGGACGGCCGCGGCGAACAACGAGTGTATCGTCGATAGCATCGAGAGCCTCGCCGCGGGTTACACGCCGATGTTTTTCTCTTCTCAGGATCCCGAGATGACGGTGATCTGGGTGTTCTCGGAAGAGGTTGAGGGCGGCATTCGCGGAGAGGGTCCCGGGGCGAAGTAACCAGAGTTCGAGGGCGCCGCCCGGCGACGGCACCGGGCATGTTCTGCGGCGTACGAAGTGGGGCCGGACTTCGGAGAGACACATGAGAACAACTGTTATCGGCTGCTCCATAGCACTGCTTGCGATGCTCGCGGTGTCTACGTCGGTCGCATCACCTCGCGAGATACAGATAGATGTGACGTCCATCGCCGCCACCACGCGCCCCGCCTCCGCCTCAGAACGCGGCAAGGCGATCGTCGAGCTGGATCCGCAGCTGGGGCCGTTTTCCAAGAACCTCCGGGCGCTCTTCGCATACGACAGCTACACGTTCCTCAATAAGGATCGGGACACCGTAGAGTTCGGTGACGCGACCGTTTTCAACCTCCCGGATCATCTCTCCATTGAGGTCGCCCCAGAGCAGCTCGGCCGCGACGGCTCGGATATGATAGAGATGGTGGTGACCCTTTTCCGCGAGGAACCGCGCGGAAAGGGCGAACGGCGACGGAGGACTCCTGAGCGAGAGGTAATCCTACGGACGAAGATCCGCCTGAAGAACGGTGGGACGGTGCTCCTGGGCGGACCTCCGATCAACGGGGGAGTCCTGGTTCTGGCACTAACGGCGCGCGGGTAGGGAACCCTCTTCCTGCGCCCTCTGCAGAGCGGCGCGTGTGTCAAGCAGTGCAGATGAATACGCGATACCCCTCACGGTCGGGCCCATGTGCTCGGCCGTTTCTGTTTGCTGAATAGGGTAACGGGGTAGGCGTCTAAGTTCAGCACGAGGATGAACCGCCGGAGAGTAGCTGGAGAGTACAACTCCCTAAAGCGAGAGGCCGCTCCGGCAGATGATAGGAGGTGACAGTCATGACCCGTGCGATATCGATTAACAGGTGGCGAACTGCCATCGTGGCGCTCTTCGTCCTGACGGCCGCGCTCGTGCTCGTTGCGACGACACAGCCCGCGCCGGCCGCGGACGTCATGAAGGAAGACGAACCAATGGGCGAGGAGCCCAGGCCCGTCGAGGAGGGCGTCAGACAGGAAAGGGTCGTCGTCACACCGGAGCCGCCGCACTGGAGCGGCTGGGGCGATTGGCACCCATCGCAGCATCGGTCCGCCCCCAGGATCCGCGTATGGGTCGACCGCGGAGAATGGTCAACCTACCACCCCGGCGAGCGCCTGTGGGTGTACTTCCGCGTCGACCGCCCGTGTTACGTCACGATTCTCGACTACTCGCCCGATGGCAGGGTGAGCACCATATACCCGAGTAGGTGGTCCGGCTCTACCTTCGTGAGTCCGGGACGTACGTACAGGATTCCGGAGAGCCGGAGATACTCCCTCAGAATCGCCGGGACGGGAGGCGTTGAGACGCTCGTAGCATGCGCCCACGAAGCCCCCTGGCCCAGTGGCCCGGGCGGTGCCTGGATCCCCCGGCACCATCCGAACAGAGGGAGAGTAGTGGTCGGCCGTCCCGGTGGATCCCCCCCGCCGGGATGGCGTGGCCGCGTGACCATCGGACCGCGCCGCTGGCCCGTGCCACCCCAGTGGCACGACCGGCCGGAGCGCTGGTCTTGTGCCTCGGTGTCGTTCTACGTCGCCACGGGCGCATGGTACGATGGCGGGTATGACGACGGGCACTGGTATGACGAGGGGCACTGGCGCGATGACTGGCGGAGCGACGACGGCGGCTGGGATGACTGGAACAATTACCGCGGCGGGAGCGACCCGCGCGGGTACGGTCGGAGCGGCACGGTCCTCCACGACCGTTTCAAAATGAAGAACTGCTCCGACGATTACTCCCGCGGGTTCGACATGGGATCCACCGACGCGGTCATCGAAATTAACTGCGTCGAGAGCTCGAAGAACGATCCCACGGAGATAGTCGGGCGTCTCTCGATGAAGGACGATCGGGGTGACGGCGTTCTCTTCCGCATCGATGTCAAGGGAGACCACGGCGAGGTACCTACGCGGGGCAGGGTCTACACCAAGCAGTGGGGGACTGTCAGAGTCGAGGTGGAGGTCATCGACTACAACATGACCCCGGCCAAGCACTGGCAGGTGCCGAGGATCAAGTGGATCGAGTTCGACGTGAGGGTGTTCGGCGCGTAAGAGAGCACCCCGGAAGCTTGTGACCGATGCCCCACGGCCTTCGCGCGGTTTACCGAGGGGACTCAAGAGAGTCTGGAGGAACGGACGAGAGGAGGTCTGAACCATGAGACCGATTGCGAGAGTGTCCTTGAGACGATTTCTCACCGCGGGTATCTTCCTTCTGATCATGCCCATGATGTTCTCGGGGTGCATTATCTGCATCGAGGATTCGTTCTGGGATACCCCACCGCCTCGTACGGCGACGCTGCACGTGTACGCGCTCGATTACTACACGGGGAGACCGATCCCGTGGGCCGAGGTCGAAGTCCACGTGCGGGATTGGTGGAGCTGGGACTACCAGGGGACGTGGTCGGTGAACTCCGCCGGCTACACCTCGATCCGTTGCGGCTATCTCTATCCCGATGGGTGCGGCGGCGGCGATGAGGAGGACTTCAGGGTCGTCGTCCGCGCGTCGGGCTACTGCTCCGAGCGCTACGACATAGAGCTATCCTACTACTACCCGTCGGAGACGTTGACCTTCTACCTGGCGCCCTATGCGGCGCGGGGGAATGGGGATGCGGAAGCGGGCTCTCTCCGTCAGTCGGCGGGCACAGGTGGCGCGGTCACACCGAACACGGACCAGCTCGCGGGGAAGGTCGTGGTGGGCACGGCGGATCGGGTTGGAGACGAATAGAGGGACCGGACTTGCAGGGAACCTGATGATGTGAGAGGAGATGTGAGGGGAGGTTTCCTCGATGCGTGGGGACGCACGGAGGTTCACGCCTTCTCGCGTCCCCCGCTCGCCACTCGAGACAGAAGCTCGCAGAACACATGCGCCTTCTCGTCCCAGCTGTTCGGAACAGCGATACGATCTCTAACCGCTCGGCGGCGCTCCTCGTCGCCGAGCGCTTGCTTGACGGCCCGCGCGAAGGAGTCTGGGTCGTCGGCGGTGAAGATGAGATCCCCGTGCTCTTTGATGTCGGCGGAGAACGGTGTGGAGACGATGTTCTGCTCCATCGCGGCGTACATGTAGAGCTTGTTCGGGTTGATCGCCTGCGTCCTCTCGTCCAGCACGAACGGCGCTATTCCCACGGAAGCATGTGAGAGGTACGTAGGCAGCTCCTCGTAGGGCACGAGGCCAGTGAAGAGGATGTGGTCGCGGTACCGCTCCGCGAGCGCTTCTACCTCGGAGCGCACCGCGTCGTAGATGCGGCCGATGCACACGATCCCGACGTCGCCCTCGTCCAGCGCTGCCGCGGCCAGTGCCTCCAGCATCCGGAAGTCGACCCGCCTGTTAACCGAGCCGACGTAGGCCACGAGTCTCTCGCAGGAGCCGATCGGGCTCTCCGTAATCGCGCGGGGCAGCGGTCGGTTCACCCTTCCTTTGAACAGGTCCAGGTCGACGCCGTTTCCTATGACGACGCCCCTGCCGCATATCTCCTTCAGGCGCGCTGAGCTGGCCACAACCTCGTCGGCCGAACAGACCAGCGTTCTGAACGCCTCTTCCGCCTCAGCGGCTCGAGCCGGGTAGAAATCCGGATGGAGGTCGTTGCAGTCGTAGACGACGGGGATGCCGCGAGATCGGGCGTGAGGGAGGACGGGGGATGCCCAGATGTAGGAGGTGACGATGATGTCGGGTTTGAATGAGTCCATTGTGGAGCGCAGGCCGCGCATGCCGACGAAGGAGAGCGCCTCGCTCAAGACCCTGGCGACCGCGAGTGTCGAATCGGGTTTCGGAAGAGCCAGTGACAGGAAGCGCACGTTCGGGACGTGCGGGTCCGGTCTCAACTGGAAGCTGTTCTCACCGCGCTTCGCGTTGATCGGCGAGAGGAAAACAACCTCCCAGTCGCGCGGGAAGCGGCGCACCATGTGGTGCTTCCGTGATGCCTGGGACAGCCACTGTACCTCCGAGATATAGAGGACTCTCATTACCGTACTCCTCGGGGTTGCTGTTCCACCCGACCGCTGCGTCTGCGACTTGATTGAGTCTAGCCGCTGAGTTCCCGCCAGGCAATATCTGCGTTCGATTCGTGTGCGTTCGATTCGTGTGTGTGGGGAATCAGAGCTCTGACGCGCAGCGAACAGGAGTGCGCTCGCGCGCCCGTGACAAGAGATGCGCGTTGATGTAGCATCGTAAGGGTTGCAGAAACAGCAAGGAGGTGAACGTGGAAACGCAGATCGTCTCCATCGAGTTCCCCGAAGGCGCAAACATCATCCTCGGACAGAGCCACTTCATCAAGACCATCGAAGATCTCTACGAGGCACTCGTCAGTTCAGCGCCATGCATGAAGTTCGGGGTCGCGTTCTGTGAGGCGTCGGGACCGTGCCTCATTCGATTCGACGGGAATGACGAAGACCTCAAGGTGGCGGCAGTGAAGATAGCAGGCGACGTGGGTGCCGGCCACAGCTTCGTCGTCGTGATGACAGATGCGTTCCCGATCAACGTCCTGAACGCGGTCAAGGCCTGCCCGGAGGTCTGTCGCGTCTACTGCGCAACTGCGAATCCAGTCGACGTGATCGTCGTTGAGACGCCACGGGGCAGAGGAATTCTCGGCGTCGTTGACGGTGAAAGCCCGAAGGGCGTCGAGGGCGAGGACGACATCAAGGCGCGCGGGGATTTTCTGCGGGCCATCGGGTACAAGAGGTAGACGCGATCCGTGGGGCGAGCCGTTTTCGTCAGCAGGAGAACTCGCGTATCAACTTCCGAGCATCCCCAGCCATCTCTCTTGGGATGAACACCTTCGTCTCATCGGGAGGCGCCGCCGCCGGGAAGAGCTCGTTGCTGAGGAAGCATGGGATGCCGCTGTCTTCAAGTAGCTCTCTCAACTCGCCGACGCGCTCGTGGTCCTCTGTGGATTCAATAACAACGAGACCCTCAGCCGGGAGGTCTCCGTCGACGTCTTCTTCTTCGTTCTGGTTCCCTTGCTCTTCTCTCGTAACCAGGGGGACGTTGCAGTGCGGGCAGAGCTCGATGGGATCCTCAAACTCACACTCGCATTCGGGACAGGTGCCCACGTTGTAGCTCCTTCAAGATGTGTTGCGAGGGGTCGTCTCTGAACAAGTAGAATACTAGCAACGTGTCATCCGGAGTCAAAGCGAATAATGCACGGCGATGATCCCGGACGCCGACACCGGCGTACTTGAGAGGCGTGCTCGGTCTTTCGTCCGCGGCGGGGATGAGTCGAGCCCTGCATCCGTGTTCGACGATCGGTTCACTCGTGGCCCCGAGGCTTCCGCGGTGACGGCGGTCGGCTCTCGATGTGAACTCGTTGGTCCGTCGTTGATCGGCGATGGGTGGACGGTGGGGGGCGAGGTTCTCCGACTGCGGGTGGAGGACAAGGCGATGCTCCACGGACGGTCGCGGGAAGGTCGCGCGGTTGACACCCCGGGGGGCGGGAGTTAGCATCGAGCCTCTTCCATCACCAGGGGCATCTTGTGGTCCGGCGCGGGGATTCGCGTCGGGAGAGGAGGTTGTCGACATGAGACGGACGTTCGCAGCGTCAGTGGTCGCGGTCTGCCTGGTCGCGTGCCTCTGCTCGGCCGCCACCGGCGACAACGCGGAGCCGCGCTTCCGGTTCGCGATTTTGAGCGACCGCACCGGCGGGCACACGCCTGGCATCTTCCCGCAGGTAATAGAGGAGATCAACCTCCTGAACCCCGATTTCGTGGTCGCAGTCGGCGACTATATCGAGGGATACGGCGAGGATTACGAGCGGTCCGAAGCTGAATGGGATTCGCTTATGGTTCTCATTGGCGCGCTCGAGGCGCCTCTGTACATGACTGCCGGCAACCACGATATCTGGGATGACGAGTCAGAGGTCATGTACAGGGCCAGAACGGGCTTCGATCCCTACTACTCGTTCGACTACGAGAACACTCATTTCGTGGTCCTCGACAACAGCCGCATCGACGCGGCCGCGGATTTTCCGGAGGAGCAGAGGGACTGGCTCGTCGCGGACCTCGCGCGGCACAGTGAGGCCGAGAACATCTTCGTGTTCGCCCACAGGCCGCTGTGGTCGCAGACCCTCGTGCTGGGCGAGCCCGATGCTCTCCACGACATCTTCGTCGAGTACGGCGTGGACGCGGTCTTCAACGGCCACCTTCACCACTACTTCACGACGGAGTTCGACGGCATCGACTACACGGTCATGGGCAGCTCGGGAGGTGGCATGTACCGGAGCGCCGAGCAGCCCGTTACCAGAGGGGAGTTCTTCCAGTTCGGTTGGGTCACCGTGACATCTCCCGGATACGAGCTGGCGGTCATCGACCTGGGCGGCATCTACCCGCGCGGCGTGGTGACGCAGGATGACGTCCGCGAGATCGAACGCGTGGAGAGTGAACTCATCACGATCGGTGCCGTGAGGGTCTTCGACGACGCGTCGCTTCGGGCTTCCGTGGACGTCACGATCGAGAATGTGACGGACAAGGTCATTGACGACGTGATGGTTTGGGACGTCCCGGAAGGATGGACCGTCGATCCCGAGGAAGCGATCATAGCGGTCGATCCGGGTGAGACAAAGACGCTCACATTCATGATGCTCAACCACGGGGAGCTCTATCCGGCGCCGCATATGAGCTGCCGCTATCCGCTGTCGAACGGGAAGTTGCTCGACGTTGATCTGCCGGCGCGCGTGATGAGAACGGCGAAAGGCAGGATCGTGTCGGACCCTCCTGTCATCGATGGAGACCTGTCGGACGCCTGCTGGACGAGCTGCACGCCGGTCAGTAAGCTCCATGCGCCCTACGACGCGACCGT
>JAUVLG010000050.1 GCA_030595835.1 Candidatus Eiseniibacteriota bacterium | reverse complement strand
CAGGCTTTCCCGGCGCATTGCTGCAAACACCCGCACGGAGGTCACGTTGGGCAAGAGGACACGCATTACGAAGAAGGGGCTCAAGCACGACGCCCTGCTGGAAACGACCGCGAAGAGCACCAAGTTCGTCGAGGACCACCTGAGCAAGGTCATCATAGCCGTGGCGGCCGTCGTTGTCATCGGCGTGATCGTCGTGATGGTGCTACGCGGACAGGAAGCGACCGAGCTTGCGGCCAGCGCGGATCTTATGACCGCGTCGCAGAGCGCCAGTTCCGGACTCCTCGCCCAAGCGTCGCAAGAGTACCAGGCCGTCATCGATACCTATCCCGGCACACGCAGCGCCGGCGCGGCGACGTGCTACCTGGGAACGATCCTCTACCAGCAGCAGCAGTACGATCCTGCCCTGGAGAACTTCCAGAGCTATCTTGACAGCTACGGCAAGAAGGGCACTCTGGGGAAGGTCGCACTCGAGGGCAAGGCCTCCGTTCTGGAGCAGAGGCGCGACTTCCCGGCAGCCGCCGAGATCTACAAGCAGCTCGCTCTGCAGTCACCTGATCTCGAGTCCACCGTCGCCCGCTATCTGGCGGACGCCCTGCGCTGCTACCGCTCCGCCAACGACTGGCAGGCGGTGAGCGAGACGGCCAGCGAGATCGTCGACGAGCATCCCGATACGCCCTGGGCAGGCGACGCCCGGGCGAGCCTCGCGGAAGCCGGCGTCCACCTCGACTCGTAGGACGGATTCGCGCACGGCTTCGTGCGCCTGCGCACCCAGTTAGTCAGCAACGACACGTGCAAAGAGAACAACGCACGACACGAACCACGACAGAAACACACGACGGCGGGTTTCCAGAATGGAAGCCCGCCGTTCTGCATCTAATGCCAGAGTACTCGCCAGACCCGAGAGCAGAGGACCCTTAGGACCCCGTGCAGACCATCAGGCAGGCCCGCCAGGCACCAGCGGAAGCCAGGCAGGAGCCCCCGGGCACCGTCAGTCAGCTCCCCCTCTATACGTCGCATAATGCATATTCTGTAAACTACGCAATCAGGAAATACAGAGCACTGACTCACGAGCACGAAAAGGCCGGCCCGATGGCGGCGCCGGCCCTTCCCCGGGTGCTCTGCCAGGGAATTTGATAGTTTATCACCTCTGCGTGCAATATCACTCGGAAACGCTACTCCGAATCGTCGTCCTCAATGACCTCGGGCGGAAACGCTTCCTCGGCCGTCACGGCCTCGGCGCGGAACCGGTGATCCATCAGAAGCTCGATCGGGACATGCTCTCGACTCACGAAGTAGCGCGACTCGCCGGGCTCGAACGTCAATGTGCCACTGTCGTAGTTCTCGTGGCCGTGCCATGTAATCTTGTAAGCCATGTTGTCTTCTCTCCAGCACGGGCCGGGCTAGCTAGCCGACCACCAGATTGAGAATCCTGTCCGGAACGTGGATGACCTTCCGAACGGTCTTGCCCTCGGTGTGCTTCTGAATCCGCTCATCGGCCATGGCCAGCTCGAGAACCGCGTCCTGAGAGGCTCCTCGTTCCGCCTCGACCTCAGCGCGGAGCTTGCCGTTGACCTGAACGGCAATCGTCACGACGTCCTCGGCGGCGGCCAGCTCGTCAAATGTAGGCCACGCAGCATCGAACACAGAGCCCTCGCCACCCGCGCGCTCCCAGAGCTCCTCAGATATGTGAGGCACCATTGGAGCGAGCAGCAGGACCACACTCTCGAGGGCCTCGGACACGGCGGCACGCTCAACCCTCGTTGCATCCCTCCCACCGAGTTCCTCAATGAACGCGCGCGTCGCGTTGACAAGTTCCATCGTCGCCGCCACGGCCGTGTTGAAATGGAACGCCTCGAAGTCGGCCGTGATCTTCCTGATGGTCTGGTGCGTCTTGCCGTGCAACTTGTGCACCTTGTCAGGGAGGCCGCCGCAGGCCAGCTCCGTGCAGACGGTCTCTGAGGCAGACGCGTCGAAGGGCCACTCGAGTGCAAGGTTCCACACGCGATTCAGAAAGCGGTGCGCCCCCTCGACCGCCGTGTCGTTCCACTCGGCGTCCCGGTCCGGCGGTCCGCTGAAGAGCGTGTAGAGCCGTTCGGTGTCGGCGCCGTATCGGGCGATCAGCTTCTCGGGCGGAACGACGTTACCGACCGACTTCGACATCTTCGCGCCATCCTTCGTGATCATGCCCTGGCAGAAGAGCCGCTCGATCGGCTCGTCGAACGACACGAACCCCAGGTCCTTCATCACCTTCGTCATGAACCTCACGAAGATGAGGTGACCGCACGCATGTTCGATCCCGCCGATGTATCTGTCGGTCGGGAGCCACCTGTCGACGTCCGCCTTGACGAACGGGACCGATTCCTCTCCGGGAGAGATGTAGCGCAGCAAGTACCAACTCGAGTCAACGAACGTGTCAAGCGTGTCGGTCTCTCTCCTCCCCTTGCCCCCGCATTTCGGACACCGCGCATTGAGGAAGCTCTCCGAGGTCGTCAGCGGTGATTCCCCCTTGCCCGAGAACGTGACGTCGGTCGGGAGCAACACGGGCAGGTCGTCGTAGGGAACAGCCTGGATGCCGCACTGGTCACAGTAGATGACCGGAATGGGCGTGCCCCAGTAGCGCTGCCTCGAGACCAGCCAGTCCCTCAGTCTGAAGCTGACGGTCCGTCGACCGATGCCGCCCTCCTCCATCCAGTCGGCTATGCTCTCCATCGCGTCACGGTTGGGAAGCCCGTCGAACTGCGCGGAACTCGTCTGGACGCCGTCCTCCACGTAGGCCTCCGCCATCGTCTCGCCGTCCAGAGCCCCACCGGCCCTGTCGATGACGACGCGGACTGGCAAACCGTAGTTGCGGGCGAATTCGAAGTCCCTCTGGTCGTGCGCCGGGACCGCCATAACGGCCCCCGTCCCGTACTCCATGAGCACGTAGTTGGCGACCCACAGCTGTATCTTCTCGCCGTTGACGGGGTTGATAACGTGCTTCCCGGTCCAGACACCCTCCTTCGGCACGTCGGCGTCGCCGCGCACTATCGAACCCGCTGCCTTGACCCGCTCGGCGAATGCCATCACCTCTGCTTCGTGCTCAGTGCCGGCGACGAGTCCCCTGAGCGCCGGATGCTCCGCCGCCATCACCATGTAGGTGACGCCGAATATCGTGTCCACTCGAGTGGTGAAGCACTGAAGAGGCTCCCCGGTCTCGGCGACCGCGAAGTCGATCTCGACACCCTCGCTGCGCCCGATCCAGTGACGCTGCATCAGCTTGACGCGTTCCGGCCAGCCGGGCAGGTCATCCAAGCCATCGAGCAACCTGTCAGCGTAGTCCGTAATCTTGAAGAACCACTGCTCGAGGTCGCGTATGGTGACCACCGACTTGCACCGCTCACACTTCCCCTCAACCACCTGCTCGTTTGCCAGCACCGTGGCGCACGACGGGCACCAGTTGACCGGCGCACCCTTCCGATAGGCCAGGCCGTGCTCGAAGAGCTTGAGGAAGATCCACTGTGTCCATCTGTAGAAGGCGGGCTGATGGGACGCGAATTCCCGGTCCCAGTCGTAGCCGATCCCCCACTTGCGAAACTGGTCCTTCATCTTGACGATATTGGCGTCCGTCCAGACCGGTGGGTGGATGCCCTTCTCAATGGCGGCGTTCTCAGCAGGCAAGCCAAATGCGTCCCAACCCATGGGAGTCAGGACGGACCTTCCCGTCATCATCCTGTAGCGCGCGATGGAGTCGCCGATGATGTAGTTGCGACCGTGGCCCACGTGAAGGTCACCGGATGGGTACGGGTACATCACGAGGCAGTAGTACCTGTTCTCCGCATCCGTGGGGCAGCGGAAGAGCTTCCGCTCCTCCCACCGTTCCTGCCACTTCGGCTCTATCTCAGCGAATGGGTACCGTGTCATGCGACCCAACCTCTCCTCTGGTCATTGCCCGCAGCATCGTGCAAAGAAAAGGCCGGCACCGGGAAGCGGTGCCGGCCCTGAAATCAAAGCTCCGCTGTTCCGCTAGAACGCATACGTGAACGAAAGCGACGGGATGAGAATGTCGTCGAGGTGCTTCCCGTCCATGTCCGTGGTCTCCGTGAGCGTGCGTTTGTCGCCCGCCTGGTACTCGACCGCAAACGCAGCGCGCCAGAAATCCTGGCGGTACGTCACGCCCAGTCCGATTATGTTCTTGGCCGACTGCGGCATGACGAAGTCGTAAGTACTGTCCGGGGCGGGTGATGGCGAATTCCTGTAACCCAGGTTGAGTGACAGCGAGCGTTTGAGCCGGTAGTCGAAACCAACGGCTACCTCGACGGTGTCCTCCCAGTCCAGATGGGTGGTGTCGAGCCCCTGCTGGAGTTCCTCAGTGAACACGCTCTGCTCGCCCCACGCGATGTTCCGGTTGATGTTCTCGATCGTGGACCAATCGGTCCACTGAATGTCGCCCGTCACCGTCAGACCATCGAAGAGGAGATCGCGATAGGCGAAACCCGCTCCGATCCACGTCGGGAATCTCATCTCGAAGTCCAGGTCGTGCTTCTCCTTCGTGTCCCCCTCTCCACCACCCGATACGAGGAGACCGTACGTTCCCTCGTAAGCCATCGTCATGGGCGTGCGGACGGTCAGACCGGCGCTGAACTGTCTGCCAACACGGTATAGGATGCCCACGGTAGCGGCGTAGCCCCATCCGGTGACGTCGTCGGTGTGCTGCACTGGCGTGATGTGGAGTGCATAGTCGTGGCCCTCGGGCGTCTCAGTGACCTCGATATCCGTGTCCATGTAGACGTCCTTGAGCGTGAAGTGACTGTAGGCGAGATTCGCCGTCACACCGACGCTCAGGCCCGGCAGCACCTCCCTGGCGAGGATCGGGGAGAACACGTAGGTCTTCATCCTGCTCTCGTAGTCCTGCATGTCCGCGACCAGCTCCGTCTCCCGGAAGCCGCCGCCGACGCTCACGAAGTCGTCGTCGCTGAACACGTCGTCACCACTCCACGTCGAGCCGTACTCGGTCATGGTGTAGGCAGCGATCCCAACCTTGTCGAACACCGAACGCAAGGGCCCGGCGTCGGTGAAAAAGAACACACCAGGCGTAAACCGGTTGGCAGTCAGGTTGGTCGCCCCGATACTGGCCATGGCAAAGCGGCCCTCTGCCTCCGCGTACCCTTCGTACGTCACAAACCCCTCATCACGAGAGGCAAGCGACACGACATCCTGCCCCGTGGCTGTCAGCTCCATGCCCTTGATCTGAGTTACGCCGGCCGGGTTCCAGTAGACGGCGCTGTAGTCGTCGGCAAGACCTACGAAGGCGCCACCCATGGCGCCCGCTCGCGTGCCCACCGTTGGCGTGTAGAAACCGTTGGCAAGCGCCAGTACCGGTCCCAGAACCAGCACCGCAAGGCTCGTGATCAGCATGCTTCTGCTGGAACGCATCACACATCCTCCTCTTCTCAAGCGACAAAATGCTCGGGGGTACGGCCCGGCCACGCGCAGCAAGACAGATGTACTTATCCCAACGACCGACGCGCGGATACGCACCAGCACGAGATTACCAATATGTGATTAACACAGGCAGGGAAGCCCCGTCAAGCCATTTCTGGCAGGCGCTCAGGGTCCCGGCCCGGCCGTGTGCGAACGGCCGAAGTCGCACTCCAGCCTGACGGGACAGGCAGCGCAGTCGGGATCACGCGGGCTCCTTCGCTTTCCCGCCCGTGCGCTCGCCGCTGCCCCCTCTCCCCCGTCGAATCGGCATCAGCTCGTACTGGAGGTGAGTTCATAGACGAGGAGCCCGACCGTGGGACCGGGGGACATGCCGCGCCTGATGTCAACATCCGCCCTGTAGAAGCGACCGATGCCTCGCGCGTAGTCCCTCGACGTCCGCGCGGATGCCAGCTCTGTCAGTTCGCCCCGGTTCGACCAGAGCCGGTCGTAAGAACCGCCGCCGTAGCCGCGACGGCCGCCCCCGCTGCCGGTCCTGGCCAGCCAGAGCGAGATCCAGAAACCGTAGAGCTGGGAGACCAGCTGCGCTTCGCTCATACCACCGTCGACCAACTCATCAAGAAGCGCCAGCGCTCTACCGGTCTCTCGCCTGGCAATGGCCAGCGCAAGATCACGCAGACCTGACGTTCGCGCACCCACGACCGCCTCGACCTCCGAGAGCCCTATCGACGAGCCATCGGGTGCGAAGCAGTTCAGTTTGTCCAGCTCGTTGGCGATCCTGTTGAGCCTGCCGTCGGTCCAGTCGATAAGAGCGGAGATCGCGGCCTCCTCGATCTCCCTGCCCCTCTTCTCGGACATCCGCTTCACGATCGCCAGGAGCTGATCGCCCGAAGGTCGCCCGCAGTCAACGGGCTCACCCTCGTCCAGAAGCTCGCGTTCGAACTTGTTCTTGCCGGTCAGCCGCTCGAAGCTCACGAGCGCTACGCAGGCGCTCGGCACGGGGTTCCTGACATAGGAAAGAAGCTGCGTTCGCTGTGACGGAGCAAGGCCAAGAAACTCGTAGACCACCGTCACGCGCTTCTCGGACAGCATGGGCACCGTGGTCGCCTGGGCGACTACGGCCTCGGCCGTGGTCTCACGCCCGAACAGACTGACGAAGTCAAAGGCCTCGCTTCCTGGAGACAGCAGGTGCTTCTTCAGCAGATCGACGCCCAGACTCGCCAGGAAAGGTTCTTCCCCGTGAAAAACAAGCACGGGCGGCACCGAACCGTCGACCAGAGCTTTCTGGAATTCCGCGAATGTCATGTTGTGTCCGTGCTCCGGAGAAGGCGCGGAAGGCCCAGGCCCGTCTGCTCGGACCCGCCTACCACCCCTGTACCGTCTTGGAAAGGACGTCCTGGGCAAGCTTCACGAACGCGTACGCCCGCGCCGCCTCCTCGGTGGTCAGGTCGCCTCCCTCCCCCGCCTCGGAGTAGACCGCCCAGCCCTCGACCTCTTCCTCCCAGACCATCTCGTTCTTCGTCAGGTCCTCGTACGACAGCTCAGCCACAACCCGCACCTTGTACTCCGTCGGATTCCCCGACGCGTCGTACGACATCACGGGACGCTCGTACAGAACCACCGCCCCTCTGAGAACGGAGTCCGCCACTTCCTCACCGACGACGCTGAGAGCGTTGTCTTCGGTAAACTCGGCGATTATCGCGTCTGTCACACCCTGCTCGGCGCCGTACTCCAGCGTCTCGTTCAGAAGAACCGGCACGGCGATCGTAGAGATGTGCGTCTTCACGGACGACGAGAAGCCGTAGTACGAGCACCCGGCGCCGCCCACAAGAGCGAGCCCCGCACCCAGCAAGAGCAGAGCAGCAAGAAGCACGCGGACCACTCGCACCATCATGGCTCCCTCCAGGACAGACGTTTGCGCAGGGTGTTTCTGCTGATCCCCAGAAGCCCGGCGGCCTTGACCTGATTGCCACCGGTCAGCTCGAGCGCCTCGTGCGCCAGAATAGACTCTATCTCGGCCACGATACCGTCACTGACGCCCTCTTCACCGGCCTCGGAACGCCTCCTCAGCTGGGCCCGGACGCAGCGCGCTATCTCCCTCTCAGCGGCCGCGGCATTGAGATCAGCAAGCTCCTCGTCGCCGGACATCTCGAAGTCCTCCGGCGCCAGGACCCCGGTCCTGTTCAGTGCGACCGCGTGGTGAATGGCCTGCTCCAGCTCCCGCACGTTACCCGGCCATGCGTATCTCTCCAGCATTTCGAACGCGGCGGGCGTCATGCCGCTGATGTCCTTCCGCATGTTCGTTCTTGTTCGCTCGAGGAAGTGCTCGGCCAGCACCGGGATGTCGGCGCGCCGTTCCCGAAGAGGCGGGATGTAGACGGAGATGACCTTCAGGCGATAGAAGAGATCGACCCTGAACTGGTCCTCCTTCATGCGGCTGACCAGGCTCTGCCCCGTTGCGGCTATGATCCTGACATCGATCTTCGACCTGGCCCTGCCGCCGGGACGCTCGTAGAAACCGTCCTCCATAACCGTCAGTATCCTGCCCTGCACCGCAAGGCTGCTCTCGCTTATCTCGTCGAGGAAGATGGTCCCGCCCCGCGCCTGCTCGAACCGCGCGGATGTCTCCCGTCCCCCTACAACACGGCCGCCGAAGAGCTCAGTCTCCAGCAAGTCATCGGGCAACGCCGCACAATTCACAGCAACGAAGGGACGCTCACGCCGATTGCTGTTGTAGTGGATGGCCCTGGCGATGAGTTCCTTGCCGGTTCCCGACTCTCCATGCACCAGGACGGAAGCGTCGGTGGCGGCGACCTGTCCGATCAGTTTGTGTATCTCAACCATCTCCGGCGTCCTCCCGATGATGGCCCCGAGATCGGCGACGTCACCCGGCCCCGGCGAGCCCACCGTGCGTATCATACCGCCGTCGGCAGAAAGAGCGCGTCTCACCGCGTCCTCCAGCCCGGACGGAAGCGTCTCGCGCGGCAGGTAGTCGTACGCCCCCTCGCGCATCGACTCGATCGCGCCCTGGCTGCTGGTCCGTCGTGCCACCACGACGACCGGCACGCGCCGACCCAGTGACTTGACCTCGCGCAGGAGATCGACCACGTCGACCGCCTCGAGTCCGTGTTCCACAACCACAAGGTCCGGAGCCCCGTCGCCCAGCGCCTCCAGCATCTTCCGGGGCGCGGTCCAGACTGAGATATTATAGGCCAAAGTGGAGAGCGCGTTCACGAGTTCATCGGCCGACGACTCGTCGGTGTCGAGAATCCAGACCTTCTTCACAGTCTGCCTCCCGGTTGACAGGACTCACGCGAGCCCCGCCTGTCCTCAGAACAACATCATCTACGAACGGAACCAGTCTACCGTGAGCGTCAGCCCCTCATCGAACAAGACCTTCGGGTCCAGACCCAATGTACCCTCTGCCTTTGAGATGTCCGCGAACGAGTGCTTGACGTCCCCGGCCCGCTGGTCCGTGTGGTGAGAAGCAAGCGACGTACCGGTGAGTTCCTGCATCCTGGCGAGGAGCTCGTTGACGGTGGCCGTGTGACCACAGGCGATGTTGAACACCTCGCCGGCCGCGCCATCGGCCGACAGCGCGAGCATGTTTGCATCTACGACGTTCGCGACGTAGGTGAAGTCTCTCGACTGCTCACCGTCGCCGTAGATCGTCGGCGCCCTTCCCTCCAGAAGCGCCGTAACGAAGAGAGGCACGACGGCGGCGTACTCCGAGCCCGGGTCCTGCCTGGGCCCAAACACATTGAAGTAACGAAGAGACACGCACTCGAGACCGTACAGGGAGAAAAATATCCGACAGTAGTTCTCTGCGGCGAGCTTGCTCGCGGCGTACGGCGATTCGGGCGACGGCGCCATGCTCTCTCGCTTCGGCAGCTCCGGACTGTTCCCGTACACCGACGAAGACGAGGCGAAGACGAATCGCCGCACTCCGCTGTCCCTGCTCGCTACCAGCAGGTTGAGCGTCCCCGTCACGTTCACCTCGTTGCTCGATGCGGGGTCGGCGACAGAGCGCGGCACCGAGGCAAGCGCGGCCTCGTGGAAGACGACCTCCACGCCCTTCACGGCCCTCTCGACGCTGGGCACGTCGCGGATATCTCCCTCGATGACATCGATCCCGCCCTCAAACGACGAGAGGTTCTCGCGCTTCCCCGTGGAGAAGTTGTCCAGGACCCTGACTTCGTGACCGAGCCCAACAAGCCTCTCGACGATATGCGATCCTATGAACCCCGCTCCACCCGTAACGAGCATGACTGACATCGAACTCTCCAATCGGCAGAGACCGCTAGAGTTTCTGGATGTGATCCCCTGTGAAGCCCTTCAGTGCGTTGCGCGTGTCGACTATCGGCGTGCCCGCATCGACCACGGCCTGGTAGTCGACGGACGAGTGCGCCGTCGTGATGACGATGCAATCGGCATCGCTGAGCAGTTCCGGCGTCAGCTCCTCATTGCTCAACGAGAGGTCACCCTGATGCACGGTTGGGACGAACGGGTCGGAGTACGACACAACGGCCCCCTTGTCCTGCAGGAGCTTCATTATGTCGAGTGCCGGCGCTTCCCGGACATCGTTGATGTCCTCCTTGTACGCCACCCCAAGAATCAGGATCTTCGAGCCCTTGACCGGCTTCCCGTTCTCGTTGAGGCTGTCGACAACCTTGGAAACGACGTGGTACGGCATGCTGCCGTTGATGACACCGGCCAATTCGATGAACCTGGCCTCGAACCCGCTCTCTTTGGCCTTCCAGGACAGATAGAACGGATCAATGGGAATGCAGTGACCGCCGAGACCGGGCCCCGGGTAGAACGGCATGAACCCGAACGGCTTGGTCGCGGCCGCGTCGATGACCTCCCAGGCATCAATGCCCATGCGGTCACACATGAGCGCCATCTCATTCACGAGGCCGATGTTGACGCTGCGGAACGTATTCTCGAGCAGCTTGACCATCTCGGCGACCTTCGTCGACGACACCGGCACGACCGGGCCAAGAGCCTGCGAGTAGAGAAGAGCCGCGTGCTCCGTGCACGCGGGCGTCACACCACCGACGACCTTGGGGATGTTCCGCGTGTTCCACTTTTCGTTCCCGGGGTCGACGCGCTCGGGCGAGAACGCAAGATAGAAGTCCTCCCCGACCTTGAGCCCCGTCGCCTCCAGGCTCGAGAGAATCACCTCGTCGGTGGTACCGGGATACGTGGTGCTGTCGAGGATCACGAGCATCTGCGGATGCAGGAACCTCGCGATGTCAGCCACGGCGGCTCTGACGTAGGAGATGTCCGGGTCCCTGGTCTTGCGGAGTGGCGTGGGAACACAGATGTCGACGGCGTCCACCGTCTGCAGTGCCGAGAAGTCCGTGGTCGCCTCGAACGTCCCGGCGTCGAGCGCATCCCTGATCCACTCGGCCGGCACATCCTGGATGTACGACTCACCCTCGTTCAGAAGCCCAACTTTCTGAGCGTCGGTGTCGATTCCCACGACGTGGAAACCGGAACGGGCGAACTCCATGGACAGCGGCAACCCGACGTAGCCCAGTCCGATCACCGCCAGACGCGCCTCCTTCGACTGGAGTTTCTCCTTGAGCAACACGTCCTCCTTGACCCGCCGGAGGCGGGTACATGATTCAATCCCCGCGCTGCGCGCTAGACCAGCGCCAGAGCGACGACCCCCGCTGTGGCCAGCGGCAGCAGAAGATTATCACTCGGCCCCAGCGGCAGCGATTCGACCAGACTGGCCACCGCACCCACGAGAAGAGCCCAGGGCACCGAGACAAAGAATATAGCAACAAGCACGCCAACAGCGAAGAGCGAAAACGACCCCAAGACCGTCTTACCGGGATTATGGGGCAGCGTGGTGCTTCCGAAGGTCTTTCCGACGAGACTCGCGGCACTATCGCCTATTGCCAGAACCAGCACGCCCACGGTGGCCGCGGCAGGCTCGAAGAGCGCGACCGTGATGAAAATGCCCACTCCGAACAGCAACGGCCCCGCTACGACCATCCTGGGCTCCGAGGAGCGCATGGCACGCCAGGTCACCGTGGAGAAGACGGGCACGGCCACGCCCAGCAGTCTCATCACCTCAGACAGGAGGTATACCACGGTCACCGAGCCAATGAGCCAGAGGGTCGGCGTCTTCCACGAGGCGGCCAGAACGGGGATGATGATCGAGCAGGAGTGGATGGCCTTGCGGAATGCCTCGTGCAGTATGGCGGTCTGCCGCAGCGTCACGCCCTTCGTGTACCCCTCCGGGAAAAACTCGAGGATCTCGCGAAGATCCCTGGTGTAGATGACGAAGTCCGCCTTGCGCAGTATGCGCCACTCCGGGTTCACACCGATACTCCGCCACGCGGCCGCCACTATCTCGGTGTTGCTGGCGTCGTCCACGACGACGGTGGTGTCCGACCAGCTGAGGCCACGCTCCTCAAGCATCCGCCTGAGACCATCTCTCTTCCCGCGTCCTGAATGGCGGTCTCCGAGAAGCCGTCCGGTGAAAATTCCGTCGGACTCATCCAGCAGAACGCCGCAGGCGCCGTCCGCCCCGACCTCGGAAGCGATCCTCTCGACGACCTGCTGTGGAACCCCGGCGCTGACCAGGACGACGTGGTAGCCGGCCTCCCTGAGCTCCGCGCAGAGCTCCCGCGCACCGTGCACCAGACGGAGCGTGCCGCCGACGCTCAGAATATCCTTGAGCGGTACACCACGCTGGAAGGAGTACGCCCGCTCGACAACACTGCTCACGCTTGTGAGTCCGAGCTTGAGCAGGAACCCGAGCCACATGCTCCGGATCCAGATCCACGCGCTGGTCGTGCTGGCAACTTTGGAGAGGAAGAGACCCCGCAGGAAAACGCCGTCCACATCGAACGCAACGACTCCTCGCCTGACCGATCCCGGATGCTCAGTGGTTCCCACGCCCCCTCCTGAGAAGAATCAGGAGCCCCTTCGTCAGCACCCACACGGCGATGCCACACATCAGGACCGGCACGTACACAAAGCGGTGCCCAAACCGCGGCGCAATGAGATCGAAGTACCTCGAGGCTCCGTAGAACAGCATTGCCGCGAGCGCGAGATTCGCCCCGCCCACTGCCAGCCTGTAGAACCTCTGCTCGTGCGGACGCGAGTCACGGTGACGCACTACTCTCTCCAGACCTTTCGCGTGTACCACCGCAGCGGGCTCCATGAAACCGGTACCCACGGTGCGCCCACGCGCCTTGCCCGCTGCCCGCCGAACTCGTCGTGATCGGCGCCTAACGCACGATGGCGAACTTGCCCATGACCTGATCCGTGGGATCCTCGTCGAGGAAGCTGCCGTAGACCATTATGCGATAGATGTACACACCGCTCGCCAGGTCGGCGCCGGTCGCGTCGAAGCTCTCCCAACTGACGGTGTTCATGCCAGGCAGCACGCCTTCATTCGGCGAACTGGGGTGGGCATCGTATACCATGGTGGTCTTCCCGATGATCTGCCCGAGCAGGTCGAGGACCTCGATCGTGACGCTGCCCTCCATCTCGCGCGACAACCGGTACTCGAAGTTGAGCTCCGCAAGCTCGCTTGCCGGATTCGGCCACGTGAAATGCTCGGCGACGAAGAGCTCCGGGGCATCGATGCGCACCCGGATCCCCTCGACGACGTTGTCGGTGAGGGTCAGTTCGTCGTCTCCGGTCACGACAAGACGGACGCTGAACAGGTGGTCCCCGAAATCGTCGTCGTCGAGCTCCCACTCGAACCTGTGCGTCAGCACCTCTCCCCCGCCCATGATGCCCCCGAACTGGGCCTCACACATACGGACGCCCTCGTCCGGCGAACCGTCCCAGACCTCCAGCACGACGTCGGCGTTCCCGTCCGGGCCGAACGCGTGGAAGTCCACGCGCACCGGGATCAGCTCCCCGACGACGAAATGGTCGGAGTGGTACTCGATCCCGTCTGCGTCCGTCGCGTAGAACACGAGGTCGTCAGCGAATACCGCGAGGTTGAACTGGCCGTCGGGATCGGCCAGTCGGGCGACGGCGCCGGTGACCATGCGCGCCGTCTTGACAAGCTGCGACGGGAAGAGCGTCGAGAGCACGTCGTCGATCGTGTGGTAGTTCGTGTTCCTTCTGCGAGGGTTGTAGTGCTCGATCGCGATGATGGCATCGTAGTCGCGCCGCCAGAACGAGGCGTGGTCGCTGTAGCCGAGTGCCTGGTCGATCCTGCGAGCCTCAAATTCGGGGAAGAGATCCACGTAGAGCGAGTCGGCAGTATCGACGATCCAGTTCGCGAGCCAGACGCTGCCGGGATTGGTGACTATGTGGCAGGTGTCGGGGTGCTCGAGTTCCCTCTTGTGGGCGATCATATCGACGTTGAGCACGCCGTAGATGGTGTCCGGAGGAGCGGCGAAGGAGTCCGCCGCCGCGCGGTAGCCGGCCACGGAGTCCGCGTACGCGGCGCTGCCGAGGAGCCCAAGCTCCTCACCACTGAGCAGCACGAAGCGGATATCAAACGGGAAGCTGACGCCCGACAGAGCCCTTGCGGCTTCCAGCACGGTGGCCACGCCCGTCGCGTTGTCGTCGGCGCCCGGCGCGGGGTTCTCACACCACCAGAACCACGGCGGCTCCGTGTGCGGATACGGGAAGGAGTTGCTGGCTATGGCGTCGTAGTGAGCGCAGATCACGTAGCAGCCCGAAAGCCGCCCGGTCCCGGGCAGCACTCCGACGATGTTCTCCGCGGGATACTCGAGGATCGTCCCGCCCGGGCCCTCCTCGCACGTGTAGCCGCGAACGGTGAAGCGCTGCGTGTCGATGAACGCCCGCGTCGGCAGGTACTCGTTCAGACGGTCCATTATGTACGGTTTGGCTTCCGTGAGACACTCCTCCCGAAGTACGTACCGCGACCGGGAGGACCCATCCGGATGTTCCACCAGTGCACGCACATGTGCCATCAGGGAATCGGACGAGATGGACGACATGACGTCCTCAACAACGCCTCTGACCGCGCGCTCGTCCTCACTCGAGCGGGCGAGCACATGAGCGGGCGGTGTGTTGTCAAACCAGGAGGCAGCGTTGACCGACGGGGGAAGCGAGTACAGCGAATACGAAAGACCTCGGAGCTCGCCCACGTACTCAGGCTCACACGAGATGAGGACGGCGCCGCCGACCTCCGACCAGAGCACGTCACCCAGGCGCGCCAGCTCGTCGGCGGACGCTCTCGGATAGCTGATGTAGAGCAGCTCCGGTGCGCGCGGCGCGGCCAGCCTTCTCGCCACTCGACCCCGCGCAGCCAACTCGTCCCCGAGTCCTCCGCCACCCTCCACGATCATCTCGGTGAGTCCCACGTGCCTCACCACCGCTCCGAGGTCCTCGACGGCCGTCAGAGAAACGCCGTCGGCCAGCCGCACGGCGTAGAGCGGCGCGGCGCCGGTCGTCGTGGCCATGACGACCATTAGACAGACCGCGGCCGCGGCGAAAGAAGATGCCCTCATGGTGTGCCTCCTGGAGCGCGCCGCCACCCCCGACGCGGTCGCCTTGTGGCTCGGGCCGGCGATTCTGTGCCGCCGGCCCGAGCCGTTCTGGTACGCCCGAGAGGATTCGAACCTCCGACCCCTGGAACCGGAATCCAGTGCTCTATCCAGCTGAGCTACGGGCGCTCTATGCAATTTCGATCAGCTCGTAATCTCGGGTCCCGAGACCCAGCTCCTCCGCGTGCCTGAGCTGGACCGTCGGGTCGACGTCCGGGTGCAGATCTCTGAACTTATCGCTTCCGGCGCGGTAGCCGTCGGACAGCTCCCCGGCCGCCGCCGGCGCCTCATTCACAAGGTCGTAGGCGGCCTGGTCGATCGCCACGGGGTCCAGCGAGACCACCACTCCGATGTCGGGGACGATCGATACCTTCTCCGTTCCGAAGCAGTCGCAGACCGGATGAACGTCCGTAATGAAGTTGATGTACCCGGCCCTGCCGGGCTTCGTAGCCACCACCGCACACGCGTATTCTACCATCTTCATCTGGCACGTGTCAGTCGATTCGTTCCATCGAATGCCGACCGCCTTCGTCGGGCAGACCGCTATGCACTCGGCACAGCCAATGCATTTCCCCTCGTCTATCACGGCCGTCTCCCCCACCGTGATCGCGTCCTCCGGGCACCACGTCAGGCAGACCCCGCAGGCGTTACACGAGGGCTTCACGTAGGGCCTGGTGGTCGAATGCATGTCCAGCTTGCCAGCCCTCGAGGCGCAACCCATCCCCAGATTCTTGAGCGTCCCTCCGAAACCCGTGACCTCGTGGCCTTTGAAGTGCGCCACCGAGAGGAGGGCGTCCGCCTTGACGAACTCCGGCCCTATAGCAGCGTTCGTGACGAAGTGGCCCTGAACGGGAACGACGGTCTCGGTGGTCCCTCGCAGCCCTCCGGAAATGACCACAGGAGCACCGAGGGCCTGGAACGTGAACCCATGCTCCGCTGCAGTGCGCAGGTGCGAAACGGTGTCGGTGCGCGAGCCCCGGTAGAGCGTGTTGGTGTCGGTGAGAAACGGGCTGGCGCCCTGCTTCTGCAGCCACACGACCACCCTGCGCATGAACCTCGGCCGGACGTGCCCAGTGACCCGGCTCTCGCCGAAGTGCATCTTCACAGCGACAAGTTCGCCGGGTGCAATCACGCCGGCGAGGGAGCTCTCATCCAGGAGCGCTTCGAGCCGCGCGGCGATGTCGTCCCCTCCACCCGCGCCCACTCTGAGGAAATGGACCTTGCTCTTCTTGATCGATGCCTCCCGTCAGATGCCGCCGCTCACGCTGTCTTGTTCTGTGCCCCCGAGAGAGCGCGTCGCGCGACCACCCCATATGCAGCGCCGGACGTCACGACAGCGACCACGCACAGCACGAGAGCCGCCGGCTCCAGGACCTGGAGATCCGCCGCGAACACGAGCACGACAAGGCCCAGCACGACGACCCCGATCTTCCCCACCATCAGCGGCTGCGGCACGGAGCGGGACTTCCTGACTATCGCCATCCCCCCCAACACAATAGCGACGTCCCGCGCGACGACCAGCAGAAATACCCACAGCGGGAACTCACCGACGACGACGAGATACACGAGGACCGCCGCCACTGCTATCTTGTCGGCCGCCGGGTCGAGGATCTTCCCCAGCTCCGTGACGCGGCCCAGCTTTCGGGCCAGGTATCCGTCCAGTCCATCGCTCACGAACATCACGAGCAGAGCGGTGACGGCCGCGATCCTGTGATCGCCTGCCAGGAACACCAACGCCACGGGCACGAGCGCGATGCGGACGAGCGTCACCAGATTCGGCGGCGCCGCGATGTCCCGCAGATTCACTCGAGGAGTACCAACCATGCTTCAGCGCTCCCTCACGCGCCCGGCCCAG
>JAUVLG010000171.1 GCA_030595835.1 Candidatus Eiseniibacteriota bacterium | reverse complement strand
GGAACAACATCTCGAGTCCGACGACTCCGTACTGCAACTTCGACCCCTTCCACGGAGTCGTCGAGGTGCCGGCAGAAGTGGTTCCGGTAGAGGTCAGTACCTGGGGCCGGATCAAGGCGAGCTTCTACAGTGGCGGTTCCGTTCTGCCGCCTAACTAGCGTATGCAGCCGACGAGCTTGGCTGTCACGTCGACTGCACCGCGGGCTGACGCCCGCGACGCACCCGCCGCGCCAGCCTTGACGCTCGCGGGTGATACGCGGTCCGTTAGGCTGTTCCTGCCGGAGTCGCTTGACTCCAGCGCGGTAGTCGGAGGCAGATGAGGTAGCAGATGCCGATCCGATACGAGATAAGAATCGCCGATCGATTAGTCGTCAGTACCGCCGAGGGATTGGTGACGAACGCGGATTTTGTTGAACACCAATCGCAGCTCGCACGCGATCGAGTATTCGATCCGTCATTTGATCACCTCTTCGACTTGCGCTCGGTGGAAGGGATGAAGGTCTCGTCGTCGCAGATCCGGCGAACTGCGGAGGCCCGGTTGTTCTCAGAGGCTAGCAAGAGGGCGGTGGTCGCTCCTCAGGATGTCGTGTTTGGATCGGTGCGGATGTATCAAGCCTACCGGGATGCAACACCAGGGCAGATTCGCCTCTTCCGAGACTATTCCGATGCTCTCGAGTGGCTAGGCTTGAGCGAATCGGCACCAGAGAACGGAACAGCCTAACTTGCGTATGCAGCCGACGAGCTTGGCCGTCACGCCGACTGCACCGCGGGCTGACGCCCGCGACGCACCCGTCGCGCCAGCCTTAACGCTCGCGGGTTATACGCGGTCCGTTAGACGGCCGCAGGAGACGACTAGGCGGGTGATCATGGTTGATCGAAAGACGGAGGCAGTGTGCTCGATTCTGGCCGCGCGGTCTGCAGGGCGGCTAGAGAGGGCGCTTGTCGTCGGGTGTGGATCGGGGCGGGAGGCAGCCACTCTCGGGAGGAGATTGGGGTTAGATGTTACCGGTATCGACATAGTCGACGGGTTCGATCCCGAGGCACGGCTGTCCACAAGGCTCTTGCGCGGTGATGCGACACGCCTCGATTTTCCGGACGCCTCCTTTGATCTCGTCTACTGCTACCACGCACTTGAGCACATCCGAGGTCCCATGTTAGCAGTGATGGAGATGGGGCGGGTTCTGCGGGATGATGGTCTGTGTTGTGTGGGCACCCCGAACCGACTGCGGCTCGTGGGCTATCTTGTGGCCCCCAACACAACTTGGCAGCAGAAGGTGCAGTGGAATCTACGAGACTGGAAGATGAGGGCAGGAGGGAAGTTCACCAACGAGCAGGGAGCGCATGCGGGCTTTTCTCCAAGGGAGCTCCGAGGTCTCCTGAGCCAAGCGTTCGGCGAAGTGCACTGCATGAGTTGTTCCTACTACTGCGAGCTGTACAGACACTATCGTGGCTTGGTGCGTCTGATTTCCGGAACTGGGGTCGGGACGGTAGTGTTCCCTAGTACGTACTTTCTGGCTTCGCGGCCTAGAAGCAGCGGACGAGACAAGATCCAGGATTCGTCGACTCGCGCCGCGGCCGTCTAACTAGCGTATGAACCCGTCGAGCTTGGCTGTCACGCCGACTGCACCGGGCGCTGGCGCGCCCGACGCACCCGCCGCGCCACCCTTCACGCTCGCGGGTTATACGCGGTCCGTTAGACGGCCCACTCGGAGGAAGATGAAGGACGGGCGAAACACAGGCTATCTCGTCGGCGCTGCCCTGCTTGCGGCGTGCCTCTTCGGGGCTGCCACACCTGCGAGCAAGTTGCTTCTCCGGGACGTGAAGCCTCAGGCTTTGGCCGGACTCCTGTACATCGGAGGCGCGGTCGGAGTCCTGCCCATCATGCTGCGTGGCAAGCCGATTCAGTTGCCTTGGCGCTCGGGGCGCCGGACAGGCCTGCTCCTGGCCGGAGCGATCGTTTCCGGGGGAGTGCTCGGCCCGTGGCTCCTGCTGCTCGGCCTGAAGGTTGCGCGCTCGGGGTCAGTCTCGCTCCTCCTCAGTCTGGAACTGGTCGCCACAGTCCTCCTGGGTCGGTTTGTCTTCCGGGAGCATCTGTCCGGGCGGGGCTGGCTCGGTGCTGCGGGTGCAGTTGCCGCCGCCGTCCTTCTTGCTCTGGGCGAGGGGCAGGCGGGTGTTCTGGCCGCGCTGCTCGTGGGTGCTGCCTGTCTGTGTTGGGGGTTCGACAATCACTTCACGGCCCTGATCGACGGGATCACTCCTTCCGAGACGACTTTCTGGAAGGGTGCCGTGGCGGGGCTCTTCAATCTCTTCGTGGGTGGTTTTCTGCTCGGCGGCGTTGGCAGCACTGCCGCTGCCTCGTTGGGGTTGGTGGTCGGCGCCTTCGCGTATGGCGTCAGTATAGTCCTGTACATCACAGCCGCGCACGGGTTGGGCGCGTCCCGGAGCCAGATCGCGTTCTCAACCGCGCCGTTCTTCGGGCTGGTTCTGTCAGTGTTGTTCCTGAAGGAGCCGTTCTCGGGTGCGCAAGCTGGGGCGGCTGTTCTGGTAGCGGGTTCCTTGGCGCTCCTGTTCAGCGAACGACATGGCCACGTGCACCGACACGATGAGGTGGTGCACCAACACTGGCACAGACACGATGACGGTCATCACGACCATGAGCACGTTGGCG
>JAUVLG010000157.1 GCA_030595835.1 Candidatus Eiseniibacteriota bacterium | reverse complement strand
AACCATGACAGCGACGCAGACGGACTCGATGACGGTCTGGCTTGAGTGGACTGTCGAGTCGCTCGCCGGCGTGGAGGGATTCAGACTCATGCGGCAGGCCGACCCTCCTGTTGGGGCATGGGCGTTCATTACGCAGGAGTTGCTTCCACCTGAGTCTCCCGGGAGCTACGAAGACCATGACGTATGGGCGCCGGCAGGGTTCCGCTACGCGCTCTACGCAACTCTCGTCGGGGGCACGGAGGTCTTGGTGGAGGGTACCTTGTGCGTCGTCATGGTGTCGGGGTCGCCAGTAGACCAGGGGACGTGGTCATTGATCAAGGCTATGTTCAGGTAGGCGGTCGGTTCCGCCTGGCTAACTAGCGTATGCAGCCGACGAGCTTGGCTGTCACGCCGACTGCACCGGGCGCTGTCGCGCCCGACGCACCCGCCGTGCCAGCCTTAACGCTCGCGGCTGATACGCGGTCCGTTAGTCGGCAGCGGATCCAGTGGTGGTTCGAACTAGGCAAGGGGAGTGCATGTCCAAGCAGCCGAGCTTCGCAACCATCGGTTGCATGATTCTCTTGCTCGTAGGGGTCCAGTCAGCCTTGGCAGTCGATCTCGCTGGGCGACTCAGGCTGGGAGGTTCCGCTGGAATGGCGATGTCCGAGCAAGAGGATTTGAATGGCATCATGGACGACTTGGAGGACTTCTGGAGCGCTTGGGAAGTCGATTGGGGCGACATTGAACTCCGTAGTGCTCTCTCGGGGGGTGCGTACGCAGAGTACTTGATCAACGAGAACTGGGTCGTCGGGGCGGAGTTCCTGCGGCTTTCAAGTGGCAGTGGTTCCGACTGGTACCTTGAAACCACCGGCAGCACCAGGGACGTGGATGTAAGCTGTGGCGCAACTGCCAACCTTGCGTCTGTGTACGGCGTGTACCGGTTGCCTCTGGGTGATTCCCCCGTCGCGCTACGCCTAGGGGCAGGCGTGGGGTACCTCCTCGGCGCAAAACTCGATATGGACTTCAGCGTATATCAGGAAGGCCATGTCGGACCTGGATCTGGAGACACTATTCTGGCGTGGCAGGCGGACCTAGAGGCCTCGGGATCGGCTGTTGCGTTCCATGGTCTCGTTGGGGCCGAGTACGAGTTCACAGACAATCTGTTCGTTTCGGCGCACTTCGCGTACAGAGTTGCATCGGTCGCCGACCTCGAGGTCGACGATATCAGCGCTTCCATAAACGGTGTGCCCGACGAGTCCTGGGACATCGAAGAAGGTAACATCCTGAGGTGGTACAACGGCGAGATGGGGACCTATTTCTCGACTGTGGAGGGAGACAAGGTGGGTCTTGACTTCAGCGGGCTCCACGTCACTTTGAGCGTCGGGTACGTTTTCTGACATCGGGGGCGGTCGCCGCTGCCTCCTAACTGGCGTATGCGGCCGCCGGGCTTGGCCGTCACTCCGACTGGACCGCGGGCTGCCGCCCGCGACGCACCCGCCGCGCCAGCCTCAACGCTCGCAGCTGATACGCGGTCCGTCATGTGGCACTGCCAGATTGGATGCTATGACTCGACTCGGTCGCACAGTGATCCCCGTTGTCCTTGCGGTGGGGCTTGGGGCAGCCATCGGATCGGCGAGCAGCGATGTGGACTCGCCGGGTGCTGACTGGAAGGTACACCGGAACGATGCCGCCGGGATCGAGGTTTCGTACCCAGTAGATTGGAGTGCTGTTGTTGCCGTGGATCCGAAGACCAGTGACGTTGCGCGGAGTCCTGCGGTCCTTGGAGAGGGTGAGCTTCACAGGGTAGTGTTCATTGAGGGGTCCGAGGCGTTCTGGCCCGGGCGATATGAGATCAGGGTCCTCGCGAATCCGGACACGCTCGATCTCGATGCGTACTACTCGCAGTTCGATCTGTCGGATCTCTGGAACGGGACTGCATCGGACAGTACCTTGGCTGGCCGGGAGGCGAAGACATGGGTTCGGTGGACCCACGAGTCGCTCGAGCGCGAGTATCTTCTGGTGATCTCTCAGGGTGCGGTCCATCTACTGCACGATGAGCACAACTCCAACGATCCGGCGTTCGGCGAGCACAAGGACGTCTATCAGAGGATCACGTCGACCTTGAGAATACTCCCGACCGTGAACACTGAGGGAGATCTCAAGGCAGTGCCACATAACTAGCGTATGCAGCCGCCGAGCTTGGGTGTCACGCCGACTGCACCGCGGGCCGCCGCCCGCGACGCACCAACCTGACGCCCGCAGCTGATACGCGGTCCGTTAGGCAGGCAGAACACGGGACAGAGAAGAGGAGGTGTCGCGAGATGCACGCAAAGCGAACGTTCATGGTGGTCTTCGTCGCCCTGGTAATCCCGGTGATCGCCGCTGCCGTCACGATTCTCGTTCCGTCCGAGCAGCCGACGATCCAGCAGGGCATCGATATCGCTAACCCAGGAGACACCGTCTAGGTGGCTCCGGACGGGCTCAAGGTCCTCCTTGCAGAGACCGTCACCGGAGCGCCACTGGACCCGTGGTAGGAGATGCCCGACGTGAGACCGAAAAAGCCCACAGTGCAGGAGGTCCAGGCCGCCCACGGGAAGCGCCTTCGTGACATACTGGCGCCGGATCTGGATGTGCTCTTCTGCGGCATCAACCCGGGGTTGTACTCCGCCGCCGTGGGCTATCACTTCGCGCGGCCCGGGAATCGCTTCTGGCCGGCGCTGCACGCGTCGGGGTTCACGGAGCATCTGCTTGAGCCACACGAGCAGGATGAGATGCTCCGATACGGGTGTGGGTTGACAAATCTGGTGGCGCGCGCGACGTCCGTTGCGGCCGCGCTGTCCACCGAGGAGTTGCGTCACGGCCGAGGGCTGCTGCAGCGGAAGGTCCGACGCTACGGTCCGGGTTACGTGGCGGTCCTGGGGAAGGGAGCGTACCGGAAAGCGTTCCGGCACCCGAAGGCTGAGTTCGGTCCGCAGCAGGAGGAGCTGGCCGGGGCTCGGTTGTGGCTGCTTCCCAGTCCGAGCGGCCTGAACGCGCACCACCAGCCGCCGGCACTGGCGGAGCTCTTCCGGGAGTTCCGTGAGGCAGCGCGGGGTCGGGGGAAGCGCGCGGACTAGCGCGTGTGGCCAGCGAGCCACGGCGTGCCGTCGTGTGAGAAGGACGGAGGAGGTGCTTCGGAGATGGACGGAAGGACGCTGCTCGCCTACATCAGCGCAG
>JAUVLG010000070.1 GCA_030595835.1 Candidatus Eiseniibacteriota bacterium | reverse complement strand
TCCCCAGTTCTCGTAGCCCCCCGGGTTATCGATGTAGGTGTTCACGGGCTCCCACGCGATCCACCGTCTGTCCCAGAACTCATTGATCTTGTGATTGTCGCTGTACATGACATCGACGACGGCGGGGATGAGCGCCGCCCTCGCAGCCGCCGACGTAAGATAGGAGTGCACGCTGCAGGTCCCGATGTGCTGATGATATATCCGCGCCGGCTGGTTGTGATGCGTATGTGACTGGAAGGTCATCACGTCCTGGATCCAGCGCGTGACAGCGCCGACCGCGCCGTTATCGAGCGTGTTCTGCTCGCTCTTCCAGAGAACCGAGCAGGTGTCGAGGCACGTCCTCAGGAGAGGATACCCGTGGTCGCTGTGGTCCATTAGGAAGTCCCGCCAGAACACGCCGGTAGGCGGGGCCGCGGGGTACCCGGTATCGGGGTTGATATAGTTCGGGGTCTCCTTGTGCAGCTTGGGATGCACGACGTACCAGTAGTACACGTCGCGCGGAAGCTCGAACTCGTGTGTTTCTCCTCCCTCAAGGACTCTGTAGCTAATCGTCGAGTAGTAGTCCTCACCGGCGTAGTCCACGATGTCTGCATACGCGAGATGGTCGTCGGCCGCATAGAGCGATTCGACGTTCTCGACGAGCACGCCCGGGTCCATCGAACCCCCGAGTGTCTCCGGGGCAATGTGGGCCACTTCGAAGCAGATCTCGTCCACGTACGCGGGCTCCGCGCTTAGAATCAGACCCGCGTATACGTTCTGATCGGTTTCGCTGAGCCGGAGGAAGTTCTCCCGGAGAGCAGTGCGCAACCAGCCGGGAGAGAGAGCTACGGCAGCCTCGGCGTCGGGCGTGAGCTCTCCGGCCGCAGCAGACACGTCGATCTGGTGCGCCGGATACTGGAGGGAGAAGCAGCACTCCTCCCCCGCCGGAACGAGATCGGTCACGTAGGTGGAATCGATCAGCACCCATTCCGCCCGGGTGTTCGTCGCCACCAACACGAGGCACACGAGAACAACGAGAAACAGCAACCCGCGTCCGCGAAGCGAGCTATCCATTGTCATCACCTCCTGCGGCATCCCGGCCCGCGGAGCGTTTCTCTCAGGTGTCCATCCCTGCGGGTGGACGCTCTCACGGCCGGAAGGCCGGCCGCTGTGTGGACACGCCTGCTACTTCAGCACAAGGCACTTCCTCGCCGCGCTCACGCCACCAGCGGTAATCCGGTAGAAGTAGAGGCCCGAACTCACATCGCCCGCGTCCCACAGAACATCGTGGTCGCCGGCCTGCTTGATGCCGTCGACCAGCGTCTCCACGAGCCGGCCGTCAACGCCGTAGACCCGGAGAAGCACCTGGCCCTGCTGCGACAGCGTGTACGAGATGTTCGTCACAGGGTTGAAGGGATTGGGGTGATTCTGACGGAGGGCGACCCTCACAAGCTCCGGTTCGGGCACCGTTCCGTCGTCGATACCGGTCTCAACGTGGTCACACGTGAAGACGATCTCTCTGGTCGCGCCTTCCGGGAGCGACGGCTGTCCCTGATACCATGCGTACAGGAGGACGAAATCGTCTTCCACGACGGCACTGATGGCATCTGTGGAAACGATGCTGACGTTGTCCGCCCGGAACGGAAGGATCGTCGCGGGGTGACGCTCCCCCCACTTGCTCGTGTAGCCGGGGCTTCCCTCTCTGTTCATGGTCATCCTGAACGTGACGGTGTCCTGCGTGGCGCCCGCGGTCGTCGTGAGTTCTGTGTCGAAGAGCGGTTCCCGGTATACACCCTCGTGCGACATCTTGACCAGCATCCCCGGGTCTCCGTAGAGAGCGGAGCCGTTGAGATCGGGCGGGCTCGCTCCGGGCGTCGCGTTCAGCATGTCGAATCTCAGCGCCTGGTTCGCAAGGTAGTACGCCTCCGCCCAGGTGTATTGCCTCGCCGCCTTGTAGAAGTACGCCTTCGTGCCGCCGTGCTGATGGGAGGTGCCACCCTCGTACATCACGTAACCGGTGTACTGGTACGCTCCGCCCGTGTGGATCCAGGAGGGCGCCATCGAGCTGCCGCTCAGGATCTTGCCTATGTAGCAGTTCCCGAGTCCGAAGTAGATCATCGGATGATCCGAATTGATGTTGATGTTCGGCCCACTGTAGGGATCTCCGTAGACCTGGCCGACGCTCGAGCGGAAGAACCCCTCGAGGCCCGAGTCGGGGTAGTGCATCTGCCACATGTTGTGGTTGCCGTGTCCGCTCGTGTACATGATGTCGACCCGGTCGTTGTCGAATATACGAATACCCCCGTTGATCATGCCTACCAGCCACTCGGTGCGGTCGGTGGGACCGTCGGTGTGGGCCGTAGTGGCGAGGGAGTCCGGGTACTTGACGTAGTACTGCCCGTACGTCCCCTCGCTTGTAGCGATGCCCTGGGTGTAATAGGCCAAATCGCAGCTGGTGGTCCCGCCGAGCACCGTTTTGACGTCGAACCCGGTGGGGCCGGTGACGAGCCTGAGCGCGTCGTCGAAGTCGTACCCGGTCACGATCCCCCAGATGGCGTCGCAGTAGCTGTCGGTGTCCAGGCTCCGCATGAAGGGCCAGACCGTGCTCTGCACGAAGCTGGCGGAGGCGGTGCCCAGCTCGCAGACGAAGCCAACGTGCGTCGGCCGGAAGGCCGAAAGCTCCGCCTGCACGTCGTACGGAGAGGAGGTCCAGGTGAATAGCTGTCCCGAGTACCTTGCCAGGAGTGAATCCGCCACCGCGGCCCACTGCACGTCGTCGTACGTCGACTGCTTGATGACAACCGCGTAGGCCATCGCTCGTTCGCCGCGGACGCCAGCACACGTTCCCTCAGAGTTGTGTGTCGCCACGTCGTGCGCCTGTGCAGAGAGAGCGCACAGGACCAGCAGCACGAGGACCAGCGGAATGGTTCGCCTACCAGACATGTTTCTCCTCCCTTCCTGGAACGGTGGCCATCTGACCCACGTAGAAATCGTCATAGGTCGCCCACACCCCATCGCCACAGCTGATCGTCATCGACATCATCGGCACCACTGTCGTGAAACCGACGAATACTGTCGGGTAAGTCAGCTCGACCGTGGTGCCATCGTCGAGCGCGACCGTGACCACGCTTGGCATCGGGTTGCCATCGAAATGGGTGGCGACGAAATCGCCGGCGACCGCCGTAACGGGCAGGCCGGCAGAGAGAACCAGGGCGAGAATCAAGGCAACGATAGCGAAGAAACGCATTGCCACCTCTTTGACTGCGGCTGTTTCCAAGCGGGAGGAGTCGGAGATGCTGAGAGGCTGTGGATTCGTTCCTACTGCGGCCTCTTGGCTATGGGCGCTCCTTGCGCTCAGTCCGACATCGCCACCACACTCGAAAGGGCTGCGCTGGAGGTATGGCATTCCCACATGAACTTGAACTATAGCACCGTTTGAAGACGATAGCAATGAGGTGTCGGTTTCCCATCGCGTCGTGAATGGCCTTGTAGCGGGCCCCCGCTACGAACCTGCGACCTCCACGCGAGTCAGCCAGCAGCAACTGAGCTGCCTCCCGCAATCCCCACATCAGCTTCCTCGCCTGGCCAGGTCCATTCACGGCACAACCCATCACGGCCACCAAGAGGTTCTTCCGGATGCGAGCGGTCTTCCGCTCAACCTCCCCTGTGCGAACTCGGGACGCTGGCTCACATCGACTTGGGTGTGATCGGAACATCGTCGACTTGCTTCGGAGCACGCGAGAGCGCCGGGTTCGGGCTACGTGGGCTTCAACGGCAACCTGGCGCGAACCTCCCGCGAACATCGCTTCGACTCCGCCAGGACACCAATCTCCACTCAAGTAGAGTCCCCGGCAGACCCGGAGCAGTTCAGCCCAGCTTTGTTGAGACACACGCAGCGGTACGCGGGGCATACCTCCCAAACTCAGAAGGGACCCCACCACACCTGTACGTCGGGCTGTTTTTGAAACGCTGCGGTAGCGATTCTATTTTTCGGGTGATACTGAGACGCGGGCCTGATAGTGTGTTTTTCTGAGAGATCGAAGAAGAGCGCAAGCTCGAGCCAGGCACGAGTCCTGACAGGGAGGTCGTGAGCGATGGGGGCGCGAACCAGCACGCTGCGGATGAATTCTACGCACATGAAGGGGCGGAGCGCGTGCTCCTTGCGGACAACGTTGCGCGCTGTGCTGACGCAATGACGGCGGCTGTCGACAAGCGTAGGGGGGCCGCGTCCCTCAGGACCGCCGCCCCGTGCCGCGTCGAGCGAGTAGACGAGAGCAGCGCTCGCGAGTTATGCTCCTTTCTCTCTGCGTCCGGACTTCTTGTCGAAGACGAGCGATGCGATTCGGCGAGGGCTCCTCTGCCGCCTCGCGAGGTTTCGCGATAAGGTGCTCCCAAGGAAGATGCCGGTGGGCGGCGGAACTGAATCAGGAGCTGAGATCTACTGATACCTGAAGAGAGACTCGCATTCGTGTTGTTCGTGGACGCGCCTGGCTTGGGGGCGACAACGACTGCTTCTCACAGGCCCCCCCCACTGCTCCCGCCGAAGGTGTCGGGACACCTGAGGCTTTGCCGGCAGATGCTCAGTTGGGACCAGAAACGGAGCGAGTTCAGCGGATGCCGCAGACTCCACAAGATACACTGGAACCCGTTCGCGGAGCCCGATCGCATGGTGAATCGCGGCATACGCGAGCTGGGAGGGGTCGTTCTTGCCGGCCCTCAACGGCCGGCCCGGAGGGGTCACACATCCACGACTCACTCACAATGAAGCAGAAAGCCGCGGGGCTGACGCCATGAGCGATCCCAGAGCACCAGACGCCGCCGGCGAGAAGCGTCTCGCCTATGTCGCCAAGCAGTCGACAGGGATCATGGCCTACCAGTTCATCGGGCTCGTCATCGGGTTGGGCTCGAACCTGGTCTTCGCACGCATCCTGGGCGCCGACCTTCTCGGTGTCTTCGTGCTCGCGCAGACGACACTTCTGTTGCTGTCGCTTCTCGCCTCGTTCGGGATGGGACCGACGCTTCTCAGGTTCATCCCCGTGCAACTCAGTCGAAACGACAAGACAGGGGCCGCCGGCGTCTTCTTTGCTGGTTCTCTGCTCGCGGTGGCTGCGACACTGGTGACGATCGCCGTCCTCCTCCTCGGCCGAAACGTTCTCGCCGGCACGATCTTCAACGAACCCAGGCTTCTGTCGCTCGTTCCGATCATCGCGTTGGGCATCCTCCCAGCGGCTCTGATCAAGATCTACGGCTTCACGCTCCGCGCCATCCGACAGGCGAGCCAAGAGACCTTCTGTCTCGAGGTCGTCTTCAAGGTAGCGAAGCTCGCCATCTTCCTCGCGCTCTTCGCAGCAGGGCTCAAGCTTGTGGGCGCGACGTGGGCGCTTACAGCGTCCTACGCCGCCGCGACCGGTGCGATGTTTCTCATCATCGATCGGCGGGCTCCTTACATCACGCGGGGCCCGCGGACGGCAGGCGTCTCCTATCGGACTCTCCTCTCGTTCAGCGTCACGATGACGTTCGTCGGATTCATGAACTACAGCCTCAGCATCACGGATCGGGTGATGCTGGGGATCCTCAGTACATCCGAGTCGGTCGGGATCTACAACGTTGCCTTTCTCATCTCGAATACGCTCTCGCTCATCTTCATGGGGTTCAATAACGCGTTCGCTCCGTTCATCTCAGAGCTCTATCACAACGAGCGGCATCGTGAGCTCAGCGATCTATATTCCTCGGTCACACGCACCTTGCTCATCATCGTCACGCCCGCACTCATCTGGATGATCGGTTTCGGCGACGACGTGCTGCGTCTGTTCGGGAGCGAGTTCCCCACCGCCTACGCAGCTCTCGTGGTGCTCGGCGTCGGAGTGCTCACGCGCAGCGCGGTCGGGTCCGTTGGAACGCTCCTGCTACAGTCAGGACACCAGAACTACAACGCCTTCAACATCGTCGCCGTGACGGCGGCGAATATCGGCCTGAATCTCTACCTCATCCCGCGCTACGGCTTCTTGGGAGCCGCGATCGCGACATCAGTGGCGCTTGCCGCGATCAACATCGTGGGCCTGATCGAGGTGAAGCTCCTGCTGGGCATCTGGCCATACCGACGCTCCTATCTGAAGCTCGTCCTCGCCGGCGCCGTGGCGCTCGCGGGGAATCTACTACTGCGTGCCAGCACGCCGCACCTCGGAGTCTGCGCGCTCATTGGCATCCTCGCCGCGACCTTCATCGTTTTTATCGGAGTGCTTGCTGTGCTCGGGCTCGAAGAGGACGACCGCATGCTCATGCGGCGGGCGGCCGCGTGGATCGAGAGGGTCCGCAGATAGTGCCGCCCCCAGGTGCTGACAACGCGGCAGAGCACAAACACGAGGGGCCCTGTCCGAAGACCGGGCCCCTCTCACATCGTGCATCTATCACCGGCAGTCCGCCGCACGCCTGACCCAGACCCCCATCCCGGCCTCCCTCGTCAAGGGCTTGGCCGCCGCCCGCCTGTCGTCAAGTCAACCCAGGTTCACGCCTGTGGCGTCCCGGACACGCTCCACGAGCGCCGCCGCCTGCAGCCGGCCGTCGAACTGACGCGCGTGATCGCGCGCCGCTTCGGACCGCCGCTCATAATCGCCCAGCGCACTCTCTATGGCGCCCACCCAACGGGCTGGGTCGCGATAGTCGGCGACGACCATGTCGGAGTTGGGGACGGTCTCCGGAAGACCTCCTCGGCCGGAGACGATGGTCGGTATGCCGAGCGCGGACGCCTCGACGGAGACCATGCCGAACGCTTCCTCCCACGTCGAGGGGAGCAAAACGAGCTTGGCCCGCCTGTAGTAAGTGAGCGGGTCGTTCGCAAAACCGCGCCGGGTCACGTTTCCGCGCGTGCCGTCGGCGAACCCCCGCCCGATGGCCAGAAACTTCTCGCCCGGCATCGCCTCGGCAATCCTCCGAAACGTGCCCGGCCCTTTGACATCCTGGTCGCCGACCATCATGATGTAGGATCGCTCCTCGAGTGGAGGCAGGGCCGTCGCGGACAGGGCCGAGACATCTATCTGCGGGTAGACGACCGTCGCGTCAACTCCGAGCAACTCCTTCACCCTCCTCGCCACGTACCGTGAGTTTGCCACTACCAGCTTCGCCTTGCGCATGGCCCGTACGTTCTCGCTTCTGTAGTGCAGCATGAACGGAAGATCCAGCCCCCACCGTACTCCAAACTTGAGCCTCTTGAGTGCGTTCGTCTCGTATGTCCGATAGATGTTGAGGCTCATCTCGTCGTGTATGAAGTAGACGGACGGCCCTCCGAACGCGTTGATTGCCATCGGCGCCGACTGGCTATTCGCAAACAGGAGATCGGCCGCGCACGAGCGGAAGTACCCGGACACGGTGCGCGAGTTGAGCGCGTACTGAAGGAAAGGCAACCTGTTGCGGAGCCTGACGACAGGCAGCTCGACGAGACCATCGTAGCGGATACGCTCGAGCGTCCTGTCGTACTGCTCACAGACGCCCGATACCGGTATGATCTCGAGCTCCGTGTTCAGCGAGAGGCGCCCGACGAGCAGATAGGTGCTCTTCTCTGCGCCGCCGATGCGGTAACACATATACTCGCCGAATACGGTCAGAGAAGGCATGTTCTTGCTCCGTCGGGCTGCAGTGACGCGAACGCCACGGGGCCCATGGCTGACTCGAACGTGGTAGATCTGCGCTGCAGGGCAGAGGCTAAGACAACTCACGGATCGCAGATCGAAGGAGAGCGCAAACTCATCTCCCAGACGTACGGTGCCCGGCCGTCCATCGACGTTGACTTCGAAGGGGTCGCCTCGGTCAATGCCGCATCGGCATCAGACGCGACTCAATTGGAGAATTCAATGCACGCAGAATACTGAGGTCCGTTCGGGCTGTCAACAGCAAAGTCGACTACCGCTCAGTGTGGTCGGCGGGCGCGCCCTCATGCCGAGATGGAGTTCCATCAGATCGCCGGGCCGTACCGGGAGCATCACCCGCCTGTGCCGTTCTTGACTTCTCCCCGGCGGCGTCGATGCTCGTGATGCTGATGACGACATGCCCCAACCCTTGTGCCTGG
Source organism: Candidatus Eiseniibacteriota bacterium (assembly GCA_030595835.1). Lineage (GTDB taxonomy): Bacteria > Joyebacterota > Joyebacteria > Joyebacterales > Joyebacteraceae > JALGZG01. The sequence goes on along the minus strand of JAUVLG010000070.1, from coordinate 3,001 downwards.
CCGATCCATCACACCGCCAGCCCAACCCTCACCTTCTCCCGCGTCTGCTGCTTGACCCCGCGTAGAGCCAACGCGCCGTCACGACGGGCAGCCTCTCTGAATCGGCTACAATTCGGGCCCCCGCTACCCACCACCCCCACGCCTCAAGAGCTTCCTCACAAGCCCACCGTACAACGCCAGGTCCTCCCTGCGGATGAGGACCGTCTCCGCGAGACCGCAGCCCGACAGCCTCGTGAAACAGACGAGCATCAGCACACTCTGGAGTGTGTAGGCGACGGTGGACGCCCAGGCGGCCCCAGCGATACCGAAGCGTGGTATCCAGGCGAAGCAGAGCGACACGTTCACCGTGAAGGCGATTGCCGTGGCCACGGTGTGGTAGATGCGGCGATCTCTGCCCGACAGGTCGCTCGAGAGAATCTTGGCAACCGAGAGCGTGACGATGCCCGGGATCAGGATCTGAAATGCTGTGAGGGCAGGCAGAAACTCGGTGCCATAGAAAAGGAGAAGCAGGGGTCTGCTCACCAGGTAGAGAACCACGCCGGCGACAAAAACCACAAACAGCGAGTTCCGCGTGACCCTGGGTGTTAGCGCGTTCGCCTCCTCGGTCGAGAGAGACGATACCTGCGGGAAGAGCACGACATTGATCGACTGCGGAATGTGCGACAGCTTCTCTGCCAGAATGACCGAGATCGAGTAGAGGCCCTGGGCCCTGAGTCCCAGCATCGACAGCACCAGGAACATGTCAAACCTGTAGGTGAACTGTATCAGTATCCCGCCGAAGTGACCCTGCAGACCGTACACGATCGATGTCCGGAACATCCCGGGCGCGGGCTTCGCGAACACGCGCCCGCCGTCGGCCTCCCTGCGGATCGTCCGGACCGCGAACAGGATGACCAGGGTCTCGCTCACGGCGTACGCGATCACGGCGCCGAGCGGCCCTCCTTCCAGGACGAACAGATTGACGCACATCAGAACGAGAAGGACGACGGCCTGCACGAGGTTGACCATGTTGAAGAGGCGGATGCGCTTGAGCCCCAGGAAGAGCGCCACAGACAGGTACTTGGCCAAGAGGATCGGGATGAGCACGGCCGACGTCTGCAGTATGGACCTGAGCCCTAGTTCCGACGCGCCCTGATAGTAATGGATGAAGAGAAGGTAGAGCGGCGTGACCACGGCGCCAAGTACGAGCATCAGGAGGAGGCTCTGGGTGTTCACCTGCGGCAGCGGGTACCGCTTCCGCGAGATCAGGAACGTGTGGGCCGAATCCAGCCCCATGAGACCGATGAACGCGAACATGGACGGGAAAGCGATGGCGGACGCGTAGGTCCCCTGGCCGTCCGTCCCCAGCAGCCGTGCGATCATGATCGAGATCGGGATGTTGACGAAGATGATGGCCATCCTCGTCCCGAACGTCATGACGCTGTGCCGGAACACGACGCTTGCGGGGCTCTCACTGCTCTCGGTATCCAGTCTCTCGTCCACGCACACCCTCGTCCGCGGTTCACCGCGGGTCCGATCCCGCGCGCTCCGCGACAGCACGCTCCGCTACCTCGGCCTCCATGACCTGACGTTCCTCAAAGGTCGGGAGCCTCCTGTCGGCGCTCGCGCGAGCCCTCTCGCCAAGAGAGCGCCTGCGTTCCTCATCGGCCAAGAGTTCGAGAATGACCTCGTGAGCGCGAGGGAGATCCGCGGGCGTCAACAGCACTCCGTTCTCGTCGTTCTGTATGACGTCGGCCGTGCTGCCGGTATTGAGCACCACCACTGGGAGCCCTGCGATCATGGCCTCGTGGAGCGAGTTGGACACGTTCGTTCTGTCTGACAGGGCCACGAAGACGTCAGCCGTCTTGTAGTAGTCGGGCAGTTCCTCACGTCCCACCGACCCGGCGAACACGACCCGGTCGCGCACGCCCAGGGAGTCGGCCAGTTTTTCCAGGGGTTCCCTCTCATCTCCGCTTCCGACGATCACGAGCGTGACGTCATCGCGAGCGGCCGCGAGGGCCGGGACCAGCCGCACTATCCGGTCGACGTGTTTCTCGAAGTAGAGCCGCGAAACGGAGAGCACGATGCGGTTTCCTTCAGGTATCCCCAGCGCTCCCCGGATGTCGCGGGAGGGTTCCGGGGACTCGTACAGCGGCTTGTCGACGCCGTTCATCCAGTGGAGCAGCCGGTCCATGTCGACGCCGAGATGGCGGGCCAACCTGTCGCCCTGCGAGCCGTCATCGCACAGAATGATGTAGTCTGCAGGCGTGGTCAGCGCCCTCGTCTCACGGTAGCTGAGCATGAACTTCAGCCTGTTGGCGAGGACCTCATCCAGGAACATGCCGATGCCGAAGAGCCTCGTGATATTCGGGACACCTCTCGCCCGCGCGATGCGGAAGGCCGCCGGCGCGCCCAGTTCTCCCATGCCAATAACAACGTCGGCCCCAATCTCCGCGGCGAGAGCCTTGCCCGCCGGAACCACGCGGATGAACCAGTACACGTATGAGAGCAGGCGCTTGATGTGCTGAAGCAGCCGGCTGCTGCCCGGCTCTGGCATGAAGTTGATCGCGCTAGGGAAACGATGGAGCGTGACGCCGTGGTAGTCCTCCTCGCGAGGACAACCCGGGAACCCTGGCATGAGCACGTGCATCTCGTGGCCGCGCTTCGGGAAACTCGTGATAGAAAGGAAGAACGACGGGGCGCCGCTGCCCTCTCCCATCGACCAGAACTCGCGCCAGCTGTAGACAGCGAGAATCGTGAGGCGCTGGTGTTCCTGGGTCGTCGTCTGAGGCAATGGCTCGCTCCGGTTGTCCCCTCGAATCGTCGCCGCTGTGACTTTGGTCAGGGTAGCACGCTGCACGGCCAACGGCAATACCGGCAACAGAGCGAGAGGAAGTGAGCTTTGACTTAGACGGACGACGAGGCTAGCATCTCGGGACCGGCAAAAGCGTGGACCTCCTGGAAGAGACAACGTCATGACCTGGGTTCCCATAGCGATAGTGACTGCGATCGGATTCGCCGC
>JAUVLG010000123.1 GCA_030595835.1 Candidatus Eiseniibacteriota bacterium | reverse complement strand
CCTCGATGTCGACGAGATGAAGCGTCGGTGATCCGTCGCCCGAACGTCGCACGTAGAGCAGCTTGCCTTCGTGGTTCACGGCCAGGTTGTAGAAACCGCCGCGCTCGACCGGAAGGAGTATCGCGCGCTGCTCGAAGCCCTTGATGTCAATGACGAGAGGCTCCTCGTCCTCTTCATCCTCGGCGTCATCATCACCGTTCTCGTCCTCGGCGTCGTCGTCACCGTTCTCGTCCTCGGCGTCGTCGTCACCGTTCTCGTCCTCGGCGTCGTCGTCACCGTTCTCGTCGTCGCCGTCTTCGTCGCCGTCCTCATCCTCGGCGTCCTCGTCCTCCCATTCCTCCTCGTCACTCTCAGGCACGTGCGGCCACTCGACGTCCTCGCGCAGCGGCACGGCAAGCAGGCGGTCGGTCTGGTCGTAGACCCACGTGTCGTAATTGTCACCGGAAGTGAACGAGGTGTAGTCCTTCATGCTGGCGTAGAAGAGGAAGTCACCGGCACGATCGAAGGTCGGCCAGGTGTCAGCGAACATGCTGCTCGTTACCTGCGTGAGCTCGTCCCCGTCGAGGTTGTAGAGGAAGACAACGGAGTTGTGCTGGCGCATGCTCAGTGCGTCCGCAAACGTAAGCCAGTGTGAGTCGTGCGACCAGCTGACGTGGACGCCGCGTCCACCGACGGCGCGCCTGTAGACCTCCGTCGTGTCCTTCGACTCCACGTCGAGTACGAAGAGCGTGCCGCCGCTGTCAAAGAACGCTATTTTCTCCGAGTCAGGAGACCAGGTGAGTTCCTCGATGTAGCTGCCCTTGCGACTCGTGAGCTTCTTCGTCTCGCCACGGCCGTCGGACTGCGCGATGTAGATCTCATACACGCCCGACTCGTCGGACGTGTAGGCTATCCACTGCCCGTCCGGGCTCCACTTCGGGTTCCGCTCGACGGCGTCGTCGGTGCGTGTGATAGCCCTCGGCATCCCGCTCTCGGCAGGGATGGTCCAGATGTCGCCACGGGCCTCCACGACCGCACGCATACCGGTCGCCGAGATGCCGCCCCCGTGGAACTCGTCAGCCGCGTCAAAGAGCTGCGGTCGCACGCGCGTGTGATCTCCCGGTATCCGCACGTCCACCGAGACCCCGCGCTCGCTCTCGAGATCGAGCAGGCGAAGCTCGGGACCGTACTGGTAGACGATCGCATCGGGACCGATGGACGCCCACTTGACATCGTAGTCGCAGTGCTTCGTGATCTGACGGCTGCGCTCCGTACCAGTATCGTAGACCCACACGTTCAGACGGTGCGCGGGTCCCGCGTCGGACACGTAGTAGAGATCGTCGCCGTGCCACATCGGGAACGTGTCGGCGCCCTCCCAATCGGTGATCTTCTTCGACGAGTGATCGCGCAGGTTGAAGAGCCAGATGTCGGGCGCGCGCCCGCCCACGTATCGCTTCCACGTGGAGTAGTCGGTGGCGAACGGGTTGTAGGCGAGCCACTTCCCGTCGTCGCTGATGGACGCGTTCCAGCCGTAGGGCACGGGCAGCTGCTCGGGAAGACCGCCCTCGGGCGAGACGGTATAAAGCTGGACCGTCTGCGCGTGGTCGCTCATGCCGAATGCCCAGAAGATGATGTCGCCGCCGGGCGTCCATCCGACCGGCCGCTCGGAGCTCGGGTGGTGCGTCACGCGGAACGGCGTGCCGCCCTCCGTCGGAAGGGTGTAGATGTCGTAGTTCCCGTCGTAGTTCGCGCCAAAGGCAATGGTCCCGCCGTCGGGGCTGAATCTGGGGAAGCTCTCGTTGCCCACGGGACTCGCGAGCGGTGAAGCCACTCCACCCTCTCGTGGCACCGTCCAGAGATCATTGGCGTAGCGGAATGCGATGTGTGTCCTGCTGACGTCCGGATAACGCAGCATTCCGGCGTGCGGCGTCGCTGCCATCGCCGCCGATGCGAATAGAATGAGTGCGATCCCAAGTGCTACGGGAACGCTCGGTCGCCTCTCCAACATGCTCCCCCCTTGCCTCGGTATGTAGTGGGCTCCTCGTCCCACCGGTGGTCTCTCTACTCTTCTAGATGCTCGCTCGTGGAACTCCTCTACTGATTCCCTACTGGTCCCTCGGGTTCTCATCCGTGTGTCCGTTCTCGTAGCGGCCGATAAGCTTGACCGGCGCGCCGCCGTCACCCAGCACGACCTCCAGCCGGAAGTACGGCACCGCATCGAAACTGAACATGGTCTCGCTCATCGGCGTTGCGACAATCGGGTCACGTTCGTCACGGTTGTAGAGCAGATTGCCGTCCTCTACCCGGAGATGTCGCGGACCGTAGTTACCAGCATAGAACTCCAGCGTCGCCACGTCCACCTCAACGGGCTTGAGCCTCGCGTTGAGCCCGACAATGGCCCAGTCGAACAGGAATTCGGCCTCCTTGTTCCCCGTCATCTTCTGGAGCCCAGGGGGGCACGGCTCCCGCGCCGCACCCGCCATGTGATGCCTGCGGCCGTCCCGTCCGGCAGCTACGCCGACTCGACTGTCGCGGCCGGCGTCCCGTTCGCGTCAAAGACGCGGATGGTGTCATCGTGCAGCAGGACCCAGAACGAGTAGACACCCAGCGCCGTTCCGAACGGAATGTCGATGAGGTCGAAAGCCCCAATGATCAACCCGAGGATCCTCGCCCACCGCTTGCGCGTCAGGAGCGCGATGCCCGCGATTAGCCCCGGGACCGACAGCACTATCAGGAACGTGCCGATGCCGACGCCCACGGCCGTCAGGATGGTCATCGCCGTCGGGTCGTCCGTAAGGCATCCGATGCTCGACAGGACACCCATGATGACGAACCCGACTACGAGCCCCAGTATGTGGTAGGCGATGAAGAGCACCCCCAGCAGGGTCACGTGCTTGTCCATGTTCATCTTTCCCTCCTGTGTATGGTCTGTCCGACGGAGCACCGCGCGAGGCGCTCTTTCCGTATATGACACCACGATGGCGCGATTGGTTTGGCTGTTGCCGGGAACCGGTTCGGCCTTCTCCCGCAGCCGCCGGCCGCACTAGGCGTTCTTCTTGACCTCAGGGATCTTCTCCCCTTCGCGCGGCTCTCTCAGCACCTTCCGGAAATCGAGCCACGCGGGCCGGGCCTCGAACCCGAGATGCAGATTGAGGCCGAACATCGGGTTGTTCTCCTCGTTATCCGTCTCGATGATAGTCGCACCGTATTCACGGGCGAACCGGATGCCGTGAAGCTTGAGGGCGGTGGCCACCCCCTTGCGCCTGTGGCTCCGGACGACGCCCGTCAGACCCGTGTAGAGCTTCTGCTTCTCCGCAATAGAGATCCACATCCCCGTCAGGCCCACGTAGCGGTCGCCGTCGACGGCAATGAAGTGCGCGCTGGCGTCGTAGTTCGGCGAGTCGAACCGCGACGCGAACTCCTCGTAGCTACCCTTCGTAGGCGGCTCCGGCAGCGGAACGTCCATCCAGCACTCGCACTCGAGGTTGTACCAGTTGCGCTTCCAGTCCGGGTCGCGCGCCGGGAGGTCCGGGACCTTCACGATCTCGATGCCCTGCTCCGCCACGTGCTTCTCGACGCCCTCGAACTTCGCGAACTCGAACGTCTGAGGGTTCAGGTGCGATACCGGGTAGCGCATCTGGCGCTCGAATCCGCGCTTCGTGAGGAAACGGATGAAGTCGGGCTTGTCCTCGCGCGTGTCCGAGGTGAAAAAGAGCGGGTCACGCTCTGACAGGAGCCCGACAACGTGATCGTACATCGCCGCGCCGTAGCCCCTGCGCTGATGGTCGGGATGCACCTCGACACTGATGAAGTACTTGCCTGGAACGTGCGCCCAGGAGCTCTCTCCGTGGCTCGAGTACGCGACAACCTCGCCGTCCACCTCTCCCACCACACGCCTGAACAGGTACTTCGGGTCCCGGTGCTTGTCCCGGTGCTGCCAGCTCTCCGGTGCGGATAGCTCATCCGGCCAGTTGGCGTTCGACACACCGACCACCGATCGGTAGTCCTCGTCCGTGTTGTTGAACGGCCGTATCTCCAGTGTCATTGCCTCGTCCTCTCGCTCTATGCTGTGACTACGCGCGCGGGCACATGCTATTCGTGTGTGACTGCGCCCAGTTCCTTCCTGAACTGAAGCCACGCCTTCGTCGGCGTGAACCCGAACTGCGCGTTCAGGCCGTACATCGGGTTGTTCTCCTCGTTGTCCGTCACGACTACCCTGGCGCCCGTGGACCTCGCGAACTCGTGGGCGCGGACCTTGAGCGCCGTGGCAATGCCGCGTCTGCGGTGGCTCCTCACGACACCCGTCAACCTGGTATAGACCTCGCCCTTCTTGACGCGCCTGTTCCATACGCTGCTCATCCCGACGTAGCGACCGCCATCCAGCGCGAGGAAGTAGCCGTCCGGCAGATAGTCCGGGTGATTGAACGTCTTCGCGAACTCCTCAAAGGGCATGTTGACCAACGCGTCGTCGTCCGGCACATCAGGGATGATCTCACCGTGCAGCTCCCACGTCCTCTTCATCCAGTCGGGGTCGCGCTTCGAAAGCTCGGATGCGGACACGATCTCGATGCCCGACTCGCGGACCTTCGTAACGACGTCCGCGAACTCCGCGGGCTCGGATTTCGAGAGATCGAGCTCCGAGTCCTGTTCCTTCATCGAGATCCGAAAGCCCCGCTTCTTCAGGAAGACAACGCCGACCTCGTGGTCCTCGCGCGTGAACGACTGGAGAATGGCCGGATCGTACTCTCTCAAGCGCTCCACCACGGCATCGAAGAGTGCTGCACCTATCCCACGTCCGTGTTGCGCCGGGTCGACCTGCACGTAGACCAGGAACTTGCCCGACGCGTCGCAGTCGGTCTCGGCCCGGAAGTAGCCCGTCGCCACAATGCTGCCGTCGTCCTCCGCAATGAGCTGTCCGAAGAGGGTGTTCGGGTCGCGCGTCTCCGCGTAGTAGCGGTACATCTCAGCCGTCTTCGGGTACTCCGGCCAGTTGGCCGTCCATATGGCGGCCGTGGCCTCACAGTCAGCGTCGGACTCAGTCATCGGTCTCATGCGCAGCGTCAACTGGTCTCCTCGGCGGCGGGAGCGCCCCCTGCGGCGGCGCCCATGGTCTTCCGCATGTGACTCCGGACGACGCCTGTCGGGCCCGTGTGGATCTTCTCGGGATCCGCCTCGGACAACCAGAGACCCGTGCAGCCCACCAGCCGGTCACCGTCCTTCGCGAACCAGTGCATGTTCATCCGGTAGCCCGGGCTCTCGAACCGCTTGCTCCAGATCTCGTACGTGGGCCGCGTGGGCTCGTCGTCGGTCTTATTGAACCTGCGTATCGTCATCACGTTGGTTTGTCTCCGTTCGTGCTCTTGAGTTCTTTCCTGTAGGTCCACCAGGCCGGCACCGGCTTGAAGCCGAGACGGACATTGAGGTCGTACATCGGGTTGTTTTCCTCGTTCTCCGTCCTGACGATCCGGGCTCCACGGTCGCGCGCGAACTCAATCGCCCGCACCTTAAGCGCGGTCGCCATCCCCTTCCGGCGAAGGCTCCTTACAACGCCCGTCAGATTCGTGTGGAGCTTGTCCTTCTCG
>JAUVLG010000031.1 GCA_030595835.1 Candidatus Eiseniibacteriota bacterium | reverse complement strand
TTCTCTTCATACGCCAGCTCGGGATACATGTGTAGCTGTCGCCGGATCTTGGACAGTTTCGGCGCCAGGCTCTCCGCCTTCTCGGCCAAACCCTTCGGCATCGTCCCTCCAGTCCACTAGTCCTGCTGCTGTTGGTCGTCTAAGTTGTTTGCTCCACGTTCCTGCTTGACCTTCACGAGTGTCGCGACCCCTACTACAACAAACAACACCCCGGCCACAAGCAGGCCGTTGCTCTCCGTGCTCACCCCCACCGCCACCAGGGCAGCCCCGATGGCAATGAACGCAATCAGATTGGGCGTACGCTTCCTTCTAGCCATGAGCCACACCTGTCCTTCCTCGTTCACCGGTTCGCTTCACCCAGCTCCATCAGTGCATACGGGATGTGATCGAGCACGTCCCCGGCTATCATCCCCGCCTCGCCGAGAGCCTCCGCCGCGAGGTCGCCAGCCAGCCCGTGGACGTACACGCCGAGGGCGGCCGCCTCGGTGGCCTCGACACCCTGGCCGAGCAGCGCCGTGATGATACCGGTCAGAACATCGCCGGTCCCGCCCGATGCGAGTCCGCTGTTTCCCGTGGAGTTCATGTAGAGTTCGCCCGATGGGGCGACGATAAGCGATCCCGCACCCTTGAGCACCACTGTCGCTCGAGCCTTGGCCGCCACATCCCGAGTGATACCCTCGCGGTCCGCGAGCACCTCTCCGACGGTGCTCCCCGCCAGCCGCGCCATCTCTCCGGGGTGCGGTGTTAGAACCACTGGCGCGTCTCCCGTCCTCTGCCCAATGCTCTCGGGACTGAGTGCATTCAGGCCGTCCGCATCGATGACGCACGGCACTCGCACCTCCGCCACGATGGATCGCACCAGCGACTGAGTTTCCTGGTCGCGCGAAACGCCGGGTCCGAGTGCCAGGGCGTCGGCGCTCTCCAGCAGCCCTCGGATGTCTGAAACGGACTCGGGCGAGAGCGATCGCGCCGCGGTCTCCGCGAGAGGTCTCGTGATGACCTCGGTGAGCTTCATCTCCATGATGTCGTTGAGGCTCGAAGGCACGCCCAGGTAGACCAGACCCGCTCCCGTGCGCAGAGCAGCCATGGACGCCAGCGCGGCGGCGCCCGTGTAGCCGACGGACCCGGCCACGACAACCACGCTGCCGAAGGTTCCCTTGTGGCCGTCAAACGGACGCGCGGGCAAGAGCTCAGCCGCGTCCCGCATGGTCAGGATGTTGTCCCGCACGCCGACAATCTGGATCGCCTGCTTCGGGATCCCGATGTCGACCACGTGCAGCTTCCCGACACAGGCGCGGCCGTGGTCGATGTAGAATCCTCTCTTCGACAGACCCATCGTGCACGTCCAGGCTGCCTCGACACACTCGCCCTCCGCGATGCCCGTCGTTGCGTTCAGTCCCGAAGGAACGTCGACCGCCAGAACCGGGCGGCCACAGGAGTTCATCTGCCCGATCACCGTCCCAGAGAGCCCCCGGGGAACGCCGTTGAAGCCCGTACCGAAAACCGCGTCCACGATGAAGTCGCTCTTCGTCATCACCTCGACGAACCCAGCGACAGAGCGGCCGTCTGCGAGCTCCACGATACTCTCCGCTCCGAGTCGGTCGAGGTTGGTGCGCGCGTCGCCGCTGACGTCGCCGCAGTGGCCCGCCAGAAAGACCGACACGCTCGCTCCGAGCCTGCGAAGCTCCCTGGCGATGACGAACCCGTCGCCTCCGTTGTTCCCCTTCCCGCAGATGACCGTGACGATCTTGTCCTTCTGAGATCCAAGCTCGCGCTCGATGAACCTCACCGTCCCCACGCCCGCGTTCTCCATCAGCTTGAGCCCGGGAATCCCGAGGTTGTCAATGCACTCGGAATCGATGGCCCGCATGGTCTCTGAGGTAACAACCTTCATAGTGTCGGTCCTTTGCTGCGCGGCTACGCTCGGTCTTCTATAACGACCACGGCGGCCGCGCTGCGCCGTGAGTGTGTCAGACTAACGTGCGGCACCCCCGCGCCAAGAAGCTCGACGCAGCGGCCGTGGGTAACGATCGAGGGCGCGCCGCTCTCTTCGTGGACGACCTCGACGTCGGTCCACCGCATGCCAGGCGCGAGGCCGGTCCGCAGTGCCTTCAAAAAGGCCTCCTTCGCGGCGAAGATAGCTGCGTAGGAGGCCATCCTGTCCTTGAATCTCTCGCAGTGCTCGATCTCGCGCTGCGTGAAGAGACGCTCAAGAAAGCCAGGCCTGGATCTATCGATGACCTCAGTGAAGTGATCGAGTTCAACGACGTCCGTCCCGATCGCCCGGATCATGGTACGCCTCCCTACTACTCCCCCTCCATCAGCTCGTCGACTATGCCGACCAGCTGGGATATGTCGTCGATCTCGTAGTTCGCCCCGGACGTGGCAGCGCCGGAGGTGTCGCCGTATCGCGCGTAGACGGTCTTTATGCCTACTCCCGACCCTCCTACCATGTCGCGCTCCGGCCAGTCCCCCACCATGATGACCTCGTCGGCGTGCATGTCGAGCAGTTCGATCGCCTTGCGAAACGGGGCGGGATCGGGCTTCCGGACGGCCGTGTCCTCGAACGTGATCACGTGGTCGAAGAAATGGGGCAGCTGCAGGTAACACAGCCGCGACCACGCCTGGTAGCGCGGCGCGTCCGACAGCACGGCCAGTTTGAGACCGCGCTTCGCGAGTGCGAGCAGGGTCTTCTTCACATGAGGATAGAGGGTGAGAGTGTACTCGCGGCCGCGGCGGTAGCCGACGATGGCGGCGGTGTGGATCATCGGGTCGATCTCTCCGAACTCCTCGTCGAGGAATCGATCAAACACCCTCTGATCCTCGATGCCCTCGCGATCGTAGATCTCGAAGAGCTTGCGCTTCGCGTCCTTCGCGGACATACGGAGACCAGCGTCGATCATCCCCTCTATCGCCGCATCGATAGAGACCTCCTTCATTCTCATGAAGTCGGTCAGCGTGTTATCGAGATCGAATATGACCGCTCGAAGCATACTGTCATCCTGCGTGGAGGAACGAGCACGGGTGGAACCTGAAATTTCAGATGATGCACCACCCCACCCAGCAACAATGGTTCCGCGGCCTACTTGACCGTCTCGTTGACCCTGGAGCCGCGGCTGATCTCACCGTTGTCGATTCTGAGATGGAACCCACAACTCGGATTGGAGCACACCCATGCCTTGTAGGTAATAGCCGCCCCGTCTCGCCCGTAGTCCGAAAGAGGAATCAGGACTCCCTTTTCACACTGGCGGCATGCAGGAAACGTATTCGGCATCTCAACACCTCCCGTCCCTATATCGTATGGCTCCACCCGTGCTCTCCTTAAATCTGACTCTGCTGCTATATGTCGCGCTTCGCGCGAGAAGCCTCGAGGTGTGCCAACCGTGTCGGCTCGGGCAGACGGTGCCCCCGTCCCGCCTCCAGCACCCTCCTCGCAGCCGTCTCGACCGTGATCCTGTGGCCGGGCGACACAAACAGCGGCTTGGTATTGTCCTTGGTCCGCAGCACGACACCGACCTTCCTACGGTGCAGACTGAGGGTCCGCATCGCGCCGCGCTTCTGCTTCGGTTCCTTGAACTCGCCCACCAGCCTGGACTTCGCGCAACCTATGGAGGGCTTGTCCAGAAGCACCCCCATGTGCGACGCCAGTCCCAATCCGCGCGGATGGGCAATGCCCTGACCGTCGAACATCACGAGATCGGGCTCGAGTTTCAGCTTCTCGTAGGCTTGAAGCACCACGGGCCCCTCACGGAACGTGAGCAATCCGGGCACATAGGGAAAGACGGGTTGCTGCGCGGCCGACGCGACCTCGATCGGCTTCATCGTCTCGGCTTCGAACACGACGATGGCCGCGTACAGGAGGTCACGCCCCCTTGAGAAGGCGACGTCGACGCCAGCAATGAGCGCCGGGTCGTCCGGATCGTCTTCAAAGAGCAGCTTCTCTGTCAGCTCTTTCTGTATCTTGAACGCGTCCTGAATGGACACGACCCAAGGGTGAATGTCAGCCATCCTCATCCGCATCTCCCAATCCCAACACAAGATAGCCTATCTCAGGAATCGGTGGAAGTCAATTCGAAACTCATGGTAGTATCCGCGCCGTGCCATCAACGAAGGGTATCCGCCGGGGGAACAGCCCCCGGCGGGGAACACTACACCACGAAAAAGGGAGGACCGTGTGAGACGAGGATTCCTGGTCACCTTCGGGATCATCGTGATCGTCGCCGTTGTCGTCTTCATGTGGTGGTTGCCGGCCTACAGGGACTCTGAGCTCCAGAAGCAGGTCGAGGCCATCGAGGCAATGGAGGATCTAACGACCAAGAAGGAGGCCGCTCTGCTCTTCCTGGTCGAGAACCGGATGGCCGACCGAGAGGTCCTTCTGAGGGCGCTCGATGTGGCGGCCGCCGACCTTCGCGAGGCCGACGACAAGGAACCGCTCATCGCGCTCTACCAGGGGCTCCACGAGCAGAACCTCACACCCTGGCTTCGCTACCGGATCATCGCCAGGCTCGACAGGGCGCTGATCGAGACCGAGAGAGCGGCCAGCGCGGAGAAGGCGGAGGATCTGGCGAGGGAGCTGCTCGATGTAACTGACGCGCCGATGGAGCCTTACCACTGGATGGTCTACTTCCATCAGCGGAGCGAGCACACGGACCCCGAGCTGACTCTTCAGGTCGCGCTGGCGGCCGGAAGAGCGACGGACAGGGACGAGTATGGCATGTGGGGATCGATGCTAGACATGGCATACAGGAAGCTCCTGACCTCCGTCGTAGAAAAGCAGGGTCTCGAGGCGGCACTCTCACGCGCGCAGCAGCTCGCGGGACAGACCCAGCTCCCGATGGCCCTTGTGGCGCTCAATGCCTCGGTCTACGACATCGCGATCTCGGAGAACGAGGGTCGGGCGATCGAGGCCGCCATGGCGATGGCCGAACTCGACGGGCTGACCGACTCCAACCCCATGAACCGCATCGCCTACGACATGGCCGAGCGGGGCCTGGCTCCCGACGTCGCGGTCACGCTCAGCAAGAAGGCCCTTGAACTCGCGTCCTCGAGGTACGACAGCACGATGATCCTGGACACGGTCGGATGGGCCTACTACGCCGCCGGCGAGTACGCGGAGGCGGCCGGATATCTGAAGACCGCGGTGTCTCTCATGGACGAGACACTCACGTCGGACAACGAGATCGTACAGCATCTCCTGACGGCGTACGATTCGGCCGGCATGACCGACGAGCAGATAGAGCTTCTTGCCATGGTGGCCGCGAGGTCCGTCGACGCCGACGATCCCGCCCGCGGGGACCTGGCCGCACTGCTCGTCCAACGCGATGGAGACGCCTCCGCAATTGGGGAACTGATGGCGGGGCTCCGCTACGAGGGAGTGAAGGCGGCCCCGGCGTTCAGTCTCAGTGGCGCCGACGGTGAGACGGTCACGCTGGACAGCTTCAGCGGAGACATCCTGGTTCTCAATTTCTGGTCGTATGGGTGTGGGGCCTGCCGCGTGGAGTTTCCACGCCTCGTAGAACTTCACGACAAGTACGAGAATCTGGGAGTGCAGTTCGTGTCAATCGACACTGGTATGCCCGGCGCTCTGGCCGAGGACTTCCTTGAAGAGAACAACGTCAGGCACATTCTGCTGAGCGACATCGACGATACGGTGTCGGACGCCTACGGGATCTCCGCGATCCCTGTGACCGTTGTCATCGACCAGGAAGGCAGGGCGGTGTTCAGGCACCTGGGCTACACGGACGAGCTCGGTGACCGCCTCGACAAGGAGATAGAAACACTCATTGTCTGGAGAGACACGGCCCAACCGGAGGCCGCCTAGCTGGCTTCCGCCGCCTTCTCCGCGAGGACCCGGCGGTAGTTGTAGACGGCCGCCGAGATGATGAGCGCGGTGCCGACTATGCTCAGCGTGTCCGGGATCTCGCCCCAGAGCAGCAACCCGAACGCGAAGGCGAACAGGATGTGGACGTAGGCATATATGGATATCCTCGTCGCGGGCGCCTGATGGTAAGCCAGCGTCAGCGCGAACTGACCGGTTGTCGCGAAGACGCCGGCCCCAAACAGGTAGACCCACTGCAGCCCTTCCGGCCTCACGAAGTTGAGGAGCATCGGCGGTACGGCGACCACCACGGACACCAGAGAGAAGTAGAAGACAATCCTGTATGGCGGCTCGTCTCTCCTCAGGTACCGGACGACCGTGTAGGCCGCCCCGGACGCCGCCCCCGACACGAAGCCGGCGATAGCTGGGATCGCCTCGAAGTTGAACTGCGGCTTGATGACGAGCGCGCCGCCGACAAGCGCCACGACGAGTACTGGGACGATGTACCGCGACAGCTTCTCGCGCAGGAATAGCACCGCAAAGAACGTGACGAAGAAGGGCGACAGCTTGTTGAGAACGGTCGCGTCCGCGATGTTCAGGCGTTCGATGGCGAAGAAGTAGAGGAACATGCCGATCGTTCCGAACGCACCGCGAAGAAGCAGTAGCGGGATGCGTGGATTGCGCGCGAACGGGTTCTCCCTGGCGCGAACTGCAAGCACACCGGTCACCGCGAGCATCACAACGCTTCTAAAGAGGACTTTCTCGCAGAGGGGGATCTCCCCAGCGAGTCTCACCATCACAGCCACGAGCGCGAACGACAGGCCGGAGAGGAGCATCATCGCGATGGCTCGGCCACAGTGGTCAGCCTGCACCCGACCGCGGCCCAGGCCGATTCCCTCTCTCAGCTGACCACCTGCTCCAATCGTCATCGCTTCACCCTGTGCGGGACATTGCTCCTGCCTGAAGCCGCAATCACTCTGCGCCTGAATGTCCGGATGTTGTCACAGGTTGATGAGCTGCGCAAGCACCCGACTCATCGGACGGCGTTGACGGCGCCTGCCCCACCCTGGTCCGGGCGGAATCAGCTATGCACTAGTCTGCGATTTCCGTAGAATAGCTACTGTAGCGGCCGCGCACCGGGAGCGCCCATGATCGGCAAGACCATCTCTCACTACAGGATCATCGAGAAGCTCGGCGAGGGCGGCATGGGTGTCGTCTACAAGGCCGAGGACCTCATCCTCGAGCGACCGGTGGCGCTCAAATTCCTATCCCCCGGAACGATCGGCGTCGAGGAAGACGCGGCTCGCTTCCTCCACGAAGCGAAGGCAGCCGCGGCTCTCAATCACCCCAACATCTGTACCATCTACGAGATTGGAGAGGACGCCGGGCAGACGTTCATCGCCATGGAATGCGTGGAGGGCGAAAATCTGAGGACGAGGATGCGACATGCCCCTCTGCCGTTGGACGAGGCGCTCACAATAGCGGCGGACATCGGGCGCGGACTTGCCGCGGCCCACGACAAGGGCATCGTCCATCGCGACATCAAGCCGGCGAACATCGTAGTGACGCCTGAGCGCATGGTGAAGATCATGGACTTCGGCCTTGCCCGTGTTGGCGGCGGAGCCCAGTTGACTCAGGTGGGAACTACCGTCGGCACCGTAGCATACATGTCTCCCGAGCAGGCGCGGGGCGAGGAGGTCGACCACCGCACGGACATCTGGTCCCTGGGGGTCGTTCTCTACGAGATGCTGACAGGACGCAGGCCATTCCTGGGTGACCGGGACATGGCGGTCATCTACTCCATTCTCAACACGGACCACGAGCGCCCTACAACCCTGCGCTCGGACCTGCCGCCTGAGCTCGACGACTGCATGAAGAAGATGCTCGCGAAGAACAGGGTCGACCGCTACCGCAACGCCTCGGAGGCCGCCGGAGATCTCTTCGCCCTCATGGTACTCGCCGAGGGTGGATCCGTACCCGGCACATCGCCGCTACCGCGCTGACCCAACCCTCGATCGCCGTCCTCCCCTTCGCGAACCTCAGCGCTGATCCTGCGCAGGAGTACTTCTGCGACGGCATGGCCGAAGAGATAATCAACTCGCTCGCACAGCTCGAGGGGCTGCGAATCGTCGCGCGGGCAACCGCCTTCGCGTCACGACTCAGCTCATCAACGTCGCCGACGGCTGCCACCTCTGGTCGGAGCGCTTCGACAGAGAGATGGAGGACGTCTTCGCGATCCAGGATGAGATCTCGCTGGCGGTCGTCGAGGCGCTGAAGCTGAGGCTGCTCGGCGAAGAGAAAAAGAAGGTGGTCAAGCGGCACACCGAGAGCTTCAAGGCCTACCGCGCCTATCTCAAGGGCCGCTACCACTGGTTCATCAGGTCCTCGAGCGATATCGAGAAGGCCATCGAGTATCTGAAGGAGGCCGTCGCCATAGACCCGGAATACGCGCTGGCCTACGCCGGCCTGGCTGACTGCTACGGGGTGCTGCCGATGTACCGACCCGTCGCCCCGGAAGAGATCTACCCCAAGGCGAAGGCCGCGGCCCTAAGGGCGCTCGAACTGCACGACTCGCTCGCCGAGGCCCTAGAGATGATCCCCGAAGAGAGCTTCAGGGCCTGGGTGGCCGTTCTTCTTCGGGCTGCCCAGGATCGTCAGGATCCTCATGCGTTCTCCTCTCAGGCCGTGGCGGTGGCGCGAGCCGCCCTGGCCGCGCGCGATCGCTTCACGAGCTTCATGATCTCGAACGCAACAAGATACGCGCCCGCCCCACCCAGCACGTAGACCCAGTCAACCGCGGACAACCGCGCGAAGGCGAGCCAATCGCTGACGAACGGGCCGTAGACGGCTACCGAAGTCAGCGCGATCGAGAAGACGAGCGACCAGAGGAGCGTCCGGTTGCCCCAGAAGTTCCTCGAGAAGATCGAGGTCCGCTCGTATCTCCGCGACAGCACATTGACGAACTGGCAGTACGCTATCGTGAGATACGTGACGGTCGTGGCCCGCGCGTAGAGGAATGCGTCCGAATGGTCCACGGTTAAGGTAATTCCGTTCCTCCACATGAAGAGGCCAAAGTTCGCGAACGCCAGTGCGCCCATGAAGACACCGAGCAGAATGACTTCCGTGGAGGTAGCACGGTTCAGGATGTGTGCCTTGAGGTCGCGCGGAGGCGACGTCATTATCCCATCGTGCGCGGGGTCGAACGTCAGCGCAGTTAGCGGCAGTATCTCTGCCAGAAGGTCTATCGCCAGGATCTGTATCGCCAGGATTGGAATGGCCCAGTTCCGGAGCGACACGGCGGCGAGCCCGAGAAGAACGACCGCAAGCTCCGCCGCGTTCGTGGTCATCGAGGCGAGGACCGTCTTCTTCAGATTCTCGTAGATGGTCCTTCCCTCTCGCACGGCTTCGACGAGCGTAGGGAAGCTGTCGTCCAGAAGCACGAGCTCGGACGCCTCCTTCGCGACGTCAGTCCCTATCTTGCCCATCGCCACGCCGATGTCGGCGCGTTTGAGGGCGGGCGCGTCGTTGACCCCGTCGCCCGTGACGGCGACGACCTCACGCTGAGCCTGCAGCAGCTTCACGATGCGGAGCTTGTCCTCCGGGTCGACGCGCGAGAATATCATCGCGTCGTTTTCCTCCATCGACGACGTCAGGGCGGAGTCGCTCATCGCGTGGAGTTCCTGGCCGGTGATGATGGGCGGGGCCACCCCCTCTTCCGCCAGGCCGATCTCACGCCCCACCGCCTCCGCGGTGACGGCGTGGTCGCCCGTCATGATGAAGGTCCTTATCTGGGCGGCGTGGCAATCGGCCATCGCCTCCTTCACGCCCCCCTTGGGAGGATCGATCATGCCGGCTAGCCCCAGGAACGTTACGTCTCTCTCGACCTCTTCCATCGAGTAGTCGCGGTTGTCCGTGCCGAGAGGGCGGAAGGCTATCGCGAGCACCCTGAGCGCGTCCCTCGAGTATTCGTCGACTATCGCCGTCACGACCGCACGGTCCGCGTCCGTGATGGGCACGGCCTTGCCGTCGCGGTAGATGGACTTGCTGATTGCCAGCACGCTGTCGGGAGCGCCCTTCATGGCGAGCTGCTTGTGCTCCCCGAACTCGCGGACCGAACTCATCAGTTTGCGCTCAGAGTCGAACGGGAACTCCTTCAGCTCCGGGTTCTCCTCGTCCTCCGTCGGCGAGCGCGTCCCCAGCTTCGTGGACATGGCCACGAGCGCGGCCTCGGTGGGGTCGCCCACCGGGTACCACCCGTCGTGCTCCTCGTCCGCCGCGTGGATCTCCGCGTTGGACGCCATGGTCGCCGCGTCCATCATTATCTCGATCTCGTCAATCTGCTCCTGCGTCAGCGCACTACCATCCTCCCCGAGGATCTCGCCCTCGGGCTCGTACCCGACGCCCGTCATCGTGAACTTCTTGTCGTTGAACCATAGCCTGGTGACGGTCATTTCGTTCTTCGTGAGCGTGCCGGTCTTGTCGGTGCAGATGACGCTCGTGGAACCCAGGGTCTCCACCGCCGGGAGACTCTTCACTACCGCACGGTGTTCCGCGAGCCTCTTGCTCGTCGCGGACATGGCAATCGTCACCTGGGCGGGCAGCGCCTGTGGCACCAGTGCCACGGCGATGCCGAGCGCGTAGACCATGCTCGTGAGGAGCCCGAATCCCTGCCACATCACAACCACGAACAGGATGGTGCCGATGACCGCGACGATTATCGTGAGCCACCTGGCCAGCGCGCCCAGTTCCTTCTCAAGCGGGGACTCGGTCTCCGTGGTCTCCTGCGTCATGTTGGCGATCTTGCCCATCTCGGTGTTCATGCCAGTGGCCGTGACCACGCCGGTGGCGGTGCCCGATGCCGCGGTGGTCCCGACGTAGGCCATGTTGTCCCGATCGCCGATGACCGAGGCCTCTGCAATCGCGCTCGTACCCTTGCCCTGCGGAGTGGACTCGCCGGTCAGCGAGAAGTCGTTCGTGCGCAGGTCGAACGACTCGATGATCCTCATGTCCGCCGGGATGCGGTCTCCAGTCTCGATGTGGATGATGTCGCCGGGGACGATTTTTTCCTGGGAGACTTCTGTCAGCTCCCCGTCCACCATCAGTTTCGCCGGCGAGCTGATGAGGGTCTTCAGGCTGTCGACAATTCGTTGTGCCTTGTACTCCTGTATGAAACCGATGACGGCGTTGACCGCCACGATCACGAGCATGACCGCCCCGTCGCGCACGCTGCCTATCGCGAAGGAAATGACCGCCGCAATGATGAGGACCAGAACCAGAAGGTCCTTGAACTGCGACAGGAGAAGCACCCACTTCGGCATCTTGAGCTCGGCGGTGAGCTCGTTGGGACCGGACTCCACCAGCCGCTTCTCAGCCAGCTCGCGCGGTAGCCCCTTGGGCGTCGTGCCGAGGGAGTCCAGGGCCTCCTGGACCGTCATCTGGAAGTACTGGCGTTCGGGCATGCTGTGATGCTCCTGGACGGGGGCGGCCGGACACGATGCCTGGGAGTGGCCGGTTCATATCAGCACACGCGGCGGTGCGAACCGCCGCGGTTGGTAGCAACGACTCATAGACGCTTCGGTACCCGAAGTCAAGAGGCCCGAGCGGTGCCGACTTGACGTGAGGGGCCTGAAGGCGTATCTTGAAGATGGTTGCAGTTATGCAACTACTGTCTCGACCATCCACCGCCACAGGAGCCACCGTGCCCTCTCGCCCCAAGCAGAACCCGTGCGATCTCAAGAAGCTCCTCGAGAGCGGCCGCTATGAGGGCGTCATCCTCGACAGCATCGCGGACGGCGTCTTCGCCGTCGACACCGACTGGAAGATCTGCTCCTTCAACCGCGCCGCGGAGGAGATCACCGGCATCCCCGGCGATGAGGCGATGGGCAGGCAATGCTCCGACGTCTTCCGCGCCAGCATCTGTGAATCCGCCTGTGCCCTGAGAGAGACAATGAAGACGGGCAGGCCCATCATCAACCGTTCCATATACATCGTCCGCTCCGACGGCACCCGCATTCCCATCACCATCTCGACTGCCCTTCTCAAGGACGACAGCGGGCGCACCATCGGAGGTGTCGAGACCTTCCGTGACCTCAGCGTCGAGGAGGAGCTGCGCCGTGAGCTGGCCGGGCGCCACACGTTCGCGGACATGGTCAGCACCAACACGGACGTGCTTCGCATCTTCGAGATCCTCCCTGACATCGCCGAGAGCGAAAGCACGGTCCTCATCCAGGGAGAGAGCGGAACGGGCAAGGAGCTGGTCGCGCGCGCCATACACAACATGAGTCCCCGCGCGGACGAGCCGCTCGTGATCGTCAACTGCGCGGCCATCCCCGACACGCTGCTCGAATCCGAGCTCTTCGGCCACAAGGCCGGGTCGTTCACAGACGCCAGGAAGGACAGGGCGGGCCGCTTTGCCCTGGCAGACGGAGGCACGATATTCCTCGACGAGATCGGCGACGTCTCTCCCGCGCTGCAGGCTCGTCTTCTCAGGGTGCTCCAGGACGGCACATACGAGCCTCTCGGGGCCACCAGGACGGAGAAGGCCGACGTCCGTGTCGTCGCCGCGACCAACCGCGACCTCGACGCCATGGTTGCGACCGGAGAGTTCCGCGGCGACCTCTTCTATCGCATCAACGTCATCGCCCTGAATCTCCCGCCTCTACGCGACCGCCGCGAGGACATCCCGCTACTCGTCGACCACTTCATCGAGCGCTACAACCACCTCAAACGGAAGGAGCTCTCCGGCGTCTCCCCCGACGTTCTTGAACTGCTCATGAACCACCACTACCCCGGCAACATCCGGGAACTCGAGAACATCATCGAGCACGCGTTCGTCATGTGCCGATCGGGAACCATCAGGAAACGCCATCTTCCTCCTCACCTTCTCCCCACCCCTCTTCCCACCGGTGACGCACCGAGATCCCTTCCTGAGGCCGAGCGGGCCTTCCTGCTGTCCGTGCTCGAGCGGAACCGATGGAACCGCGCCGCTACCGCACGTGAACTCGACATTCACAAGACCACTCTCTGGCGCAAGATGAAGCGCCTCCAGATCGCGCCGCAGCAGAAGCACTCCACCTCCTGAGACTTCGCCCCACACTCCGCCTGTCAGTATCGGTGCGTGGTTGCACACCTGCATCATATCGCTCCGCATGGTTGCGTATACGCACCGCTCGTCCCCGCCGTCAGCACTCAGGGCGCTCCAGATGCAGCTTCTAACTACTTGTCCCACAGGGTGTTATACACCGCCTGCCAGACCGGCACATTCTGGCACACCCGATGCTTTACTAAGACACCATGAGAGTCGGAATCCCTATATGGAACGGCAGAGTATCACCCGTCCTCGACACCGCCGAGCGGGTCATCGTTGTGGACACCGAGGCTGGTGCCGGCGAGGTACGCGAGGAAGTGGCGCTGGAACTACGTCGCCTCCCCCTCAGGGCCGCTCGTATCGCCGAGCTGAGCCTCGATCTTCTCGTCTGCGGGGCCGTGTCGCGGCCGCTGGCGGAGATGCTCGCCGCAGCGGGCGTCCGGCTTGAGCCCTGGATCTCGGGCGAGGTAGAGGAAGTGCTTGGAGCACTCACAACCGGCCAGCTCGACCGGCCGCGCTACAGGATGCCGGGATGCTGCGGAGGACGTGGACAGGGCAGAGGAAGAGGCAGGGGAAGAACTCACAGGGGGCGCGGGGGCGCCCAGAGGAGGAACACATGAAGATTGCCGTAACCGCGCAGGGTGGAGAGCTCACGAGTGAGCTCGATCCGCGATTCGGTCGTGCCAAGTGGTTCGTCATCATCGACACGGAGACAGGCGAACACGAGAGCCTGGATAACTCGACGGGGGTCAACGCCTCATCCGGCGCAGGGATCGCCTCGGGACAGAGGATCGTCGACTCCGGAGTGAAGACCATCATCACGGGTCACTGCGGACCGAATGCCGAGCGGGTTCTCACGTCTGCCGGCATAAGGATCGTGGAGAGAACAGGCGGCACGGTCGCTGAGGCCATCGAAGCCTTCAAGAAGGAAGAACTGTAGTCGAAGACGACCGCATGTCGGTCGTCGGCATGTGAACGGGCGACTGAACGCCCGAAGGAGGCAGATCAAAATGCCACGCGGAGACAGAAGCGGACCCGGCGGCGCCGGGCCAATGACAGGAAGAGGACTGGGGTACTGCGCCGGCTATCCGGCGCCCGGCTACGTGACAGATGGATATGGCTACGGAAGAGGCGGCGGTGGATACGGTGGTGGACGCGGCGGCGGTCGTGGATACCGACACCGCTACTACGCCACGGGCGTTCCCGGCTGGGGTCGAGAGGGCTATCCCGCGGCCTATGGGCCGCCTGCCGGCTACGCGCCTCCCGGCTACGCGCCTCCCGGCGCCTACGCACCACCAGTCGCTCCCCCACCGGGAGAGGACGCCGCCGTCCTCAAGGCGCAGGCCGAGTATCTTGCGGCCGCGCTCGAAGAGACCAGGTCGCGTCTGGCCGCACTTGAGTCAGACAACGACGAGTAGGAAGAGCCGGGGAGGCTCCCTGAGGGGGCCTCCCCGCTGATCCTAAGGAGAACTCACACGGAATGAAGCTAGCCATCGCCAGTGGCAAGGGCGGCACCGGAAAAACGACCGTTGCCACGTGCCTTGCGTCTCTGCTCGCTGAGGCAGGCGAGAAGGTCACCTACATCGACTGCGACGCCGAAGAACCGAACGGTCATCTGATCCTGCAGCCGACCATCGAGCACACCAGACCAGTCGAGGTGTCCGTGGTCGAAATCGACAGTAAGAAGTGCACGGGCTGCGGCGAGTGCTGCAAGGCCTGTCAGTTCCATGCGCTCGCGTGCATCAACAAATCGGTCACCACGTTTCCACAACTGTGCCACGCCTGCGGTGCGTGCTCTCTGGTCTGCCCTGTAGATGCTATCAT
This sequence comes from Candidatus Eiseniibacteriota bacterium, assembly GCA_030595835.1. GTDB lineage: Bacteria > Joyebacterota > Joyebacteria > Joyebacterales > Joyebacteraceae > JALGZG01. The sequence continues at coordinate 13,229 of JAUVLG010000031.1, read as the reverse complement.
CGAGGTGCCACAGAAGAGAGGGATCATCCGCGAGGGCCACGTCGGCAACGTCGCTTTCATCGGGGGCGAGATGTCCGTTGGCGAGGAATCCGTGGTCCCCATCGTCCGCGCCCTCAAGGCAGTGGTGCCGAGCGATGGGATCTCGATTCTCGACGCCCCCCCGGGGACCGCTTGCCCCGCCGTGGAAACCATACGCGGCACGGACAGAGTCATTCTGGTCACGGAGCCGACGCCGTTCGGACTCCATGACCTCAAACTCGCCGTTGCTACGGCGAGAGCACTGGGTCTCCCGGCCGGTGTCGTCATCAATCGATGTGACATAGGGACCTCCGACACGCTGGACTACTGTCAGGAAGAGGGTTTGGAGGTTCTGCTCGAGATCCCAAACGACCGTGCGGTCGCCGTGGCCTACTCGACCGGGACCCTTCCAACCAAGGTCGTCCCGGGGTTCCGGGAGACGATGCTCGCCCTTGTCGACAAGGTAGTCGGATGGACCGAGGAGCCTTCCAACACATGAAAGAACTGGTAGTGCTGAGCGGAAAGGGTGGCACGGGCAAGACCAGTATCGTCGCCGCCTTCGCCGCACTCTACGAAGACAAGGTGGTCGCCGACTGCGATGTTGATGCGGCCGACCTTCACCTCGTGCTGAACCCGAGAATGACGAAGTGGAAGGTCTTCCATGGCAGCAAGCTGGCCATCATCGACCAGGACGGCTGCACGGGGTGCGGGAGGTGTGCGGAGGTGTGTCGCTTCGACGCCATCATTCAGGAGAGCGACCCCGCCGATCCCACCAGAACGAAGTACTCGGTGGACCCCCTCGCGTGCGAGGGGTGCGGCGCATGCGTCATCGCATGCCCGACCGACACCATACTTCTTACGGACGCGATGACCGGCGAATGGGCCGTCTCGGAGTCCAGGCTGGGCCCGCTGGTTCACGCCCGCCTGGGCATAGGTCAGGAAAGCTCGGGGAAGCTCGTTACCATGGTAAGGTCCGCGGCGGCCTCGCTGGCCAGGGAGCGGAACGTCGCGCTGTCACTCATAGATGGCTCTCCAGGCATAGGCTGTCCCGTGATAGCATCTCTCACGGGCGCCGACCTCGCGCTCGTGGTCACGGAACCCACGGTGTCTGGACTGCACGACCTGGAGAGGGTCGCAGGCGTAGCCAAGAAGCTGGGCGTCCCGGTTACCGTGACCATTAATAAACATGACATAAATCCAGATGCCGCGGCGCGCATCGAAGAGTGGTGCGCAAGCGTAGGCATCTCACTCACCGCCCACATTCCCTACGACGATGCGGTGACGGCGGCACAGATCCACGGCCTCTCAGTAGTGGAGCATTCCGACGGCCCCGCCGCAACTGCGATCAGGGACGTGTGGAGCACCGTTAGCGCAACGCTTGGCCTCTGAAGCGCGAGAGCCGACTTCTCGCAGCACGGGCAGACAAGGGCTCACGCCCCAACAGGAGGACCGCATGGGAGGAAGTAACGACAGGAAGGAAGTGAAGGCGACGCCCGACACGGGAGCCGCGGCCGACGCGACGGCGAAGCACCAACCGGCCGAGGACGAGGAGCTGAACCGGAAGCTCTCACGCATCAAGCACAAGATTCTGGTCCTGTCTGGGAAGGGCGGAGTAGGGAAGAGCTCTGTCGCCGCCGGCCTCGCCGTCGATCTGGCGAAGCGCGGCAAGAAAGTCGCCGTGCTCGACATAGACATCCACGGCCCGAGCATTCCTCAACTGCTCGGAGTCGGGAGAGAGCGCGTCACCGGCACGAATGAGTCGATTCTACCGGTCGTGTCGCCAACCGGCGTCGGCGTGATGTCGATGGGATTGCTTCTCCAGGGTAGCGACGAGGCAGTCATATGGAGAGGGCCCCTGAAGTACGGCGTCATCAAGCAGTTCCTGCGCGACGTCGAGTGGGGAGACCTTGACTACCTTATCGTCGACAGTCCCCCGGGAACCGGGGACGAGCCGCTCTCGGCCGCACAGCTCATCAAGGGGGCCGACGGCGCCCTCATCGTCACGACCCCACAGGTCGTGTCCACGAACGATGTCCGGCGATCGATAGGGTTCTCGAGACAGCTCGATCTCCCGATACTGGGAGTCATAGAAAACATGAGCGGCCTCGTGTGCCCCGGCTGCGGGACGAAGGTCGACGTGTTCGGGTCTGGAGGCGGAGCCTCGATGGCAGAGGATATGGGCGTTCCGTTCCTGGGAAGCATACCGATAGATCCTGAATTTGTGACGGCGTGCGACGCGGGGTCCCTTGGACCGTTCCTCGCGGGCGGAAGTTCCGGCGCGACGGCGTTCGCCGCAGTAGTGGCCGAGGTCATCAACCGAATCGAGAGCGGGTCCGACAAGGAGAAAGACTTGAACCCAAAGCCCACAGCAGATCAGACAGGAGCAACGACGAACGCGGGCGCCGCGGACCAGCAGGCCGGCGAGGGGCGGAGAATAGCCGTGCCGGTCACCGGTGGAAAGCTCTCCGCGCACTTCGGGCACTGTGAGGAGTTCGCCATCTTCTCGGCCAAGGAAACATCCGGAGGAACAACAGCGGAAGCCGTGGAGGTCCTTGAGGCGCCACCGCACGAGCCGGGTCTCCTTCCCGCGTGGCTCAACGAACGCGGCGTGAACATGGTGATAGCTGGTGGGATGGGAAGCAGAGCGCAGCAGCTGTTCAGTCAGGCGGGCATCGAGGTCATGGTCGGTGCGGTCAGTACCGACCCGAAGGAGATCGTGCAGTCCTATCTCGACGGCGCGCTGGTGGCTGGCCAGAACATCTGTGACCACTAGCGCAGCGAGTTAGAACTGAAGCGGCGGCTCGGTCTCTCACCGTGCCGCCGCTTTCCTTGGCTAGAGCCTGCCGTTCTGACGCACCTCGAGCGAGCGGCGCGTCCTCGCCTGGTGAGTCACTCCACGTAGAACGTGACGATCTCCCACGAGGTCCCCCAGCATCCAGACTGGTCCTGGGCCCTGACACGGAACGTGTGCGCGCCTGGCTCGATGTCTTCGTAGAGCATCTCACTGGCCTCCGTGAGTTCGTACGAGTGGAGCCACGAGTCGAGTACGTACTGGAACTGCACCACATCTCCGTCCGGATCGGTGCCCTCCCATCGGAGCGTGAAGTCGCTTCCGAGCGTGTCGCCGTCTGCGGGGTAGATGATGGCGACCGTAGGTGGGAAGTTGTACCAGAACGCGAATGCCGCTTCGCTGTTCAGCGCCTCCCACCTTCCATCAACGTCCTGAGCGCGCGCCTCGATCAGGTGCAGGGCGTTGCCCCCCTGGGGCGAGTTGTGACTCTCGATGTAGTGGCCACTCCCGGGGTCGGCGTTGGAGCTCCACCACCACTCCGCGGCATCAGGAGGAACGAACGTCAGCACCTCGCTGTTGTCCATCACCACCTCAATCTGAGCGATGCCGCCGCCCACGCCCTCGAGTTCCTCCTTGTCGTGCGCGACTACCCTGACCCACAGTGTATCTCCGTCCGCAACCGTCAGCGTGCCGCCGGCATCCGGAGGCTCGACTATCTCGCTGTCCGGGTCGAAGTTGACGATGAAGCCGAAGCTCTCCTCGATTCCGTGGACAGCAGGGCAACCAGGCTGTGCGATGAGCTGGTGTCCACCGTCGGATAGCCCATCGACAACGCCCGTCGTGTCTAGCGCCCAGTCTGAGAACGCGCCCTCGTCTACGTGATAGCGGTAGAGAAGCGGATCGCAGAGATCGTGCGGGTCGCGCCCGCTCCAGGCGAACGTGTGAGGGATATGCATGAGCGCTGTGTCGGCCACGCCGGGGTTGTAGTTGGGGCTGGCGGGATCATGCGTGCCGCCAACCCTGTAGAGCGAGGAACACATTGGCAGCATGGTGGCTTCCTCGGGGCGCCCCAACGGCCGTCCGCGACCGTCGGCGTCGACGCCGACGATGTCCGACCCCTCACACCCTGCCAGTGCTACCGCGACTATCAGCAAACATGCGCACGTTTTCATGGCTCGACCCCTTCTCAACGCCCCACTGACCCAGAACGAAATCACGGGACACTGCCCCCACAGAGGAGACTGCGCCCCGCTCAAGCAGTGCTTGCTGCTCATGCTAGCCACGTCCGGCTCGCCCTACACTTCTATGCTACTCCAGCACAAGAAACTGCGTCAAGCACATTATATGCGAGCTCGGAATTCCGGCCTCTGTAACACCCGGGCGCCTATTCCTCCTCCACGATTACGGCCGTCCCGTAGGCCAGAAGCTCCGCCGCGCCCTGCATCATGCTCGCCGTGGTGAACCTGAGACCCACCACCGCGTTCGCACCAAGCGCTTCAGCTTCCTCTACGAGGCGGTCGACGCTCTGCTCACGGGACTCCGCCACCATCTTCGTGTACTCGATTATCTCCCCGCCAACCAATCCCTTGAGACCCGCCAGGATGTCCTTGCCCACGTGGCGCGCCCGGATGGTGTTCCCCTTGACCAGACCGAGCGTCTTCACCACGCGCCTCCCCGGAATACTCTCAGTGGTCACGACGATCATCGCTCGACCTCCTTGTATCGTTCGGTCTTACTTGTATTGACTCTCTCGCGGATGACACTGACGAGCAGCATCAGGGCGCCGACAACGGGCAGCGCTATCAGAAACTTGGTCATGCTGCCGGTGGTCGGGTCGGTGATGAAGAGGAATACCCCGTATGCGACCCAGACCACGACCCCGATGACAAGCAGGCCCCATCCCGCCCCTCGCTCTATCTTCGCGTAGACACTCGGCCAGTACTTCATCATGTCCTCCTGAGACGGCCTTGGCAGTTCGATCTCGCCGACGAGCTCCGAGAGCTCCGAGAGTTCGTCGAGCTCGCGCCTGCAGTCGGCGCACTCGGCCAGATGCGACTCGAGCTGGGCGCGATCCTCTGCGCTGATCTCACCATCGAGGCTGGCCATCATCAGCTCTTTGAATCGTCCGCACGCCATCATCGTCCTCCCCGCCCGTCACCGACGTCGTCCTCCGACGCCGATCCGCCGCCGTCGGTCATATACCGCGTGAGCCGGACCTTCAGCATCTGCCGCGCCGCGTAGAGTCTCGACATCACGGTTCCGATTGGGCAGCCTAGCACTCCCGCCATCTGTTTGTAGGAAAGCAGCTCGTAGTGCCTGAGCAACAGGATCTCTTTGTGGACCGGCGCCAGATTGTCGATCTGCGCGCGCACGAGCGCCCTCATTTCCTTGCGCTCGAGAGTCGCAGACGGGTCCGGCGCGCCGTCAACGACGTCGAACCCGTACTCCCGTGCAGCATCGAGCGAGTTCTCTTTCCGGGTCTTCCTCCTTCGAAGGAAGTTGAAACATGTATTCCTGAGAACGGCGTAGAACCACGGATAGAAATCGCACCCGTCCTTGAAGCTCCCTATCGCTTTGAACGCCTTCACGAAGGCCTCCTGCGACAGGTCCATCGCGTCGTCGGGATTGCCGACGAACCCGAGGGCAATCATGTAGGCCCTCTCCTTGTAGCGCTCGACCAGTTCCCCGAACGCATCGATGTTCCCGCGCTTGGCCTTCGAAGCAAGCTCAGCATCACTTATCTCATGCCCCGCCTGCGAGGCTTGCCCAACGTCGTGCACCATCAAGGCTCCCCCAGGAACGACGCCGTCCAGGAATACATACGCGGAGCGACACAGGGTATTCGTCTGCTCGTGAGAAGCTCGCGGACGGCATCCAGCCCGCGCGACGCGCCCGCCTCCGCCATCGCCCTGAGCACTTCACTAATCTCTTCCTCAGTGTCGGTGAACGTGGGCAGCACCGGCCCGAAGAAGCCCCACACGGAGATACCCTCCCGCGAGAGTTCTCGCATCGCCGCGAGCCTCCGTGAAGGGGACGGCGTCGATGAACGCTTCGAGACACGATCTTGTGATGCCGTACCGCTCCTCCACCGGTTGGTAGGCGTCGCAGACCGTCCCTAACGAGACGACACCGGGCCTCCTGTTGAGGATCTCCTTCCGCAGAATGTCCGGCGCATTCTTCTTGACCCCGACGAAACTCCCCCACTCGTCCTTGATGTCGCGGAATCGAGCCATGAAGGTCGCGTAACAGTAGACGCACCCGTGCTCACAGCCAAGGTAGGGATTGATAGCGTAGTCGAGAGAGGGGATCTTCGACTTCGTCATAAAGGTCTTGCACTGCATTGGGAACTCACGCGGTCCCGTCAGCACTATCGCTTCCTCCGTGCCTCCGGAGCAGTCGCCAAGACTCGCATCCCTGTGCGGACATCTGCCCCCACGGGGATACTTGCCGCGCACACCGGCTCCTTCTACCCACCCAGGCGGTGGGCTACCACCTTGTCTTCGAAGAACGTCGATCCAAGAGTGGTCGTCGAACGGGAGGCTGAGGTCTTGGCGAAGGCCGCGCGGCGGCGATTCACTGCCGAGTACAAGCGTCGGATCCTCAGGGAACAACCGTGGCTTGAACTCCTTCCGTCCTTGCATATGAACCCCCTGTCCGGCCGCATTGTAGCCGCCAGAAGGGAGCTCGGCAACAGTCCCAGAACGCTACGCTAGCGGACAAGATGCGGGGCAGGTTCCTTGGGTTCATGACTGCACTCGCGGGGGAGCTTCGGCCAATCGCGCTTGCGGCCGCCGGCACACTGACCGATCTGGCCCCCGTTCAGGCGGTTGCCCCAGTGAGCGGCTGCGTGCTGATCATGGGTGGGGACCATCTCTATGCGGTTCGGCGGATGCGGGAGCTGTCGGGGCATTCGAGATGCGAGAGCTAGTCGAACACCCGTCCGTCGCCGAACGTCTTGATGATTGGCCTCCTCTTTGGGGCGATGCCGTAGGGCGGAAGCTCGACCCTATCACCGGCCGCCAGCGAGATCTCGATCCGGGAGACTGCCGTGGGCTCGAACCCAGCCGGGAACCAGCCCTCGGCCGGCTCGATGACGTACTCGCCCGGATGGACCCTGTGGAAGTGGTATCCCCCTTGGTGATCGGTCAGACGGTCGGCCACACGTACCTCATCTCTCAGGAGAACCACCCGGACGTCTCTCACCCCAGCCTCCTCGAGACCGAGGGTTCCGTCGCGATCCGCGTCAAGGAACACCCGTCCGGAGAGTTCACAGCTCTGTACTAGTGGGATCAGGATCGAGACCTCTTTCCCGGTCTCGACCCGGACACCCGATGGGAGCAGCTCAGAAGGCACCAGACCGGCCGGCAGCGAGTCCCAGTTAAGGTCGAGCCCGTAGCTGCCCGGGGAGATCCCGGAGACACCGAACCTACCGTTCGTTCTAGAAACGTGCTGCTCACCATCGATGAACACGATCACGCCGCCGACCCCCCGCTCTCTCCGGTCGAGGCGACCGTTCTGGTTCCCGTCGACGAACACAGTACCGGCGATCCCTCCTCGCACCGGTGACCAGAGCACCGGAACAACTTCTGCTCCGGCCCAGCTCATCTGCACCTGCCAGTACTCTGTCTCGAATGGGCTGTCCGCACCTACGAGCAGACCATCTAGCCGAATACTGAGCCCCTGTCGCAGTCGCAAGTTGAGTCTTGGCCGGAGTTGGCCATCCCACTGGGTCGATTGCCCGGGCAAGGGAGTGTCATGGAGCCGGTACGAGAAACCCATGCCCAAACCAAGGCTGCCGCCTATTGATACCCAGCTGAGGTCGCCGTCGACGGCAGAGACCTCTCTCTCGTATTGAGCTTCCGGGAGCCATTCCCGATCGCGGTTCCACCTAGTGGTGCCTGTGATCCCGAGCGCCCTTCCGGCGACGCTGAATCCGTAGCTGACGGTTCGGCCATCACTTCCTGCCAGCCGGTTGTAGGCTCGCCCCAATCGTCCTGAGGCGGCGAAGCTGAGTGGGCCGATCGTGCGCCACACCAAGAGGCGGAGGTCCCGTTCATCGAGCTTCCGTAGGTCCGCGTCCTCCCACTCATGGTCAAGTCCACCACCGGCCGAGACTTCGACGCGCGGCCAATCTGTCGGTGAAAGTTGAGCTCCGACTTGGCACGCCCCTGTGAGGAGCCACCGGGAGTCGTTGGTGATCGACGGTCGGCCCTTGGACGCATCTACGCTTGTCCAAAGAGTGAGTTGTGAGCGGGGTGAATACCGAGCGTAGGCCACGATCCCGTCACCGTCACCCGTTCTCCCACGATACTCTCGCCCTCCCATGAAGATACGGGTCTCAATTGCCGTCCGGTCGCTCGTGTAGTCGGCAGTGAGCTGGGCCGCCGCACCCCGGGAAGTCATGCCGTCCAATTCGGAGCGGGACCAAGCCCCCGCCAGAGCGATGTCTACGCCGGGACGTGGAACGTAGCGGGTTGTAAGGCACCCCAGGTCCAGCCTCTCCCAGGGCACGAACGAAGTCGCGTCGAGCTTCTTCTCAACTAGTTCTGCTCCGATCCAGAGCCAGGGGGCTATTCGCCCCTCGACCCCGGCCGCCCAGGAAGCGGGATCGTCCGATCTTCTGCCCTTTCCTGCGAAGGCCCGGGCGGCCCACCGATCGCCACGGTAGTTGATCCTGGCACCCCGTCCCGACAGGGTGCCTGTGGTGATGCCTGGGACTCCCCCCTGGACGTCCCCAACGCATGCATTCCAGTGTTCGCTGCGCATCTGCAGGAGCGCATAGCGATCGGACCATCCTTCCCTGTCGGCGTTCTTGTCCTGCGAAACGAGATCGAGATCGACCCTCGCCGTCGTCTGCTCGGATACCGCACCTTCCGTGGTGAGCGTCACCCCGTACACCGCGGCTTCCTCACCTCGGCCGCTGGCTGAGAAAGCCACCCTGGCTGGCAGTCTTCTGTATAGGCTCCTTCTCGTAGACGGAGCCCGGACCAGCACCTCGGCGTTGGCAGCAGCGGAGGCCAGTGTGACTTCCGCCAGGGGCTCGGTCTCTACCAGCTCAGCGTTGAGTGTTACAACGTGGCGCGTTGCGTGAGCGGCTGCGCGCGGGATACGGACGACGACCGTCAGGTCGGTGCTCTCGCCCGGGAACAAGGTGAGGCGGTGTACGGGGATGGCTGTGTCCCACTGCGGGACTGAAGAGACTGTGATCTGGTATGTGTCTGTCAGGTTGCCCGTGTTCTTGACCCGGAAGGTGTGGTGCACCTTCTTTCCTGCCAGACCTGATACCAAAGGGGAAAGCGGCTCTAGGGTCACTTCGTGTTTGTGCAGCACCCAAACGTTTCGGCGGGCCGCCGCGAGCGGCGTGCCCGTTGGTGACGAGGCTTCGGCAAGGATTTCGTGGGGCAGGTCAGCCGACGCCTGCGGAGCTACCCAGATACTGAACGGGATTGTCGCGGCCTCGCCTGGGGCGAGCTCGATGTACTGCTCAGTGCTCACCGGGATCCAACCGGGTGGGGGGACAAGCCTTATGGTGACAGCCAGTGGGGCGACCGATACATTCCTGATCCGGTACCCCCACGTCGCGAACGCACCCGCCTCGACCGCAGCGGCGGGGATCGCCTCCATCGTCACAGAAGATGGGGAAGTTCTCTCTGCTGCGAAGCCAGGCCCATAGAGTGCCAGCGCGAGGAGAATGAGTGCCGTGATGCGCCTGCTGCCTCCGGCGTTGAGCGTCCGCACCCCCGGGCTCCTCTCTTCAGTTCTCAGGCCCTCTATCTGGAATCCGGGAGCCTCGCGTCGGGCCGGAAGAGTCGAGCCCTACTCGCAAACCACCGTGAACACAAGATCCAGGACGTACCTTTCGGGCGACGTGCACCAGTCGAGTTCGACCGACAGGTCGACAGTGACTGCTTCGCGGCCGCCGGACGGCCGCTCGAGCACCAGCGCGTCGTAGTTCTCGAGCGGCCGGTAGGCCGACGCGTCTTCGTGATCGAGCTTCCATGACATGTCCGTCGATCGTTTGCCCTCTCCGGGAGGGGAGAACATCGGGCTACCTGCTCTCACGTAGAGCGCCCAGCCACCCCCGTCCCCTTGAGGGTTGACATCGACGCGTATGGCGTAGACTCCCCTAGCCTGGTGTGTCTCCGAGCGGCCTTGGTCCAGTACGACCTCGGTGAGGGGTGGGAACACGATCCAGTGAGAGTCCACCGTGAGTGCATGCGCCGCCCTGGAGAGCTCGACCGGCACGAGGAACAGGATGGCCAGCGCAACGGCGTGCACGCATGCGGCGCTGCGCGCCTTCGCGCGCCACCGCCTCGCAGTGTGGTTCAGGTGCGTCCTTGTCCACATACTCCTCGACCCCCCCCACGCTCTATCCTGGGCTAGAGGACAGTTTGTACTCTATGCGGAGTTCGTAGCGGCCCGGAGCAGTCGTAGTCCAGCTCAAGGGAACCCTGAGCCTGAACTGGACCGTGCTTCCTGCGGCACAAGACTCCCCGGAGGCAATTCGCGTCCACCTGTTAGTCAGGTCTGAGAACGCCCGTCTCTCGATCCGCCAGAGGAGCCGTCCCGGTCCACCCCGCGGCCCCGGGGTAGCCTCCGTGTCATCCCCGACGGAGCGTGCGTAGAGCTCCCAGGCGGAGTTGCTGTGGACGGTGAGTGTAACTGGCTCGATCATGTCTACGTATCCTGCCGCCATGTCCGCAGCGGTCGCGACGGGGAACAGAAGAGAACCTGGAGTCGTCTCGAGACGGCCGAGCGGGGGAACGATGATCTCGGTCTCGATGCGAAGCTCGTCGGTACGAGAGTCGGTTGCCGAAGCGTCGAAGGCAAGGAAGACGCAAATGATGGCGGCAACTGCGGACGCAAGTGCTGGTCCTTTGGAAAGCGGTTTCCTCATCGGTCATCCTGCAGGTTCTCTTGGTGCTGGGTCGGGTCGTTGCGTTCTTGCGCTGCTGGCTGAGGGGGTCGGGAAGCACCGGGGCCCGGCACCACGCCGTCTGCCGTGACTCGGAAGACTGTGTCGCCTGCTACCAGGTGGTCCGCGCCGAAATCGACAATCGCCAGCGCGACGTATGTTCCAAGCGGGAACTCCGCCTCGAAGGGCGCGACGAGCTTCCGGTGACTGTCCGGGAAGATCGAGAACGTCCCGCCTGGCCCGAGGGGCAGTATCTCGACCACGGTACCGCCGCTTTCCCGGAGTTCCACAGTCCCTGTGCAGCGGAGCAGCGTGTTTCCGGTGTTCTCCACCGAGACGAGGACGCGGGAGCTGTCGTCATCGTCCTGATGAACGCCGACGTTTGTGATTCGAGCGCCAACGACCTCTGTGCCCGGTACATCCTCGAAGACGCGGATCCCGACGCGCTGCATCAGGAATACCTCGTACGTCCGTTCATCGACCACCGTTCGGGTAGGTTGAGGCTTGCTGATCTCCTCGATGAGGAGCTTGGTCCAATAGCTGCCTTCTGCACCCGGGGGCACTTCCAGGCGCAGGCTTGTCCGCCACGTCTCCTTCGGTCCGAGCTCGAGAATCTCGTCGTTCAGCGTGATCCAGGGAGCGCAGCTTCGGGGAATCGTCCCTGGAGGCAGGTTCTCCTCGGTGCCGTACAGCAGTAGCCTGTTGTCGTTGAGATAGAGCTTGAGGGTGATCGGGCGGTCTCCCTTGTTGGTGATGGACACGCCCGGAACTCCGACGCCGCCCGCCTCGATTCTGAGGTGCAATTCCATTGGCGACGCTGTGAAGGCTGCCCGCCCGGCCCCGGACGGTAGTAGAGTGCAACAGATGATGGCTGCCACGAAGCAGTTTCTTCTGACCATAGTCCTATCTTCCTTCTTGTTGGGGCACCTGACGGAGCGTTCGGCTGCTCGGACACCTACGGCAAGTATGTCACCAGGGTGTAAACTAGGGTGATGCCGTAGGCGCCGCTGATGTCCTTGGTCCAATCCAGTAGCACTCTGGTCTGGATGTTCACGACATTCCCGGATACCGCGCTCGTGTGACTCAGTATCTGGGTGTCGATCTCAGTCAGACTGATGTAGCTGTCGGCATTATTCCAGATGGTGCCCGTCGGTGTATTCGTAATCTTGATGTGGAGGTCGCTCTCTGCCTTATCGTAGGAGCCTGGGCAGGTCCAGCTCCCGGCGAGCTTGGCGCTCAGATCCCATTGGTCGTTGGTGTTAAGGGTTAGAACGGTGGCGTCGGCTGCGGATTGCACTTCATCGTCATCGAACGCGGATTCGCTCGTCCCGTCCTGGGCCAAGGAGAGGAGCGAGGAAACATCTCCAGTAATCGTCAGCTCAGCGAGCCTGGGCACTGAGAGGGAACCGCACGATCCTCCGGTCTCATAGATCCTAGCCAGCGCAGGTCGCACCGTCGTTGCAACAAGAACAACTGCCCAGACAGCTATCCAGACGGCTATAGCTATGTGGATCCTTCCTCTCAACATGAGAGCCTTACTTGACAAGGCACCAGTCAACAGCATGGATCGTCATGATAGAAAATCGGCCGGCCGGTGGCAAGCATTTTCTTGGTCGATGGCGGGAAGTAGCAGCGCGGGTGTTATCAGGACCACAGGTGCTTGATCGCGGGTATAATCACGGCGCCGAGGGAACGATTGGCCCCGCCCTCGTGAGCAGAGCGGGGCCAACCTGGCTCGCTACACTAGGCGGTAGTCTCCATAGTGTAGACGAGTGTGATGCTGTACACTCCCGGGACGTCGGCCGTCCAGCTGAGCAGCACCTTGCTCTGCATGTTGACGACGTTGTCCGATACCCCGGCGGTATGCGTCAGGATGCTGAAGGTATCACCGGCCACAGGCGCGAAGTAGCTATCAGCGCTGTGCTGGACCGTGCCGGTCGGCGTGTTCGAGATCCTCAGCTGAAGATCTGACTCGGCCTTGTCATACGCGCCGGGACAGCTCCAGCCGGAGCCATCGTACTTGACGCTCAGCTCCCACTTCTTGTTCGCGTCAAGGGTGGCAATCACCGCGTCGGCAGCTGACTCGATGAAGCCGGCGTCGTACGCCGTCTCGCACGCCCCATCCACGCCAAGCGTGAGGAGCGCCGCAACGCCCGTGCCGCTCAAGGCCATCTGGCAGGTCTCGGGTATGGTGCCGCCGCAAATTGAGTTCGCAGTATCGACGTCTTCGGCGCCCCAAGCGGGCATAGTCATCACGAGCACTGCGGCCGCGATGGTAAGAATGGTCCTAGACATTTGTTCCCTCCCTGTCTCTCTGTGCACTTGCCTCAGCTCTCCATAACATCCTGGGAGCCCGCAATCGCCCTAGGCCCCCTCCTCCCTGGATTCCTCCATAGGCTCCCTCCCTCTGGAACGCTATGACCAAGCGCAAGCTTCTGTCTGTGAAGCCCTGATGGCAGTGGTATTGCCGAAGCGCATTACACCCGAGCGTCACACATGGATCCC
>JAUVLG010000090.1 GCA_030595835.1 Candidatus Eiseniibacteriota bacterium | reverse complement strand
AGCATCGACATCAGCAAAATCCGCAACGTCGGCCTCACGGCCCACATAGATGCCGGCAAGACCACCGTCACCGAGCGCATCCTCTACTTCGCGGGCAGAACGCACCGACTTGGCGAGGTCCACGACGGCGAAGCGACGATGGACTGGATGGTGCAGGAGCAGGAGCGAGGCATCACCATTACGTCGGCCGCGACGACCGCGCACTGGAAGGACCACCAGATCAACGTCATCGATACGCCGGGGCACGTCGATTTCACGGCCGAGGTGGAGAGGTCGCTCCGCGTGCTTGACGGGACCGTGGCGCTCTTCTGCGCCGTGGGTGGAGTGCAGCCCCAGTCGGAGACCGTCTGGCGCCAGGCCGAGAAGTACCGCGTCCCCCGCATCGCCTTCATCAACAAGATGGACCGCACCGGAGCCGACTTCGACGGTGTCGTCGCGGACATCCGCGAGGAACTCGGCGCGAACGCGGTGCCGGTCGTGCTGCCCATCGGCGCCGAAGACAAGTTCGCAGGTATTATCGACCTGGTCGACATGAAGGCCGTTTACTACGACGACACAAAGGATGGCATCACGATCCGCGAGGAAGATATCCCTGAGGAGCTCCTCGAGAAGGCCCGGGCCGCGGAGGCGGTGATGATCGAGCGCATCAGTGAGCAGGACGACGAGCTGATGGAGAAGTTCCTCGAGGGCGATACCCCCGGGCGCAGCGAGTGCATCGCCGCGATGAGGCGAGCGACGATAGCCGGTGACATCATCCCCGTCCTGTGCGGTGTGGCCTTCAAGAACAGGGGCGTGCGGCGTCTCATGGACGCCATCATCGACTACCTGCCCTCCCCGCTCGACCTGCCGCCCATCATCGGCGCGCAGAAGGAGAGCAACACCGAGATCCTCCGTCAGCCGAAGGACGACAGCCCGCTCGCCGCGCTCGCGTTCAAGATCCAGTCCGACAAGCACATGGGGAAGCTAACCTACGTCCGCGTCTACTCCGGGACACTCAACTCGGGCGAGGTCGTGTACAACTCGACGCGCGAGAAGCGCCAGCGCATTGGGCGGCTCTTCGTGATGCACGCGGACAGTAGACAGGTCGTGGAGACGCTGCACGCCGGCGAGGTTGGCGCCGTCGTTGGTCTCGGAGACACGCGCACGGGCGACACCATCTGCACCGAGAAGCACCCGGTGGTCCTGGAGTCGATCGAGTTCCCGGCCCCGGTCATCGGCCTCGCCGTCACGCCGGAGAGCAGGATAGACCGCGACAACCTGTCGAAGGCTCTCATGCGCCTGGCCGAGGAGGACCCGACCTTCACGGTCACGACAAACCAGGAGACCGGCGACGTCGTCATCTCCGGCATGGGTGAGCTCCATCTCGAGATAATTGTCGACAGGCTCAAGCGGGAGTTCAACGTGAACACGCAGGTGGGCAAGCCGCAGGTGGCCTACCGCGAGACGGTCGTCGGGTCGGTCGAGCACGTGCACAAGCTCGTCAAGCAGACCGGCGGCCACGGCCAGTACGCCCACGTGAAGATAGAGGTGCGGCCGGCCGAGCCGGGTTCGGGTCTCCATTTCGAGGACCGTGTGACGGGCGGGAGGATTCCCAAGGAGTACATCCCGGCCGTCGAGCGCGGAGTGGTGGACGCCATGGCCAAGGGCCCATACGCCGGCTTCCCGATGGTGGATGTCTTCGTGGTGCTGCTGGACGGTTCGTCACACGATGTCGACTCGTCGGAGATGGCGTTCAGGACGTGTGCGAGACAGGCCTTCCGCGACGCGTGCAAGAAGGCGGGGCTTCAGCTGCTCGAGCCCGTAATGAGCGTCGAGGTCACCGCGTCCGAGGACTACACCGGCGCGATCACCGGCAGCCTCTGCAGCAAGCGCGGACAGATCGTCGACATGGAGACGCGCGGCAAGACCAGCGTCACGCGCGCCAGAGTACCGCTGGCAGAGATGTTCGGGTACTCCTCCGAACTCCGGAACTCAACGAGCGGCCGCGGCGAATTCACGATGCAGTTCGAGCACTACGAGGCTGTGCCCTTCGCCCTCGCCGAGGAGATCGTCGAAGCCCGCAGGAAGGCGAAGAGCGGGAACTAGAGCCACGGCCCCACGTGAACGCACTATGCACTCCCGGCCGCCCGCGTGGCCGAACTCCACCAGGGAATCGCGGGCCGCTTCCCGTTCTCCGGCGTGGATTAACGCCGGGGAACGCCCGATGGTGTTCTCCGGCTCAGAATTCCGCACGTCGTCACCCCAAGAGTTAATGAATTTCGCCCCACCAACACCGTGCGTTGAACCCTCACCGGCACAGTTCCTGCTGTTGTGCGGGCTGTTGTGCACACTCTGCCCGTGGTGAAACAGACGCACGGGCGTCGAAGCATGTCATCCAATCCCCGCGGTGGAGCGAAGAAGCCGAATGAGATTTCTACGAGACAGAGAAGAACGGAACAACGAGCTGCAAAGCGATGCCGGACCGGACATGTTCGAGCCGGGCAGCTCCCCGATCGACGGGATCGGCGAACCAACGACTCCGAGCTGCCTGAACGACCTCGAGGGATCCGCGGCGGAAGCATGCGGCGTGGGTGGATCGCGCTCGGTCATCCTCGATGCGGTCGACGCGCTTGTCGTCGTGCTCGACCATGAGGGGCGCATCATCAGATTCAACCGGGCCTGCGAAAAGGCCACGGGTTACTCCTTCGAGGAAGTAGCCGGGGCGAAAGCGTGGGACCGTCTGTTGCTCCCGGAAGAAGCGGGTCCGGTTGAGGAAGTGCTCAAGGGGCTTCGCTCAGGCGAGTACCCCAACAGTCATGAGAACTGCTGGGTCACGAAGGATGGTCGGAACCGCCGGATCGCGTGGTCCAACACAGCCATTCCAAACCCGGACAGGTCTGTCAGGTACGTGGTCAGTACGGGAATCGATGTCACCGACCGGCGGTGCACCGAGGACGGACTCAGGTGGCGCACCGAGGACCTGATGCTCCTCAACACACTGAATGAGTCCGCCAATCGCGGCGACGACCTGCATACCATAGCCCGACTGATGTCTCTGGGAACGAAGGGGAGTCTCTCGAGCCACGGCGCCTGGTTGTACCTCCTCGATGAGACTCGAACGCATCTGATACTACAGGGCGTCAATATGCAGCCGAAAATCGCGGAGCAGGTCGAGAAACTCCTGGGAGCACCACTCCCGAGGACCGTCGCCATCCGGCTCGAGCGTTGTGACTCCCACCGCGAGGCCGTGGAAACGGGCTCGCCGGTGTTCGTCACCGGCAACGACGCCCTCGATGAGCTGCTCCGGCAGTTCGCGGACGCCTCGGACGTACCGGCGCCTCTTCGGGCGGTCGCGCTCGGACGGATTCCCGTCATCCGCAAGCTACTGGATCTGCATTCGATCGCTCTCATACCTCTGATCTCGGCGGGCGAACCGGTGGGCCTGATGAGCGTCGGCGTCTCCTCGGAACTGACGGACGTCCAGGTGGGGAGACTTGCCACCATCGCCCGTCAGGTAGCCGGCATCATCCGACACCGACGCTCCGAGGAGAGCCTCCTGTCGAGCGAGGCAACGCTCGCAGAGGCCCAGCGCATCGCGCGCATCGGCAACTGGAGCTGGGACATCGCACGCGACGAGAGACGCTGGTCGGAGGAGGTCTACCGGATCCTCGGGCGGGGAATCGATCAGTGCCGGCCCACCTACGAGAACTTCATCGAGGCCGTCCATCCTGACGACCGAGACGCGGTGGTGGCCGCACGGGAGAGGGCGCTCCACACGGGGAGACGCTACAGCATCGACCACAGAATCGTCCGTCCGGACGGCTCTGTCCGCGTCGTCCACCAGCAGGCCGGGTTCTCCTTCGACGAAAACGGCAAGCCGGCCAGGATGATCGGCACGATACAGGACGTGACGAAGCAGAGCCGCGCGAAGGAGCTTCAGAGTGTTCTCCTTACCATAGCGGAAGCCGTCAACAGGTCAGACGGCCTCGAAGAACTCCTTGAGACCATACACCTGGAGCTGGGGCGGCTCATCGACACCACGAACTTCTACGTTGCGCTCTTCGACGAGGATACGGGGACCTACACGTTCCCCTATCACGTCGACGAGTACGACGACGCGGAGCCTCTCGCACCCACGCATCTGGGGAAGAGCCTGACGGACTACGTACGCCGCAGGGGTGAAGCAACCATGGTGGACGAGGAACTGTACCGGGAGCTCGTCCGCACGGGCGAGGTCGAGGTCATCGGCACCCGCTCAACAGCGTGGCTCGGCGTCCCGCTGAAGAGCGGCGGGCGTGACATAGGAGTAGTCGCGGTACAGAGCTACGAGAAGGTCTCACCATACACGCTGCTCGATCTCAAGTTGATGACCTTCGTCTCCGACAACATCGGAATGGCGGTCGGTCGCAAGCTCGCGGATGGACAGATCAACCGACGTCTGCACATGGAGGAAACGGTCTCGGACATAGTGTCAGGCCTCATCCGGCACGATGTCGAGGAAACCGACGACGCGATCGTGGCGGCGCTGGCGTCCGCCGGCGCCCTGCTCAGCGCCGAGCACTGCTTCACCTGCCTCGCGCAACCCGACGAGGAGAACTCACGTGACGCATACGAATGGTGCGAGGGACACGTGTCACCTCTCCTCCACGAGCTCACTGCCGTCGTACGACCCTGCTTTCCGTGGCTCGCCGAGACGATGAGGGAATCCGGGTTTGTTCGGTTCGACAGCCCGGGGAACATACCACCCGAGGCGGGAGCACTCAGGCACCTAATGGAGTCCGCGGAGGTCAAATCGATGCTCGCAGTCCCGATGCGGGACCGCAACGAGATGATCGGTATTGTCGGCGTGCTCGGACACGCGTACGAGAAGCAATCAACCGAGTCGGTGACGTTCCTGCGAACCGTCGCCGCGGCGTTGACCAGCGCGCTCGAGAAGCGCAGAGCAGACGCCGCTCTCAGATCCAGCTTCGACAGTCTTCGCTCTACGGTGAACGGAACGGTGGACGCGTTGTCTCGCCTCGGAGAGGCGCGTGATGCCTACACGGCCGGACACCAGCAGCGGGTGGCCCAACTCGCTTGCAGGATGGCGGCGGAGATGGGCTTCCCGGAGGACCGCATCGAGGGCATCCGCGTGGCCAGCAAGCTCCACGATATAGGCAAGATCCGCGTTCCGGGCGAGATCCTCAGCAAGCCCGGAGCCCTCGACGAGCTGGAGTTCGGCATAATCAAGACGCATCCGAAGGTCGGATACGAGATTCTCCGGTCCGTGGAGTTCCCGTGGCCCGTTGCAGAGGTCGCACTTCAGCATCACGAGAGGCTGGACGGTTCGGGCTACCCGGAGGGGCTATCCGGTGACGAGATCCTCCCCGAGGCGAGAATCGTCGCCGTGGCTGACGTCGTTGAGGCGATGTGCACACATCGTCCCTATCGGCCGGCCCTTCCGATAGGCGCGGCCATCGAGGAACTCTCCAAGAACCGGGGCAAGCTGTACGGCCCCACCGCCGTCGACGCCTGCCTGAAGCTCCTGAGGACGGGCAAGCTGCGCTTCGAGAAGTAGCGCCCGGTACGTCAGCCGCGGGCCCGCGAGGTAGCTCCACGTGGCATCGACGCGAGCATGATGGTCGCGACCAGCGCCAGCGCGGAGCCCGCCAGGAACGGCGCGCTCGGCCCGAACCCGCCCCACGCTCCAACGCCCTGCCACAGGACTCCGGCGATGAGGCTCGCCGGGAGCGCCATCACACCAACCGCCGCACTGTAGATGCCGTAGGCAGTGCCACGTCTTTCGGGCGGCACAAGGTCGGCCACGAACGCCTTCGCGACGCCGTGCGTCATTCCGTAGTAGACCCCATACACGCCCATGAGAGCCCAGGTGTGCCACCCCGCGGTGGCCCTCGCAAAGCCCAGGTAGACGACCGAGTAGAGCAACCACCCGATGACAAGGAACCTGCGTCGCCCGAATCTGTCGGACAGAGCCCCGACGGGACTCGAGACCGCGGCGTAGACCAGGTTGAAGGTCAGCATCATCCCAAGGACTCCGGGGACGGTGAGCCCGGCATTCTGCGCGCGCAGTATGAGGAAGGCGTCCGAGGAGTTGCCGAGTGTGAAGACAACGATGACCAATAGGAAATATCGGAACCGGTGGTCGAATCCCGCGAGCGACAGCTTTGGAGGTCTGGCCCGAGCGCCTTCTATCTTCGTCTCCCTGGCGCCAAGCGCGAGCACCAGCACCGCCAGGATCGCGGGGACCATGCTCGCGAGAACGACGAGCTGGAACGACCCACGGCTGAGTTCCATGGAGCCACGCTGCGTCGCGAGCAGAATGAGGAGCGCGATGCCGATTCCCACAACGGCGCCCGCCGTGTCGCCGGCGCGGTGAAGCCCGAACGCGATACCTCGTTGGCCTTCGTCAACGCTGTCGGCCACGAGCGCGTCTCGGGGAGCGGTCCGGATGCCCTTCCCCACGCGGTCTCCGAACCGCACGGCGAGCACACCGCCCCAGGTCGTGGCCAGGTAGAGAAGCGGTTTGACGAGCGTGGATACGGCGTATCCGACGACCGCCAGTTTCTTCCGTTCACCGAGCTTGTCGGAGAGCCAGCCTGAGAACATCTTGAGCAGGCTGGCCGTGGATTCCGCGACTCCCTCGATCGCGCCGATGGCGGCCGTCCTGACTCCCAGCACGTTGAACAGAAAGAGCGGCAGAAGGTTCATGATCATCTCGGAGGAGATGTCCATGAGGAAGCTGGTCGCCGTGACGACCCAGACATTGCGGGGCAAGCGGCGTCGCGCGTCTCGTGATTCGTTGGAGGTACTTGTTGGATCGGCCATCCACGGACTCCGCTAGCGGGGACGTGCGTCGATACAACACTGAACTCTACGGTCTGCCAGCACGCCAGCGCGCCGCCCCGCGGACGGTCAGCCCCGCGGACGGTCAACCTCGCGGGACGATCACCCTGACGGACTGCGGGAGCGCGATCACCTCAACGGGCGTCTCGCCTATCAGGTCGCCATCGCCCTGGACCGGCAGTACGCGATTGGCTTCGATCTTCACACTGCTCCGCGCGCGGAGCCATCGGACGTTCGGCACAGGCTTCCGGCGATGACGCATTGCTCTCAGTCCGGACCTGATGAACTCACCGGCGGTCGGCACGAGTACGAGACACACGTCCAGCTTCCCGTCATCCGGCAGTATCTCGGGAACCAACAGCAACGGCCACGGGATATCACCGATGAAACCGCAGTTGGCGACGGTGATATCCGTCGCTCTCACCAGGGTGGCCCGCCCGTCGACGGTGACCGTGAAGCGGCATGGACGGAAACCCAGCATCTCCCGGAGCCCCGTCCCGACGTACGCCGCTCGGCCGAACCTGCGCTTGTCCGCGTTGCTCGTGTCGCGCACGGTGGCCGAGCTGATACCAACACCGATATTGAGGACGAACACGCGCGTCCCAACGCGCATCGCGTCTATCGTCCTGGTCGCGTGCTCCCCGGCAATGAGGCCGGCGGCAGCAACCGGGTCCAGAGGGATGTCGAGCCCCCTCGCCAGCAGGTTTCCGGTTCCAGTTGGGATGATCGCGACCGGCACGGGGGATCCATCCAGTCCCTCGACGACACCAGAGACGGTACCGTCTCCACCCACGGCGACGAACATGTCAAAACCGCGAGCTGCGGCTGCTCTGATGATGTCCGAGACCGACTCCCCCGCGGAGATCTCACGGAACTCCAGCTCCACGGCGCCCGCCACGGCGGCCCGCTCGATCGCGGCCCCGATCGTGTCGGGACGGTAGTGCCCGGCTGCCGGGTTGATTATGACGAAGGCTTTGCTCATGTGTCGGAACTCGCTCCGGGAAGTGACCTCGCGGCGTCAGGCCCTCGGGCCTCGCACACCGTCCTGCCCGCGCTGCTCTCACTCACGTGACCTGCCCGAGGTCGGCACGGTGATTCCCGCACTGTCGACGCACGCGTAGCCCTTCCCGAGTCGCTTCTTCGCCTTCAGGTGCTTCTGGATGTACTGCCCGCAGTTGCTGCCGATCCGGTTCTCCTCCAGCTCTCCGATACTCAGGAGCACGTCGTACCCCGCGGAGCGAAGGCGCTCTATCTCGACGCTCGCCTCTTCCCTGCCAGGATCGACGTGAGACACAATGCCGTTTCTGATCGCGCTGTGTGTCGGGTTGATCGGCGTGATCTTGATAAGGAAGTCCAAGGGATCAAACCAGCGAAGCAGAACGTCGGGATCGACCGGCGTGCCGCGCGCGAGAGCGAAGTTCAGCGTGATCTTGCGGTCGCCTCCGGCGCGGAATCCGGAGCCGTAATCACCGATGCGGTCGAACCCCCATTTCCTCATCGGAATCAGCCGGTCGCGAAGAGAC
>JAUVLG010000126.1 GCA_030595835.1 Candidatus Eiseniibacteriota bacterium | reverse complement strand
TTGCTCGCGACCCGTTGTGGACGCCGGGTGGCTCCCGAAGGACCGGCAGGTCGGGTCTTCGGGCAAGACCGTGAAGCCGAAGCTCTACGTCGCGATCGGCATCAGCGGGCAGTTCCAGCACATGAGCGGAATGAAGGCGGCTGAGACCATCGTCGCCATAAACAAGGATCCCAAGGCCCCCATCTTCTCAGAGGCTGACTACGGCATCGTCGGAGACTTGTTCAAGATCGTCCCGGCACTCAAGGAGAAGATAGCGGAGGCACGCGCTTAGGTGCAGGCCTTCAGAGACGGCACGAACCGGAGGGAATGCGTGGCCGAGAAGAGCACATCACGCGAGCAGAAACTCGGCGTCTACGTCTGTCACTGCGGGGTCAACATCTCGCACACCGTCGATGTCGAGAAGGTGGCCGAGATGGCCGCGGCGCTCCCGGGCGTCGCGCTCGCCAAGACCTACCCCTACATGTGCTCCGACCCCGGGCAGAGTCTCATCTGCGCGGACATCAGGGAGCACGGTCTCACGGGCGTCGTCGTTGCAGCGTGTTCGCCTAGGATGCACGAGCCAACGTTCCGCGCCGCACTGGCTTCCGTCGGCGTGAACCCCTACATGTTTGAAATGGCGAACATCCGGGAGCAGTGCTCGTGGATTCACGACGACAAGGAGGCCGGGACCGAGAAGGCCATCGATCTGGTGCGCTCCGCGGTGGCGAGGGCGGGGTACCTGGAGGGTCTCACCGAACGTGAGATCGACGTGACGCCGGAGGCGCTGGTCATCGGGGGCGGCATCGCCGGTATACAGGCGGCGCTCGATATCGCCGAGGCCGGATTCAAGGTGCACCTGGTCGAGAAGGAGCCGTCCATCGGTGGGCGTATGGCACAGCTCGACAAGACGTTCCCCACGCTGGACTGTTCGGCGTGCATCCTGACCCCGAAGATGGTCGATGTCTCCCGCCACCCGAACATCAACCTGATGACCTACAGCGATATCGAGGACATCTCGGGCTACGTGGGGAGTTTCACCGTCTCCATTCGGAAGAGAGCGCGGTACGTCGACTTGGTCGAGTGCACGGCGTGTGGGGACTGCGTCGATGTGTGTCCGGTGGCGGTACCCAACGAGTTCGACGAGGGTCTGGCCACGAGGAAGGCGATCTATCAGTCGTTTCCACAGGCAGTGCCGGCGGCCTACGTTCTCAACATGGATGAGTGCCTGGGGACCAACCCCATTGCGTGCGGCAAGTGTCTTGAGGCCTGCGACAAGAAGTGCATCGACTACGACGCCAAGGATGAGATGGTCGAGATCAAGGTCGGGACCATCATCGTGGCGACGGGGATGGACATATTCGACGCGACCGAGATCGGCGCGCTGGGGTACGGAAGATACGACGACATACTCACGTCGCTGGAGTTCGAGCGTCTGGTCAGCGCCGGGGGGCCGACCGGTGGCGAGCTCGTCAGATTTTCTGACCGGAAGGCGCCGAAGTCGGTGGTGTTCCTTCAGTGCGTAGGCTCCAGGGACGCGACAGTCGGCAACGAGTACTGCTCACGCGTCTGCTGCATGTACACCGCCAAGCAGGCGCATCTGGTCAGGGAGAAGCTCCCCGACGCCGAGATCACCGTCTTCTACACGGACATCCGGGCCTTCGGCAAGGGCTTCGAGGAGTTCTACGATCGGGTCCGTAAGGAGAAAGTCATCTACAGGCGCGGGAGCGTCTCGGAGATCTACAGGCGCAAGGACCGACTCGTCGTTCGGGGCGAGGACACGCTGGTCGGTGAGCCGGTGGAGATCGAGGCGGACATGGTTGTTCTTGCCGTGGGGCTCGTGCCGCGGCCCGAGACCGACGCCGTCGCTTCTTTCCTCAAGCTCTCGAAGTCATCCGACCGGTTTCTCATGGAGGCGCACCCGAAGCTTCGTCCTGTTGACACGGCGGTCGAGGGCGTCTTCGTTGCCGGGTGCTGTCAGGGTCCCAAGGACATTCCGGACGCCGTAGCGCAGGCCAAGGCAGCGTCGTCGTCAGCGCTCATCCCCATGTCGCGGGGTACGGTTCGGATGGAAGCGATATCCGCGATGGTCGACGAGGACCTGTGCTCCGGATGCAGGATCTGCGTGAGCGTCTGTCCGTACGAGGCCATCACATACGACGAGAAGGACAAGGTCTCGCGCGTAAACGAGGCGCTGTGCAAAGGGTGTGGGACCTGCGGAGCGGCCTGTCCGTCGGGCGCCATGTCGACGATACACTTCACCTCTGGGCAGATGCGTGCGCAGGTGCTCGCGCTCATCGGAGGTAGTGATGACTGATGCAGAGAAGATGGGCGCGACGGCGAAGAGCGCCAGGAAGGCGTGGGGGGAGAAGGTGTCCTCGTCCGCCAGGCAGCGCGACGCTCTCTTCACCTCCATCTCCGGTGAGGAGGTGGACCTCCTCTACACGCCCGAAGACATCGCCGAACTGGACTACGAACGAGACCTGGGCTTCCCCGGTGAGTTTCCCTACACGCGCGGCGTGCGGAGCAACATGTACCGCGGGCGTCTGTGGACGATGCGGCAGTTCTCCGGATTCGGAACGCCCGAGGATTCGAACCGGCGTAACAAGTTCCTGCTCGATCACGGGCAGACCGGCCTGTCGGTAGCGTTCGATCTCCCGACGATCATGGGATACGACTCGGACCACGAGCGCGCCGAGGGCGAGGTTGGAGTGTGCGGCGTGGCCATCGACTCGCTACGGGATATGGAGACACTGTTCGACGGTATCCCGCTGGACAAGGTCAGCACGTCGATGACCATCAACGCGCCGGCGGCCGTGCTGCTCGCGATGTATATCTGCGTGGGCGAGAAGCAGGGCGTGCCGTCCGAAGCGCTCCGGGGGACTCTCCAGAACGACCTCCTGAAGGAGTACATAGCCCAGAAGACGTGGATCTTCCCGCCGAAGCCTTCGATGCGCATCATCACGGACATCATGACCTACTGCGCCGAGCACGTGCCACAGTGGAACACCATCTCCATCAGCGGTTATCACATCCGCGAGGCCGGGTCTACCGCGCTCCAGGAACTGGCGTTCACGCTCGCCGACGGGTTCGCGTACGTGGAGGCGGGGATAGCGGCTGGCATGGACGTCGACACGTTCGCGCCCAGGCTCTCGCACTTCTTCAACTCGCACCTGGACTTCTTCGAGGAAGTAGCGAAGTTCCGCGCCGCGCGCCGCATCTGGGCGACCGACATGCGCGAGAAGTACGGCGCCAAGGACCCGAGGTCCTGGCTGATGAGGTTCCACACGCAGACCGCCGGGTGCAGCCTGACGGCCCAGCAGCCGTTCAACAACGTCGTCCGGACCGCCCTCGAGGGGCTGGCGGCGGTGATGGGCGGCACGCAGAGCCTCCACACGAACTCCATGGATGAGACGCTGGCGCTCCCGTCGGAGGGGGCCGTGCACGTCGCGCTCCGGACTCAGCAGGTCATCGCGTTCGAATCGGGTGTTCCGAACGTCATCGATCCGCTGGGAGGTTCCTACTACGTTGAAGCGCTGACGAACAAAATGGAAGAGGGCTGCCGCGAGTATTTCGATCAGATCGAGAAGCTCGGCGGTGTCATCGCTGCTATCGAGAAGGGCTTCTTCCAGCGGGAGATCGCGAGGGCGGCTTTTACGTATCAGCGGGAGGTCGAGGAGAAGAAGAGGATCATCGTCGGCGTGAACGATTACATTGACGAAGGCGAGGAGATCAAGATCGACCTTCTCAAGATAGGTCCCGAGGTTGAGCAGCGGCAGAAGAAGGTCCTGAGTGACGTCAAGAGCAGCCGCGACGATACGGCGGTTGCGGCCGCGCTCGCCGGGCTGCGTGCCGCGGCCGAGGGCACCGACAATCTCATGCCGTACTTCGTCGACTGCTGCCGCGTCTACGCCACCGAGGGCGAGATGATCGGCGTGCTGAGGGAGGTGTTCGGGGAGTACCGCGAACCGCCCATTTACTGGTAAGGAGACGAGAGACGCATGGCAGACCGAATCCGTGTTCTGGTAGCGAAGCCCGGGCTTGACGGCCACGACCGCGGCGCCAAGGTGGTCGCGAGCGCCCTCAGGGACGCGGGCATGGAGGTCGTCTACACGGGTCTTCACCAGACGCCCGAGATGATAGTCAACGCCGCCATTCAGGAAGACGTCGACGTCGTCGCGCTCAGCATTCTCTCCGGGGCGCACATGACGATGTTCCCGCGAGTCCTCAAGCTTCTGGAAGAGGCGGGGACAGACGATATCGTGGTAACCGGGGGTGGCGTCATTCCGGCCGACGACATGGAAGAGCTCATCAAGATGGGCGTCGACAGGCTCTTCGGGCCCGGCAGTGACACGCGCGAGATCGCCGCGTACATGCGCGAGGCCGTCGCCGCGAAGCGCGGCTAGCGGGGCCAACCTCACGTCTAGAGGAAACGATGTTCAATCTGAACGATCAGCAGAAGGAGACCCGCGCCTGGGCGCGCGAGTTCGCTGAGCGGGAGGTGCTCCCGCGAGCGGCCGAGATGGACCGGTCCGCCGCCTACGACCGTGCGGTCATCGAGGCGATGTTCGAAGCCGGGATCATGGGGATGCTCGTGTCCGAGCAGCACGGCGGGCGGGACCTGAGTGTGCTCGAGTACGCGACGGTCGTCGAGGAGCTGGCGCGTTGCGACGCGAGCACCGCGCTCGTCATGTCCATTCACACCGCGCTCGTGACCGCCCTGATCGCGGAGTTCGCGTCCGATGAGATGAAGGACGCGGTGCTTCCCGATCTCGCCTCGAGGAAGGTCGGGGCGTTCGCCCTGACCGAGGAGGACCCCTCCGTCCCGACGAAGGCAGATCCTGCCGGCGATGCGTTCACGGCCAACGGCAAGAAGATGTACATCACGAACGGCCCGGTGGCCGATCTCATCGTGCTCTTCGCCGTGACCGGTGTGACCGAGACTGAGCGTGACGGAAAGGTGAGGAAGCGCGACGAAGTGAGCGCGCTCCTGGTCGACACCGAGCACGCGGACGGTCTCACGTGCACGCAGGTTGAGGGTAAGATGGGACTGACCGCGGCCCCCGTAGGACGGCTCGTCTTCCGCGATGTGTCCATACCCGCATCGCACCTCGTCGGCGAGAGGGGTGCGGGTTTCAAGATGGCCATGAAGGCGCTGGACACGGGTAGGATAGGCGCGGCGGCGATGGCGGTCGGCATAGGGCAGGCCGCGTTGGAGGCGGCCAGGTCGTACGCTACCACGCGCGTGACCGGAGGGCGCCCCATCGCGAAGTTTCAGGCCGTCCAACTGATGATCGCGGAGTCGGCGACGAGGCTCGAGGCGGCGCGCGCACTGACGTATCAAGCGGCGTCCGCCGCGGATCGCGGGGAGCCGGTCTCGAAACTC
>JAUVLG010000263.1 GCA_030595835.1 Candidatus Eiseniibacteriota bacterium | reverse complement strand
GGCGTGCGTCCGGGTCGCCGCCTCGAGATCGTGGGCGGCTGGAGCACCGACGGCACGTGCTCGTGGGACGAGCCCAATCCGCCCGCCGGCGACGGGTACGAGTTCGAGCTGGTCGACGTCTTCCCCGGGTGCAGCTCCTCCTACCTCATCGCGGGATTCGACGAGCAGGGGCTGCCAATCATCTCCGCGTCTCACATGACCAACACGAGACCTGAGCGGGCCATCGCAGGCTATCTGTTCAACGCCCGCGGTGAGACGCTCGCTGTCCTCGAGGACAAGTGGGCCGTCTGCCCGACCGGCGCCATGCTGCCAGAGCCCGAACTCCTTGTGTGGTGGCCGGAGTCCTGGCACGAACGCGTTCACGAGCATCGCATCGTGGCCCACCGCATCGACATCTTCCGCAGCAACTTCGCCCGTGACTTCAAGCTCATCTACACGAACACCTTCGAGCGCGCACTGAGATTCGCGGGGCGCGGGGACAGTCTGGCCGTCTACACGCGAGCGCTCGCGACCGTACCCGGCGAGGATGAGCGCCTGCGGGTTCCCGTGGACCCGCTCTACTCGGCGGACGGCGGCATCGCGTTCACCGACGGAGAAAGACATTTCGCGGTCGTCAAGACGGACGGCGGCTTCCACAACGTCGACAGGTTCTACATGTTGTTCGGCCAGCTGGATCTGTCGGCCGGCACCGAGTACCCGCTCATCAGCATTGAGGACATCGAGGGCGGTCACCGCGGCATTTTCTGTGTCGACCTCGACAACGGGGAGACGCTCTGGACCAACCGGATGGGCGTTTCGTCCCCTCGCGTTCATGCCGCGGACCTGAACGGCGACGGAATCGACGAGCTCATCGTGCAGTGCTACAGCCCGGAGAACGGCGTGAGCGGCGCTGGCACGACGGACGCGGGGACCTCCTACGTTCTCTGCCTCGACCAGTCCGGCAACGTCCTCTGGAGGAAGCGGTTCATCGGCGTGCATATCGGGACGACGGCCGCCGCCGCGGACGTCACCGGCGACGGCCATCCAGAGGTA
>JAUVLG010000246.1 GCA_030595835.1 Candidatus Eiseniibacteriota bacterium | reverse complement strand
CAGAGCGAGAGGAAGTGAGCTTTGACTTAGACGGACGACGAGGCTAGCATCTCGGGACCGGCAAAAGCGTGGACCTCCTGGAAGAGACAACGTCATGACCTGGGTTCCCATAGCGATAGTGACTGCGATCGGATTCGCCGCGTCCGGTAGCTACGCCAAGGCCCTCTCAAGGAACGCCCACACCTACGTGGTCACCTGGGGACTCATCGCGCTGGTGCTGCCGTGGTCCGCGCTTCTGCTCCTCAAGCAGGGAGTGCCGGCGGTCGCACCGGAGTTCCTTCGCGCCGCCATGATCAGTGTGGTCGTCAACATGATCGCCGTCACGCTCCAGGTGAAGGCACTCTCCATCTCTCCCCTGTCTCTTACGGTGCCGTTTCTGGCGTTCACTCCCCTCTTCATGCTCGTCCCGAGCTGGATCGTGCTGAAGGAAGCGCCCGACGCCCTCGGTCTCACGGGAATCCTCCTGATAGTGGCGGGCGGCTACGCGATTCACATCGACAAGATCCGCAGCGGCTTCCTCTCTCCTCTCAAGGCCATCGCGTCTGAAAAGGGTAGTCTTCTGATGCTCCTGGTCGCCGCCCTGTGGAGCATATCCGCCGTGCACGACAAGGTGGCGACGGTGGCCAGCTCACCCGCCTACTTCACGACGTTCTTCTCTCTGGTGTTCGGGGTCCTGTACGCGCCGCTGCTGTTCGTCGGGCTGAGGAAACGGCCCCTGGACCGAGCGACCTGGCCGCGCTTGCTGCTGCTGGGTCTCTTCGCAGCCGTCATGATACTGAGCCAGTTCACGGCGATCGAGCTCACCCTGGCCAGCTATGTCATCGCCATCAAGCGCGCGGGGATGGTCCTGTCGGTTGTGTTCGGGTATCTCTTCTTCAAGGAGAGACACCTGCGAGCGAGGCTCACAGGCGCGATGCTGATGACAGTGGGCGTTGTGGTACTGGCCCTGCGCTAGCGCGAAGCCGCTTCGTCGTCCCCCAGTCCAAGCCCGGAGAACCGCGACAGGTCCTCCGACCGACCCGCCTCTTTCAGGATCTCGGCTGACTCAGAGATGTCATTCGCCACGTCGCGGTGAAGTAGGGCATCGTGCCGCCTTCGGCAATCGTGCCCACGTACTCAAAATCGTGGCCGGTTCCCGTAGGCGCAAGCTCGATGAGATGAGGGCCGTAGTCGCCACGGGTCAGAA
>JAUVLG010000254.1 GCA_030595835.1 Candidatus Eiseniibacteriota bacterium | reverse complement strand
GCTCTCCGGAGTGATCAGGTAGACAACCGTGTTCTCAAGGAGCTCCTTACGACCCACCGCTTCGGCTGCCACGTAGTTGAACGAGTAGAACACTATCTGCCCGCTCGAAGGATCCGGCGTGTCGTCGTACACCAGAACACTCGCCAGCGTCGAGTAATCGGACCAGCCCATCACAACGTCGGCGTCAGGCTCAGGAATGTACGAGTCCTGATCTCCGTAGCCCACATAGCTCACGTTGATCGAACCCAGCGTGTTCGGGAACGTAGTCACCGGATGCGATGCATCGTACACGGTGATGCTCGTTCCGCTTGAGTCATGCTCCCAGTCGTTCGCGTGGAGAACGTTCAGAGCAAACGTGGGGTACCCGGGGTAGCTCACCGCGTCGTATGCCAGCTCGCCGCCCTCGATCAGGAGCTTGCCCCCACCTGCAACGTACGCCTCGAGATCTGTGCGATAACCCGAGTCTTCGACCGGAGACGTATCGTCTCCGCTCGACGAGATGATGAAGTCGTAACCCATCCAGGTCAGAGGATCACTCGCCGCCGATGTCTCGACAGTCACGTCGTACCCGAGATCGATGAGGTCCGTCTCGATCTCCGACGCCGATCTGACCTTGTCTCCACCTGTATCGATGTCGATGACTGAACCGGACTTGTCGTACTTCACAAGCTCACGCTTCGCGTCTTCGTCATTGATAAGCAGGATGTTCGCCAGCGTCTCATCGAGCTGGAAGTCGAACGTTGCCGCAGGACCGTCTACCGTGATCCCAAGAGTCGCAGGGATGTGATGGTAGGCACGGACGTTCATCGTGTAGTTGAAGTAAGGAAGGGACTGCGAGTAGTCGCCCGTCACCGGATCCGTCGTCGTCTCCGCGTAGAGCTCCATCGTGTCCGAACGGTAGAACTTTACCGTCGCATCCAGAGGCGTCCCTGTGCCCAACTCCGTCACCGTGCCGGACACAACGCCCGAAGGTGCGAACTCCATGTAGAAGTCGACGTCGTTCACACCGTACATTACGAATACATCCTCAAGGAGCGTGATGTAGCCGAACTTGAGGATGTAGACGTCGTAGTGGTCGACCTCAAGATCACCCTCTACCGTGTACACGCCGCCAA
>JAUVLG010000061.1 GCA_030595835.1 Candidatus Eiseniibacteriota bacterium | reverse complement strand
GTGATCAGGCCTATCGGCCGGCCCTCTGAGACCACCGGGTAGCTGGTGAAGTGGTAACGGAGCAGGTAGCCGTCGATGAGTTCTGAGATCGTGATGTCCGGTGGAACCGTCACCGCGTTCGGGGTCATGACGCTCGCCAGGCGGATTCCCTTGAGTGCTTCCCTCACCAGGAGCTGACGGTAGCTCGCACCGGCCGCCTGGCGGAGAAACAGGGCGATCATGATTATCCAGAGCCCCGTCAAGATGTCGCCTCCCCTGAAGGCGATCGTAATGCCCACTAGCACGATGAGGCCCGCGAGGGCCTGCCCCGCTGTGCTGGCGATACGAGTCGCACGCCGGAGGTTCCCGGTCGTCTGCCAGATGATCGCGCGCAGGACTCTTCCACCGTCCAGCGGCAGGCCCGGAAGCAGGTTGAATCCCAGAAGCACGGTGTTGGCCACTGCAAGGTATCCGATCGCAAGCCGGAGGCCCGGGCGAGCCGCTTCGCCGCCCATCAAGACCACCGCGGTCCAGCACCCGGCTGCGATTACCGCACTGGCGGCAGGTCCGGCCAGGGCCACCCTGAGTTCGGTCCTCGGGTCCGGCGGCTCGCTGAGGATCTCGGCGACTCCCCCAAACAGGAAGAGCGTGATCCTCTTCACGGGGATCCCGCTCTTGACTGCAACCACGCTGTGCATGAGTTCGTGGACGAGCACGGAGGCGAAGAAGAAAAAGGCCGTGATGATCCCCAGTGTGACGTAGTGCGCGAGCGGTCGGCCGGGGAGGACTCTCGGGAACCACCCGACCGTGAGAACCCACACGATCAGGGCGGCGATGGCGAACCAGCTGTAGTGTGCGACAACTCTGATCCCGAGAACCGAGAAGAGTGGTATGCTCGCGTGCTTCAAGAAGGGGAGGAAGCCTCGCCTGCTTGGGAGTCGACTCATGTAACCCACTATAGCCCCGCCTTCGGCAAGGGTCAAGGCGACCGCCGCGCGACCGGTTTCGGTGATTCGACCGGCCCCATGGCTTGAGCCTTGCCGGCGCAGCAGGGCATTCGTGCTGCCGGTGACGCGGGTCCTCCTGGAGCGCTCGATGCGCGTGCGCCGGGGCCTCCTGCCTGGGGCCTCCTGCCGCATTCCTTGACCTTGGCCTTAAGTTGTGTTACAATGCACAGTTGACGGGGAGCATATTGGAGGAGGCACACCACCAACGAGGAGGCTTGACCATGCGTAAGCTGGCCGTGGCCCTGTTGTTGTCCGTGGTCGCCGTGGCGCTTCTCGCAGTCCCGGGCTTTGCCAAGCTCGAGACCGCGGAGATGACGACCGCCGCGGTGATTGAGGATGCGTTCAACCGGGGTGACATCGATCACGCCGAGATGATCTTGCAGAAGGCCTATGCGCTCTACACGCCCTGGAAGGTCCGCGAGGACTTGGCCGGTGGGCAGACCGACAAGTGCGGTACTCCGATGGACGACGAGATCCGCCTCGCGCTGCCGGATCTTCCCGAGGCGGTCGCCGAGGAGATCAGAGGTCTGAGGGCCAGACCCAGCACCATGACCTACGTGGAGACCACTCACTTCCGCATCCACTACGACACGAGCGGCACGCACAAGATCTACGGGTGGCCGACCACGACCTACAGAGATGCCATGATGGTCGAGTCCGAGATCATCTGGACCGAAGAGGTCACCAATCTGGGGTTCCGCGCTCCTCCTCCCGACGGCGGCGACCCGGACGGCGGTGGTGGCAACGACCTCTACGACATCTACGTGCAGAACCTGAGCGGTCTCTACGGATACTGCGCGGGCAGCTACTACTACAACGACGGCCCTGGCGGGTATCCCGCGAACGCCGCGACGAGCTACGTTGTGATCGAGAATGACTGGGTCGGGTTCTCGCATTCGCCCACCGACTGCATGAAGATCACCATTGCGCACGAGTTTAGCCACAGCTGCCAGGCCGCGCACAACATCAACGCGGAGACGTGGTACAAGGAGTGCACGTCCATGTGGATGGAGGACCACATCTACGACTACGTCAACGACTACCGCGGCTATCTCTCACCCTTCCTGAACTCGCTCTACCGTTCCATGGACTACCACGACGGTAACCTCCGGTGGTACGGCTCATGCGTCTGGAACTTCTACTTGGCCGAGAACTTCGGCAACGATATCATCGTCGACAACTGGTGGCAGATAGAGAATTCCAGTCACCCGCTGCCGATGATCAACATCGTACTTGGGACCTACGGGTCCAGCATGGAAGAGTCGTACTTCGACTTCGCCGTCTGGTGCTGGTTCACCGGCTCGCGCGACGACGGCAACCACTTCGAGGAAGGTGGCTATTGGTACACCGCCAGCGTCATGCGCGGGCACAACTCGTACCCGATCGTGATCGGCGGGCCGACTCCCGGCTGGGAGCCGGATAGCTACGGCTGCAACTACATCACGTTCAACAACCCGGGCTCCGCCTACAACGGGCTTCTGGTCACGTACGATGGCCCGGCGCTTCTCAGCACCGGGAACGCGGCCTATCTGAACCGACGGACATCCGGTGGCGTCTACGGAGAGTACGGCGAGATCCCGCTCAATGCGTGGGGCAATGGCGATCTGACGGTCGAGGGCTGGGACAACATGCAGCTCGTTGGTCTCGTCGTCGCCAACACGGATGATGGCACGGACAACATGAACTACTCCTATAACGCCGAAACAGTGGACACCGGCGTTGAGGACGGTTCTTTCGCGTTCGGCCTGAAGGCGGCCAGCCCGAATCCGTTCGCGGAGACGACCTCGATCGCGTACTCGGTGCCGACCGGAGGCGGTCTCGTTGACATCGTTGTCTACGACGTCAACGGTCGCGAGGTGCGCAGCCTCATCCGTGAGCGCATGGTCGGTGGCGCGGGCGTGGCCGTGTGGGACGGGCTCGACAACGCTGGTAGGCGAGTTGCGACGGGCGTCTACTTCTCGAAGCTCAACATCGACGGTCTCACTGCCAGCGGCAAGCTCATCGTGCTGAAGTAAGCGCAACCGAGCACTGAACTTCGAGGGGGCGGCACAGACGTGCCGCCCCCTTTCTCGTACCATGCGGGCGCAGGAGGTCCCTCCAGAGGTCCCCGTGTGCTATCATATCGAGCAGGAGGGGTTCGGAGATGAGCATCAAGCTCAAGAGCGAAGTCGAGTGGGCACGGAAGGTCCGATCCGGCTTCCGCTACATGGCGACGGTGCACAGCCAGATAGGCTCTCTGGTCTACAAAGCGCTGCGCATCGGCAGCGGATACTCGTCGAGGTCTCTCAGGCTTCGTCACTGGGACACGACGGGCGGTCAGGTGACGCTGACGGACGACAGCTACAAGGCCGTTGTCCCGGTCTACGACTTCGGGTTCATCCACAATCTCTATCACCTGCTCGAGCGTGATCCCGAGACGTGTGTGCTGGCGGCGTGGTACCTCGCGGCTCACGAGTGGGGTCACTACTATCTTGCGAAGGCGGACAAGCGCAATCAGGAGCGCGACGCGGACGCGTTCGTCGCTCGCGTCATGAAGCGCGAGGGATTCGGCGAAGAAGAGATAGTGAACGCCGAGGGCTGCTACTGGACGGTCTTCAACGCGGACAAGAAGGTGAAGAGCGTGGCGCGGTAGAAGGCGGGGCGCCATGGATGAGTGCGGCGCCGTAGATGAGCAGGCCGCGTCCGGAGCCGTCCCGGTCCTCCCGGAGAGAAGCGCATGCCGATATCCCACAAGGATCTCTGGGTCAAGATCAAGCACGAGTCCAAGGGGAAGTCTCCCCGGGACGAGCTGCGTCTTCTCGAGGACTACCTCTCGGCTTGGCCCGAGTACAAAGGGCCCTATCAGGAACTCCGGAAGAAGCTCGAGCGCAGGGTGGCGGAACTCAGGAGGGTCGGCCGCGTGCTCGCCTCGCACTCGGTCTCTGAGGATCCGTTCTCCGTCAGAAAGCGAGGGCTCGCGGAGGTGGCTCTCGTTGGCCTTCCCAACGTGGGGAAGACGTCCGTGCTGGCCGCGCTCACCGGTGCGCACGCGGAGATCGCTGACTACCCCTACACGACGCTCACTCCCAACGTCGGCATGTTCAGCTTCGGCGGCTTCGAGTTCGAGATCGTCGATCTTCCCCCGTTCCCGGAGGGCGCGCTCGAGGAGGTGCACTACGCGGCCGGGTTGAAGGAAGCCTGCCTGAACGCGACGCTCCTCTGCATCGTCGCGAACCTCGAAGGGGACCTGGAGCTTCAGCTGGACACGCTACGGGGTCAGCTCGAAGGAATGGGTGCGGACAGGCCCGCCATGCTCATCGGGACACACGCCGACGCCGCGGCGCCGGAGATGGAGGGGCTGCGCGCTCTGAGTGCAGGGGAGCCCGTGTTCGGTTTCCCGTTCAGGGAAGGTGAGGAGCGTGCGGTTGCCGAGGCGCTCTGTGGGCTCATCGGCAGGATCGTTGTGAACGCGCGTGATCCGGTCTCAAGGAAGGAACCGCTCGCCTACGCGGTTCCCGCAGGCGCCAGTGTGCTGGACCTGACCGCGCTGATCCACAAAGACCTCACGAAGAGGGCCCGACGTGCACGAGTGTGGGGACCGTCTTCGAACTTCGACGGCCAGGAAGTCGGGCTCGATCACGTCCTGAGCTCAGGTGACACGGTCGAGATCCTGACGAAGTAGCCCCCCTCAGAACAGAAGCTCTCCCGGAACCAGTATCAGCTTCCCGCGCCGCGGGGTGATTGCACCATCGTCCTCCGTGCCGGATGCATCGGACGCGCCAATGAGGAGTCCTGGCCGTCTGTCCTCGGACGTCTCGACGGCCAGAAGCGCCGTGCCGATGGAGTCCTTCGCGAACTGCCCCACGATCGTGACGTCCGCGAGTTCCGAGCTCCCGACCTTGGCTGCCACAACCGACCTCAGGCTTCCCCAGTAAACGTAGATCTCACCACAGGCAGTTTGCTCGCCGTCGGGCCCATCGGCGTGCTGTGACGCCATGACGATATCGTCGGAGCGGTCGCCGTTCAGGTCCACCAGAAGCACGGTGAATCCGAAGAGATCCGATTTGGACCCGCCGCGGAATCGAGACACGGTGGGATCGTCGAGCGTGCGCGCGTCGGCACCTGTCTCGCCCGCGTTCTCAGAGTCACCGAAGAGTAAGAACGCCTCTCCCGTCGCCTCCAGTTTCTTTCCCTGTGCCTTCGAAGCATAGGCGGAGACGAGAAGGTCTCCGATCCCATCGGAGTCGACGTCCCCGGCCGCCAGCGACCGGCCGAGGAACCCGCGTTCCGTGAGCCCCAGGACAGTGCGAGCTCCGACCGTCGGGAGAGACAGGGACCGTTGTTCCAGCACCTCGCGCACCGTGACGATGTAAAGCTTCCCCACATCCGGGAGTTTCGTGCCGGGTCCGTCCGCGTGGTAGGCGCCCAGGACGAGGTCAAGGCTGCCGTCCCCGTCCGTGTCCGTCACGGCCATTCCTGACAGTGCGTCGCCCGCGCTCTCGCCCACGATGCTCGACATCGCCACGTCTGCGACGACCGCCGCCCCGGAGACGGAGCGCAGCGCGGCGCCGCTCACGACATGGATCGCGCCGGGTCGCGCCCCCGCCGTCCCGCCGCCTTGCGGTTCCGACAACAGGAGTTCGGCGGCACCGTCATCGTCGAGGTCGCCGGCCAGCATTGACCATCCTAATCTTGCACCGGGGCACGTGCCCTCAAGAACGATCTCGGGAGCGGCACCCGGCCCGAGGCTCAAGGAGCCTCCCGGCCCGCCGAAGTAGACGGACACCTCGCCGCGCGCAATGGCGCCGTCGGGTCCCGCGCCGGGTGCACCCACGGCCAAGTCATCGAAACCGTCACCATCGAGATCGGCGACGGCCACTGCCGACCCGAATCTGCCGCGGTATCCGCTCCCGGCGATCGTCCACTGGGCGAGGGTTGCGGCAGGCACATCGGCAGACAGCGTGTCGAGAGCGGAGAGGCGAAACACGTAGACGCCTCCCACATGCGCGCCGGCGACGCTGTCGGTCAGGCCCGGGGCGCCGACGACGATATCGATGTCTCCGTCGGCGTCGAAGTCCCCGGCGGCCAGGCAGTAGCCGAACTGCTCCTCTTCGAACGTGCCGTGAACAGCAGGGACGTTCTCGGATGCCAGGTCGATGACCGTGCCCGCATTGAGAACGGAGGCCAACAGAAGAAGACCGGTTGCTGCACTTGCCGTCCGGTGGCGCCCTGGATTGGTCATGAGTGTGTGTCTCCGTGGAGGGTCCGTGCCCGCACTGCCTGCGTCGCATTCGTGTGGGCGTGGCGTGGGTTCGGGGAAGACATGACGCGCGACCCCGCGAGATCCGATCGATGAACCCGTCGGGTGAGTATGCACGCGACCGAGCGAGACCGTCAAGGGCGCGCTGCTGCCGACGTGCGGCGGGCGTTGACACAACAGGTGTGACGCGGATAGAGTCCGTATATGCAATTCTTCCGGCACACGATGATCCGCAAGGCCTCGAGCCCGGTGTCCGCGTTGAGTATCGCGGCGGCACTTCTTCTCGGTGCGACCGTGGCCCCTTCCGTAGGGCA
Source organism: Candidatus Eiseniibacteriota bacterium (assembly GCA_030595835.1). Classification (GTDB taxonomy): domain Bacteria; phylum Joyebacterota; class Joyebacteria; order Joyebacterales; family Joyebacteraceae; genus JALGZG01. The sequence continues at coordinate 8,053 of JAUVLG010000061.1, read as the reverse complement.
GGCAGCGGAACCCGCGCGCCCCGATTCCGCAGACGCGTCGCTCTGCCTCAAGGAGGTGCTCGCGGGTTACAACGCGAACATCCAGGATGCGATGGCGGCCATAGAGACGCTGCGCGTGGAGCAGGAGATGCTCGAACCCGCGAAGGGAGGTGGGGAGAAGCAGGCCCAGGCGTTGCTCTCCTACAGCCGCAGGGAAGGGATGCGGCGCGAGGAGCATTCCTCGGACCTTGGTCATCCCGTGGGGGAATATGAGCTCCGGAGCCTCGTCGGTCCCGAGCTTCCGTCAGGCGAGTACGATGTTCTTCTTGCGGGCGTCGAGGACATGGAGGGACGTCGGTGCTACAAGTTGTCCGTCACCGCCATCGAGCGTGACATCGAGCACTTCGACGGCACGGTGTGGGTCGAGGTCGGAAGTCTGGGGCTGGTCCGGATTACCGGAGAGGTTGCCGACCCGCCCTTTCCTGTTGAGAGAATCACTCTCGATAAGGCCTTCGAACTGGTGCCCGAGGGCTTCCGGCTTCTGCGCAGACACACGGGCGAGATCGACATCCGCCTGGCGTTCGTCCGCCGCCAAGGCACGATGCACATCTTCTACACGGACTACGTGATCGTCACCTCTCGACAGTCCGACTGACGACCGTGCCCGGCGACCCGACCGATATGTGAACGGATGCCGGACAATCCCATTGACAAATAAGGTAATCTTGTTGTATCTGTGTGAACATCCGTTGCTCGTTTGAGCCATCGGGTTGAGTTGGCATCTGCGGTTGACGTCCTCGAGTGGTCCCGCAAGGGGCCGGGAGGCCGCCCCGACGAGGGCTTCCATCCAGGACCAGAGGGGAGAAGGGGAAACGGCTCCCACCGTAGCCCCACTTCCCTCTCGCCGTACATGGGGCCGGTCTCCTGTGGCGTGGCTCCGCCGCCTCCGAGTTCTCCCAACACACAAACTGACATGCCAGCGGGGTGTCTCAGCACTTGATTTTTCGGCAGAAATCGCGTAGTACGGCAAGGAATTTACCAGCGTCGGGCTTGGGGCTGTCCGTGACTGAGACGCCCCGCCTGGTCGCAAGTGAGGGCCGCCGGTCCTGAAGTCCGGCGGTCGTGTGTCTGGTCCCAGCCCGCGAGGTTGGGGCTGCACCCCGAGGTCGGGGACACATTCGACGGCGTCACGAACGTCGGGAAGGGAAGTCGCTCATGAAGAAGGCTCGCTCAGCGGTCCTCCTGATTGTTGTTCTTCTGTTCGCTTGCACGGCGTGGGCCGGGGTCGTTACCCCCGCCCTGGAATTCCAGATGCAGGCGCTGGACGGGAATGATGAGGTGAAAGTCCTCGTCGTCCTGCGCGATCAGGCCGACGTCAGCACCATGAACCGGCAGCTTCACGACAGCCGGGCGACCCGGCAGCATCGCCACCAGGCCGTGCTCGGAGCGCTCCAGGATGCAGCTCAGCGTTCGCAGGGCGCACTGACCGATCATCTTTCGGTCCGTCAGAGCGACGGCGAGATTCGCGGCTTCACTGCCCACTGGCTGATCAACTCGGTCGTGGTCGTCGGCACCGTCGACGCCATCCGGGAGCTGGCATTGCGCGACGACGTGCTGGCGATCGAGCCTGATCTCAAGGTCGAGCTCATCGAGCCGCTCAAGAGTGAGAAGGCCACCCCTCCGGATGGCCACCGAGGCATCGGCATAACGCCCGGCGTCGTGGCCGTCAACGCTCGCCGCGTGTGGAACGAGCTTGGCATTGACGGAACGGGCGTCATCGTCGCCAACATGGACACGGGTGTGGACGGGAATCACCCGGCGCTGGCCGCTCGTTGGAGAGGGCTCATCGCCGACCCGAGCGAGTGCTGGCTCGACAACTCCGGTCAGGGCAACCCCAGCTTCCCGGTCGACAATCACTACGTTGGACACGGGACCCACGTCATGGGCACCATCACCGGCCTGGCTCCGGACGACACGATCGGCGTCGCGCCGGGCGCGCTCTGGATCGCCACGAACACGATCAACCAGGGTGTGAGCACCGAGTTCGACAACGATGTGATCCAGGCACTGGAGTTCTTCGCCGACCCTGACGGCGATCCTCTGACAACCGACGATGTGCCATGCGTGGTTCAGAACAGCTGGGGCACCTGCGAGGGGCTCGGCTACCCCGATTGCTTCAGCTATTGGTGGACCGCCATGGACAACTGCGAGGCCGCAGGCGTCGTGTTGACCTGGTCCGCCGGCAACGAAGGGCCGGACGCAGCATCGCTCCGTTCGCCGGGAGACCGTGCCGAGAGCCCCTACAACGCCTTCAGCGTCGGTTCAACCCAAAACTACACACCCTACGTCATCAGCGACTTCTCCAGCCGCGGGCCGAGCAACTGCGGCGGCCCGTACGCCATGAAGCCGGAGATCTGCGCGCCGGGCTCCAACATCTACAGCGCCGAACCAGGTGGCGGCTACCGGTACCTGGACGGCACGTCGATGGCCGGTCCCCACGTGGCCGGCGTAGTCGCGCTGATGTGCGCGGCGAATCCGGACCTCGACCATGAGACCATCAAGCAGATCCTGATGGACACCGCCATCGACAAGGGGACCACTGGCGAGGACAACACCTACGGTCACGGCTTCATCGACGCCTATGAGGCGGTCCTGGGTGTCATGGGCGGTCTTGGCACCGTCAGCGGGACGGTCACCGACGCGGGCACTGGTCTGCCGCTCGCCGGTGTGCAGGTCGGCGTGATCGATCGGCCGACCAGCAGAATCACGGACGTCGACGGGAACTTCCAACTCATGCTTCCGGTGGGAGCGTGGACCCTTACGTTCAGCCTTTTCGCCTATGGTGACGAGACCCTGGTCGTCGATGTCATCGAGAACGAGACGGTCGACGGGTCAGTTGCGATGACCGCGCTGCCGACGGCAACGCTGTCGGGGCTGGTCTACGACTACGAGGGCGCGCTTGTCTCCGGCGCCAGCGTGCAGGTGCTCGACACGCCGCTAGCGCCCGCGTACAGCAACGGCTCCGGCTTCTATACGATGAACATCCCCGCCGGCGCGATCTACGATGTCGTGGCGCGCGCGGCCGGTTTCGGCGCGCATCAGCAGACGGTCGATTTCCAGGGCAGCATGACTCTGGACTTCACTCTGCCGGAGCTGCTCGCCGAGGGCTTCGAGACGGCCGGCTTCATGGCCTATCCATGGGTCATGGGCGGCGACGCCGATTGGGTCATCGACAGCGTGAACCCGTATGAGGGATCCTACGGCGCCCGTTCCGGCGACGTGGGTGACAACCAGCGCTCCGATCTCGAGGTCACCGTTGAGGTCACAGCGTCGAGCGACATCTCCTTCTGGTACAAGGTCTCCTCGGAGGGCAGTTACGACTACCTGCGCTTCTATGTTGACGGGGCCGAGATCGCGAGCTGGGCCGGCACGGTAGCGTGGACGCAGTTCACGTATCCGGTCGCCAGCGGCTCACGCACGTTCAAGTGGTCCTACACCAAGGACGGGTCAGTCAGCAACGGGGACGATGCGGGCTGGGTCGACTTCATCGAGTTCCCGACCTTGGGCGAACCCGCGTATCCGAGCGTGACCGTCGACCCGGCTTTCATAGAGGAGACGGTTGCTCAGGGTGACATCGGGCAGCGTGTTCTCACGTTGGGCAACGTGGGCGAGGCCGATCTCGAGTACTCCCTCGGCATCCAGTACACGGACGGAGCGTCCGCCGGCTTCGGCGGGCCCGACGCGTTCGGCTACAGCTGGGTCGACAGTGACGCGACGGGTGGTCCCGTCTACGACTGGTATGATATCTCCGGTGTCGGCGATGTGGTCGAACTCACCAACCTCGGTCCGTTCCCGCTGGGCTTTGGCTTCTCCTACTACGGGGAGATCTTCAGCACGATCAATGTTGGCCCCCCGGGATGGTTGTCGTTCACGTCGGCGTCCGGGACCCACACCAACCAGTCGATCCCGAATGCTCTGGAGCCAAACAACATGCTGGCGCCGTTCTGGGACGATCTCAACCCCAACTTCGGTGGTACCATCTACTACTTCGCCGACACCGGGAATAGCAGGTTCATTGTTCAGTGGGACGGCGTGGTGCACTTCCCCGACGGCCCGCCGGAGACCTTCCAGGCGATCCTGAACGCCGACGGCTCCATCGTCTACCAGTATCAGACGATGGCTCTCGACACTGGATGCACCGTCGGGATAGAGAACGCCGCTGGTACCGACGGCCTGCAGGTGATCCACGACGCCGGTGGCTATCTGCACGACGGTCTGGCAATTCGGTTCGCCGTCGAGGGGAGTCTGGTCTGGCTCAGCGTTGCTCCATCGGCCGGCACCATCGAGCCGCAGGGGGACGCACCGCTCGACGTGACCATGGATGCCACCAATCTGGCGGAAGGCGTCTACTACGCCAATGTGTCCTTCACTACCAACGATCCGGACAATCCGGTGGTCGTTGTCCCGGTTACCCTGACGGTTGGTCCCATGACCGGAATCGGTGATGAGCAGGCGAGGGGCGTGGTCTTCTTCGGCGCCGTACCGAACCCGTTCAATCCGATGACCAGCCTGCACTTCAACTTGCCGAGCGACAGCCACGTCGATCTGAAGATCTATGACGTCGCGGGTCGTCTGGTCCGCACGCTGGCCTCCGGTCCGAGACCGGCCGGCGCCAACAGGGTGCGTTGGAACGGCACGGACGACGCTAACCATGCCGTCGCCTCGGGCACGTACTTCGCCCGCCTGGTCGTCGAAGATGAGGTGGAGATCAAGTCTCTGACGCTCGTGCGGTAAGTTTTGGACGCGGGTTACACGTACGAACACTACGATTCAGAGATGTCGGCCCGCTGCCCTTTTGGGGAGCGGGCCGGCGCCTTGATAATCGCGACGACTGGTGGTATCCTTGGAACATGCTGTCGCGGTCGTCCTTCCCCCGGCTGCTCGTCTCTCCGTGCCGCCAGTACTTCCCGGTCGAGCCGCGCTCGTTTCCTCCAGCAGACAGGAGGCCCCCATGTGCAAGGCACGCGTTTTCGCACTCACTCTGACACTCCTCACCGCTCCGGTTCTTGCGTGGGCGGACGTGCCGGTGGAACTCCTCTGGGAGACGCCGTCCTACGGGCATCACGTGCGCTGTGTGAGTGCAATTGAGGATCAGGAGGGCTTCGTGCCCGCCAGCCAGGACGTGCTTGTGGAGATCGACTACACGGGCGACCCCGCCGGTCACCTCAAGCTGCTCAGGGGCGCAGACGGCCAGGTCCTCTGGGGATTCTCGCCTCCCGGCGGCGTGAGTGGAGGCTGCGGGTACGGAGATATGTGCCTTACGTCCGTGCCTGACCTGAACAGCGACGGGATGCATGAGGCGCTGCTCGGAACCTCGTGGGGCGGGCGCACCGCGTACGCGCTGCTCGCGGATGACGGCGGGAGGATCTTCTGGGACTTCGACACCTACGCCGATGACCCGCCGTCGGGATGGGTCTACAGCATCGACTGGATCGACGACGTGACTGGCGACGGTGTTCCCGAGGTCATCTTCGGTTGCGGCAGCGACAACAACAACGCTTACTGCGTGGACGGTGCGACTGGTGCGCTCCGCTGGACGTTCGCCGCACCGGATGCCGTCTACCAGGTCGCGCGTATCGCGGACGTCAACGGAAACGGAACGGACGACGTCCTGATCGGCACGGGGGATTCCTACGCCGACTACACCTACTGTGTGGATGGCGGCAGCATCGGGTATCCCTCCTATATCTGGCGCTTCTACGTCGGGGCCTCGACCTTCTCGGTCGCGGGTACGGACGACGTCAACGATGACGGCGTCCCGGACGCGCTGGTTGGGACGTGGGACGCGAGCGGCACCGTCTACTGTGTGAGCGGCGCCGACGGCTCTGAGATATGGTCGTACCCCGTCGGGAGCTACCAATACGTGATGCGTGTCATACCCATCAAAGACCTGAACGACGACGGCCCCGCGGACGTGCTGGTGGGCTCGTGGGACAATGCGATCATAGCCCTTAACGGCAGGACTGGCGCGGAGCTCTGGAACGTCCCCACCGGGACGACGAACGGTGGTGACGTCTGGACCATCTGGCCGATGGGGGACGTGGACTACGATGGTTACGCCGATGTGATAGCGGGGTCCTTCGACCTCAAGGCCTACTGCATCAGTGGTCGTACGGGCGACATCCTCTGGGATTACACCGTGGGCAATCGCGTCTACTCGGTGCGCTCGATTGGTGATCTTAACTTCGACCAGGTGGGCGAGGCGCTCGTCGGCACGCAGTACTATGGCGGCGTCGGAGGGAAGGTCTACTGCCTGGACGCCGACGGCGACGCCACCGGTGTGGCTCCCGTTGTCGAACTCTCGTGTGGGATAGACGGGGAGGCCGTGGTCGTGTCGTGGGTCTTCAACGAGGAGGCAGGACTGGCGGGATTCAACGTCTACCGGATGGTCGTGGAGGACGTTGAAACGTCCGCGGCGCTCCGACGGCGGCTGACGGAGCGGGGCACATTCAGCGTGCGTGAGGCGCTCGCGGAGCGCGCGGGTCTCGGCGTAGCGGGGGAGGAAAGAGGAAGCGGATTCGTCAGGCTGAACGGCGAACTCGTCCAGGGATGCTCCTACTCCGATGCGAGCGCCGTCGACGGCGTGCGCTACTCGTACATGGTGGGCGCGGTCAGTGATGACGGCGGCGAGGTGCTGACCGGTCCAGTCGAGGTACTGGCAGACTTCCGAGTGGACAATCTGTGGCTCGCACATGCTGCCCCGAACCCGTTCCGCACCTCGGCATCACTCGAGTTCGAGGTTCCCACGGGCGCCAGTGCCGAGCTGGGGATCTACACCCCCGCCGGGCGTCTGGTGAGGAGGCTCGCGGCAGGAGAGGGTGGAGGAACCGTCGTCTGGGACGGTCGGTCCAACGAGGGCGAGCGCGTAGCTCCGGGGGTCTACCTGGTCAGACTGAAGGCCGCGGGGAAGAGCGCGCACAGGAAGGTCGTGCTTCTCAGATAGGCTCGTCGCGATCGCACAGAACATCGAAGCGGCCACCCGGTCCTGACGGACGAGGTGGCCGCTTCTGTTTCTGCTGCGTGCCCCACTCGCTCAGTGGAGCCGCCCTGCATGGGCCGACCAGTCACCGCCGGCCCGCTTCGATACCTATCTGTACAGAGTCTTGATGCTGCCCCAAGAGATATCCTCGACGGGGGAGCCTCCGACGATATGGCCGTCCGCCAGCAAGCCGTAGAAGGAGACCTCACCGTTCGGCTGAGTGCAGTCGACAACCCAGCCAGGGAAGTCGGGGTCCTCGAGGATGTGCACCCAGCAGTCGACCAGCGCGATCGGGAACAGGTTCAGGTAGCCAACGACCACTACCGCTTCATCCCGGCAGGTAGTCGACGCCAGCGACATGCCCGTGTAGGGGTTGCCGACGATGATGTCCAATAGGTTTGTGAAGCTCTGAGCCGCGAAAACACCAGGGTACTCGGCCTGCGGGTTGTTGATCATGAACGACACGACCGTGAGACCCGCCTCCGTCTCGCTGAAGCAGAAGTAGGCGTTGAAGCTGACGTACTGCATCATTGAATACTCATGCACCAGGGCGCCACTGCCGGTCTGATCGAAGCTGACGTAGGCGTAGGGGGGGCCGGGGCCGGGGTTGGCGGCCGCGAGACCTGTCAGGGCGACAGCGAGAACTACACCAGCAACAAACAGATGTTTCATCGGTCTGCCTCCTTTGCATGGAGCGATCTACTCGCCCCGAGACAGGGAGCGACTCCCGCCGCCTCTGTCTACCTGTAGAGCGACTTAATCGTGCCCCAGGTAACATCCTTGACCGGGTTGACGCCACAGTCCCCGTCGACACCCGGCACTCCGACGCCGCCGTTCCAGGCCACGCAGTACGGGAACACCTCTCCAGGATCCTCGCAGTCGACGACCCACCGGGGGTAATCCGGGTGGTCGACGATGGCGACATAGCCCGGGATGCCCTGGTAGACGAATGAGAGGCGTCCGACCATGACCGGGAATTCCGTTGCGACACACTCCGTCGACGCTACGGTGATTCCCGTGTACCACTCCCCGACA
>JAUVLG010000229.1 GCA_030595835.1 Candidatus Eiseniibacteriota bacterium | reverse complement strand
GTGCACTTTGTCCGGCGCTACTGTCACTCTGTTGGTTCCCATCGGCGTCACTCTTCTTTCCGTGTTGCGTGAGAAATCGCCCCGAGCTGTTGCGTCCGTCGCCCCCGCGGCGCGAACTCGAGGCACGCACGCCGTCGGGGGAAAGCCCATCGGGTCCGCACGGAACCCAGAAGAGTAATTGTACCTGCCGCGGTGTGGGGCTGTCCATACGAATCGGGGGCCCAAAACGGGGCGTGCGGCAGGCCTACGAGGATGTGTTGACCGCCCTCGGAAACAGGATCTCCAGAAGCGCCGGGGCCACCGGTCTCATCGAGATCTTGGCCGCGACTTCCTCTGCGTTGAGGATGCCTTCCTCCGTGATGATCCCCTCGATGAGGGACAGTGGGACGCGCTCGAAGTAGCGGTTCTCGACCGTCACACCCGGGGGGGGAGAGGCCAGGATCTCGTTCGGGTCCCAGACGCGGTCCGGGCGGCCCCTGGCGCCTTCGGCAATGAACTTGTCGAGCAGCGCCGCCACGTACACGGGAACTCCGGCCTCCTTCGCCGCCAGCACGAGCGGGTAGGTTCCAACCTTGTTGACGAAGTCGTTCTCCGAGACCGCGTCGGCTCCGACCAGCACCAGCTGGCACTGCTCCACCAATCTTGGGAGCGCCGCGTCGACCACCAGTGTGACGGGTATGCCCCACGCGGGGAGACTGGTCCCGAACTCGATCCCTTCGCTGGAGGGGCGCGACTCCGAGATCACCACGTTGCACTCGACGCCGTTTCTGACCGCGGCGGCCAGAACGGCCCTGACGCTCTCGCTCGTGCTCACCGTCGCGACCGCGCCGCCCGCGGGCACCAGTCCGGCCCCTTCGAGACCGAGCTCCTCAAGCTGCGTCTCGCCCGATTCCCAGATCTTGCTGCATTCCATGTAGACGATGCGCCTCGCCGTGTCCGGGGAGACGCCCGACAGAATGGATTTCTCGGCGACGCTGAGCACCTGGCTGACGAGACTGATGATGGAAGCCATCTCGCGCTTCGCCCTGACAAGCTCGTGACAGGCGAGGCGGAGCTCCTCCCAGAATACCCCCGGATTGGAGGCGTCAGAGGCTTCGACCATCTCCGCCAGTTCTCTCGCCGCCAGTCTCGTGAGCACGGACGCGCTCGACGTGGAGTCCTTCGCTATTGCCTCGAACAAGGTAGTGTCCTTTCGAAGAAGGTCAGTTATGAGCGCGGGCGCTCAGGTTCTTGGGCGTTCCCGCGTCAGGCGTATCTCGACATCGCCTCTATGGGATCGAGCTTCGACGCCTTGAGCGCCGGGTAGAAGCCGAAGAGGAAGCCCACCGCCACGGCGAACGACATCCCGAGCGCGGCCCCCGTCACCGAGACCGGAACAACGATGTCCTGGCCCTCCTTGACGTGCAGGCTCTGGATCTTCCCGCTGATCTTCGATTTCACCATCACCATGGTCTCGGGCTGGATCTCGCCGACCTCGGTCAGGAGAACAGAGATGTCGCCGATCTCACACACGCCCGACCGCCAGCA
>JAUVLG010000131.1 GCA_030595835.1 Candidatus Eiseniibacteriota bacterium | reverse complement strand
AGCGGCCCCACTTCCGTCAGGGGCTGGAGGCAACCCCTGCCCATCTCTGTCCGGAACACGTCAGGCTCTACCGCGAAGCGGTCCCACTCTGCACGGTGCGCAGTACCGAGGCGCGGTCCGCCACGAGCAGGCTCGGTCGCTTCCATGCTGCCGTAGGCAGACACAAGGACCCTCGCCCGCTCGACCAGAACGTCCGCCATCAGCTTCCCGTAGCCGTCGGCGTCGTCGACGTTCATCCCATAGATGTCGGAGTAGGATTTGACGGGCGGCAGTTCCTTCAGGACCGGCACGACCACGTGCCCGGACGGCGACAGGTGGAAACACCAGCCCACGAGCGTGTCCGAGACAACGATCTCGCTTCGGCCTGTGATCTCAGGGCGCGCCGCGCCACCCCAACCGCCGGTGCTCGCGGCGATGTAGCTCACCCAGTTGCCGGCGACCAGCATCGCCTCTTCCACGGTTGCCAGCTCCGCACTCGCGCGGACAGACGGGAACACAAGAAGAGCCAGCAGAAGCCCCAACAAGACCAGCCTGCGTGTCATCTATTCTTCCTCCGTTCGAGGTACAGCTTCCGCGGCGACGCATTCGGCGCGGCTGCCGGACACTAGTCTCCATTGCAGCACGCACCGCACAACCGCGCGACGGTAGTCATAATGCTTAGACGCCGGACGAGCATGCGCGGTCCGGCGCCCATTGGTTCCATTATACCACACATGAAGCAGATTCTCAAGAGCGGGGGTGCCCGCGCGGCCGTCCGTCCAGAGTTCAGACGCGCGAGCCTACTCGTACCTCAGAGCATCTATCGGGTTCAGCCTCGCGGCCTTCCTCGCCGGGTAGAAGCCGAAGAAGACACCCACCGCGCCCGAGAAACCGAACGCCATTAGTACTATGCCAGGCCGCACGATGGTCGTCATGCCGACGGCGTTGTTCAGGAACGCGGCGACGCTGTAGGCCAGTATCACCCCGATGGTGCCTCCGAAGAGACTGAGCACGACGGACTCGGTGAGGAACTGCGCCAGCACATCGGCGCTCCTGGCGCCGACCGCCAGCCGGATGCCGATCTCGCGCGTCCGCTCCGTCACCGAAACAAGCATGATGTTCATGATCCCGATCCCGCCGACCAGGAGCGACACGGCCGCCACGCCGCCAAGGAAGAGGGTCATCACGCGCTGGGTCTCCGTGGCCGTCTCCATCAGCTCTGCCTGGTTGCGAATGCGGAAGTCATCCTCTTCCTGAGGTTCCAGCTTGTGGGATGCACGCAGGATGGCCGTCATCTCCTCTATGGCCGCGTCGGTGTCCTCGGGAGAGGCCACGCTCGAGTAAATGCGACTGATGTAGCGCCCGCCGGAGAGACGATAGAGGACGGTCTTGCTGGGCGCGAGTATCACGTCGTCGTAGTCGGACCCGAACGGGCTCTGACCCCGCGCCTCCAGGACTCCTATCACCTTGAACGGCGTGTTCCGAATGCGGATCTTCTCACCGATTGGATCACTGTCGGGGAAGAGATTGTCCACGACCGTCTGGCCGAGGACGGCCACCTTGCTCTTGGCCCGAACGTCTCTCTCAGTGAAAAACTCCCCGGAGGCCAGCTTCCAGTTGCGGATTTCCGGATACGCCGGGTCCACGCCCTCGATGGAGGTGCTCCAGTTACCCACTCCTCCGATGACCTGCCCGCCCGACCGGACCACGGCCGAGAGCCCGACCAGGAGCGTCGTGTTCTCCCGCAGCGCCTCCGCGTCATCGAGCGTGAGCCTGTTCCGCGACTCCGCTCCCTGGCTCACGCCATGGACCCTGCCCCACGACGGGGAGATCATGATCATGTTCGCGCCGAGTGACTGAATCTGCGCCTCGACGTCGGCCTGGGCGCCGGCCCCGAGTCCGACCATGACGATGACGGAACCCACGCCGATGATCACACCAAGGGACGTCAGAACACTTCTCATCCTGTTCTTGAAGATGCTCCTCATGGCCACCCTGAGGAGTCGCCGGAATCTCTTCACTCGCCCCCACTTCCTCCACGTCCGGACGCGCCTTCGACATAGAGATCGTCTTGCGCGGGCATTGCCGCGAGGTCCGACCTGGCGTCCCGCCTCCTGGCGACGGCGCGGTCACTGATGATGTGTCCGTCTCTCAGCACCACTATCCTCTTCGTGTACTCCGCGATGTCCGGCTCATGCGTGACGAGAAGAATCGTGATGCCCTGCTCGTTCAGCTCCTGGAAGACCGTCATCACGTCCACCGAAGTGCGGCTGTCCAGGTTGCCGGTCGGCTCGTCCGCAAGGATGATCGCCGGCTCGTTGACGAGCGCGCGGGCTATGGAGACGCGCTGCTGCTCGCCACCCGACAGCTCGTTTGGCTCGTGGTTGATGCGATCGCCCAGCCCTACGCGCTCCAGTGCCCGGATGGCGCTGCCGCGCGAGTCCTTTATGCGACCGGAGTGGTCGTAGAAAAGCGGCAGCTCGACGTTGTCGACCGCGGAGGTGCGAGACAGCAGATTGTAGCCCTGAAACACGAAGCCGATCCTGTGGTTGCGGATCTCCGCGTACTGATCTCGCGTGAGCTGGCTGACGTCGGCGCCATCGAGAAGATAGTCCCCGGAGGTTGCGGCGTCCAGACAGCCGACGAGGTTCATGAGTGTCGACTTGCCGGATCCGGACGCCCCCATGATGGCGACGAACTCCCCTCCCTGAACGGTCAGGTCCACGCCGCGAAGCGCACGGACGATCACCTCGCCCACGCGATACTCCTTGGTGATCCCGCGGGTCTCGATCACGGGCTTCATGACGCGCTAACCTCGCCTTCTTCCGAACGGACTGGTGGCGAGAGGATTCGAAGATCCGTTGTCCTCTTCGGGCTCGTTGACGGCCGTGATGACCTTGAGCCCCTCCTCCACGTCGCGTCCCCTGACGACCTCGGTCATGCGACCGTCAGAGACACCCTTGATTATGCGCGTGGCGCTCAACCTGCCCGCGTCGTCGAGGTACCAGAGCATCGCGCTGGTGTCATCGGAGGACCCACCGCCCATACCACCCATGCCGCCCATGTCACCCATACCGTCCGGCGGTCTGCCGCCGGACGCGCCCGGCTGTCCACCCGGTCCGCCGCCGCGCCGCGCCATCCGCTCCTGCGTGGCCTGGCGAAGAGAGTCCGGCAGCTCGGCAATGCGCGCCTCCATCGACTCACGCATCTCCGCGTACATGTCCGGGGTCGCTCGCAGCCTGAGAGCCGCGTTGGGAACCATCAGCACGTCGTCTCGCTCGTCGACCAGGAAATCGGTCGTGGCGGTCATGCCGGGATAGAGCAAACCACGGTCGTTTCGGGCTTCCACGACGACCGTGTACATCACGACGTTCTGGATGGTCTGAGGCTGGAGCCATATCTGTCGAACCGTACCCGTGAACTCCTCGTCCATGTACGCTTCGACCGTGAAGCGGACGCTCTGCCCCTCCCGTATCACACCGATGTCGCTCTCGTCGACCAGAGCGCGGATCTCCATCTCAGCGAGGTCGTCGGCAATAACGAAGAGCGTCGGGGTCGAGAAGCTGGCTGCGACGGTCTGCCCCGGCTCGATGTTCCTCATGATGACCGTACCGTTGATGGGAGAGCGGACGACCGCGTACCTCAGGTTGGCGCGCGACCTGTCGCGCGATGCCTCGGCGGAAAGCACGCCGGCGCGTGCCGTCTCCACCGCCGTCTGAGTGTCGGACAACTGGGCATCGCTGATGAGGTCGTTGTCGTGGAGCTCTTGCTCGCGCTCGTGGTCGCGGACGGCCTGGTCGTGAAGAGCACGCGCCCTGACGACGCCGGCCCGAGCGTCACGCACGGAGGCCGAGAGCATGGTCGTGTCAAGCACCGCGAGAACCTGCCCCGCCCGCACGGTCTCGTTGTAGTCCACGAGTATCCGGGCGATCGTGCCGGAGACCTGCGTGCCCACCTCCACCGTCCCGACGGCGCTCAGTGTGCCGGAGCTTGAGATGATATTCTCGATGTCCCCGCGCTCTACCTCCACGAACTCGAATCGCCCGGGCTGCTCCGGCCCGCTCCTGCCGGCGAACTGCCAGAGGACGATCGCCAGTACAACTACACCGGCGGCAATGATCGCAATCTTCTTCATGCTGCGGTTGGCCTTTCGTTCGGATTGCCTGCGGATGTGCTTTCGTAGTCCTACTAGATTAGGCCATCGCCCGGGTGTTATCAACGAATCACTCCGGCGTGACGCGCAGAATCGCACTGCGCGAACGTGTCCCGTCCCCTCGCGACTCCGCAGGTGCGCAGATTTTTCGCACCTCGCGCACGCCGTCACGCTTCACGCCCACGCAGAAGCCCCCGGCTGTTTCGCCGGGGGCTTCTCGTTGGGTCTGAGACCAAGCCCAGATCCCCCTCATACTCGCGCTGACACTACTTAAGAAGCAGCATCTTCCTGGTCGCCTCGGATTCGGGAGTGACCAGCTTGTAAAAGTAGACGCCCGAAGACAGCTCGTTGCCGTCGTTGTCGCAGCCGTCCCAGACGATCTCCCGCCTGCCCTCTTCCTGGAACTCGTCGACCAGATGCCGCACGACGCGCCCGCTGACATCGAGGATGTCAATGGCGATGTGGCAGCCGCTCGCCGGAACCTCGTAGGCGATGCTGGTCTTCGGGTTGAAGGGGTTGGGCACGTTCTGACCCAGATCCGAACGCAGCGGAACCTCGCTGTCATCCACGCCCGTGCCGTAGTGCATCTCGAGCTCGAACGCGAGATCGATCGACTCCGGACACAGCGGGTGGCCCATCGGATACCGAAGCTCGTTCCACGGACCGGGATGGGGCTCAACACCCATGTCCCATACCGCGTCGTCGTTCCAGTGGTCGAGCGAGGTCTTCCAACCGAAGTACGCATCCCCATCGTGCGGCCTGGCC
>JAUVLG010000032.1 GCA_030595835.1 Candidatus Eiseniibacteriota bacterium | reverse complement strand
GGGCTGCGAGTGCTATGGCTGCGGTGGTGCCCACTCTCGTGTGAACGGCTTTCGTGTTCATCTCGATTGTCCTCGTGTGAGTGGCCGCGGGTGTCGAACCGCGCGTCCTACCGGAACATCGCCTTGACGCCGCCCCAGGTCGTCCACTCTCTGTGCCCTGACACGTCGCCCCGTCCCTCGCCGGCAAGATCATACCACTCGTAGATCTCCCACATGGTCTCGCCGTAGGGCCCTTCCTCATCCGGGTCCACGCGCAGATGGAATCCGGATGGCGCAGTCACTATGAAAGCGTCGCCGTTGAGGAGGTTCATCAGGGAATACACATCCTCCGTGTGTACGTAGGTGTCGTCCAGGGGGTCTTCCGGGTCCGCACCCGTGTCATGAACGACCTCCGTTGTGGTCAGAACCAGAGAGATGCTCTCCACGTAGCTGCCCTCGTCGAACATGTTCCCGTGCATGGTCCGCTCATCGGGCTTGTACCACACTGGGGGAATATCGAGCTCCGGGTTCTGCACATCTTCTTCGCACGGGAAGAACTGGAAATCCCCCGACAGGGAGTCGAGGTAGTTCATCGTGTCCATGGCGACGTACGCGGCCTCGAGCTGGTCGATGACCTCGGCGGGGGAGGTTCTCCGCGACGTCTCGGAGAGGGATTCGAGGAAGCAGTACTTGATGCCGCCCCAGCCGGCGAACTCAACCCTGGCGCCGTTGTCCCACTCGAGGTCGTGCCATTCGAACATCTCCCAGAGGATGCGCCCTTCGCGTTCCCCCGAGCCGGACACTGTTCTGAAGCGGAATTCCTGGGGGTCCGTTGCGTTGTAGCCGACACCTCCGGACAAGTTGATTCTCAGGTCCGCGTCTGCAACGATGACGACGATATCACCCGGTACGCGCAGGTCGCCCCCAGGGATCGTTTCCACCGAAGCCACCGTGAGCGTGAGGCTGATCGTTTCGACGTTCCACTCGTCGCCGAACATGTTCTCGTGCACCTGCTGCTCGTCGGACTTGTAGAACCACGGCGGGAGATTAGGCCAGCCTCCCTGGTCAGCCTCTGTGAAGTGGAACTTGAAGTCGTCTGAGAGGCAGTCGAGGTACTCATCGACATCCCTCTCGTCGTAGGCGCGCTCGAAATTCAGCAGCACCTTCTCAGGGGACGTCGGCTCCACGAAGCCCGAGTCGATCTCGTCGCTCGGCCCCGAGCTGTTGCTGCAGCCGACTAGTCCGACGACACCGGCGGTGAGCAGTGCGACGATGATGGTGGTGGTCCTGTGTGCTGCGGTTCCCATGCGGTCTGCCCCCAGATGTCTGTGTCACAAACAGAGTCTACCGGTACAGCGCCTTGATGCCGCCCCAGCTCGACTGCACTACGCGCCCCGCCAGGACACCCCGTCGCTCGCCTCCGAGGTCGTACCACCTGTCGATCTCCCATAACGGCTCGCGGCCCGGGCCTCGCCGGTCCGTGTCCACGCGCATATGGAACTCGGACGCCGCGGTCGCTATGAAACCGCCGCCTGCGCTGAGGTTCAGCCGAAGGTCGACATCCACTATGCAGACGCAGGTGTCGTCGAGGGGATCACCAGGAATGCCCTCGTCGTACTCAATGCTCGCGATCGTGAGCGTGAGGCTGATGCTCTCGACGTCGGAACTGTCAGCGAACATGTTCTCGTGCATCGTCGCTTCGTCCGCCTTCAACCAAACCGGCGGGATTCCCTGGTTGGGGTCATTCACGTCAGCCTCTGTCGGGAAGAACTGGAAGTCCTCGGGCAGGCAGTCGAGATACTCCTCAAGGTCCATCTCTTCGTAAGCGAGTTCGAGGTTGTAGACGACGTTCTCCGGAGAGGTGCGGTCACGAAATTCCGGACCTGCGGGGATGTCGGGGCCGGGCCCCGCCGTCGAGCACCCGCCGACCAGGACCGCGGCGAACGAGACCGCGCAGAGCAGGGCGATGATGGTCCTCATGAGATCCTCCGTGATGTGATTGCGGGGCCGGCTCAGAGAGAACACGACCGAGCCGTCTGCGGTGAGGAGATCGCTCCTTGGTGAGCCAATCGACCCTCACGGGATTATCGCATAGCTGATGTTGCCAATCAAGTCTGAACCACCCGCAGCCGAGCCCCCTCGCAGCCCCACAATCTGTCCACGAAGTTGACGCGGCTGGGCACCTCAACAGCTCGCCCGCGGCGCCTCTCAGTCTTCCCGACGGTGGAACCACATGTGTCGCATGCGGTTACGAGGGTGGCCCGCAGAGTGTCCTCGTTCTGGCATGGGGGTTGTTACTACATAGGGTTCGAGCGCTTGCGTCTTGTACGAGACGAGGTCAGGGCTGGGTGGGGTTGACCCGAAAAGGGGCGGGACTTCTCTACCCAGCACCTGCCGAAAGCATTTGGCGAGCCTGCGGCCCTGGGCCGGGGAACGGCCCGCTGCGCGAGTTCGTCAAGCGTCCTCGGTACGACTGCCTGCGGTCACGACTGCCTGCGGTGCCACCGCCCTCGGCAGAACTGGCTTGCGCCCCCTCGGGGCGTTGAGTAAACTCAAGTTCACGACGTCTGAGTTCTTGGGCGCAGAAGCGGCGAGATCCTCTTCGTAGCTGCGAAGTGCGCCCAGGCTTTGCTATTATGCGTTGCTGCGACCTTTCACGCCGATCGGCGGAACATCGCGCACCGAGAGATCAATCAGGAGGTCCCCGATGAAGCGCTCCATCCTGGCCATTCTGGGTGTCATCTGCCTCATTCTGCCGACAGTGGCGTCGGCCGAGGACGGCTCCGCTGGTCTCGCGTTTCTCAAGCTGGGAGTGGGGGCCAGGGCCATCGCGATGGGCGATGCCTACACGGCCGTCGACGGCGACGCGTCTTCCGTCTACTGGAATCCGGCGGGCATCATCGACGTCGAGAGCATCGACATCACACTGATGCATACGGAATGGTTCCAGGACATCCGCTACGAGTACGTCGGGGGCGTTCGGTCCTACGGGGACTACGCCATCGGCGGCGGGATCGTCGGGCTCTACATGAACGATCTTGAGCGGCGTGACGGGCCAACGCCCGATCCGATCGGCCACTTCGGCGTGTTCGACTTCGCATTCACTGGAAGCTACGCCCGGCGTCTCACCGACCATCTGGACGTGGGAGGCTCGTTGAAGTATCTGCACGAGAAGATCGACAACGAGACGGCCAAGGGCGTCGCGGTCGATCTCGGCGGGCGCTATCGCATCCCCGGGTACGAGAACATTACGGCGGCGGTCGCGCTCCTGAATCTCGGCCCGCAGATGAAGTTCATCGAAGACAAGTTTGACCTGCCGGTGATGTATAAAGTCGGCGCGGCTCTCGATGTGCCGGTGGACGCCCTGCACGGCAACCTCGTCATCGCGTCCGATGCGGTGATACCCGCGGACGGCGACACCAAGGTCCACTTCGGCATGGAGTACGAGTACGCGGAGATGATAGCGTTCAGGTTCGGCTACCGCACGGGGTGGGACAACCACAACGTGTCGTGGGGCCTGGGCGTCAAGGTGCGGAACTTCCGGATCGACTACGCCATGGTGCCGTTCTACTCGGAACTCGGTGACACCCACAGGGTCTCACTGGGCATCATGCTATAGGAGATCAGACGGTTCCTCTCGCAGCGAACCACCGGCCCAGGTCAAGGCCCTTAGACCCTCTTCCGTGAGCTCGACGACGGAGCGGTGTTTCATCCAGTCGCCGACCACGACCGCAGTTCCACTGCCAGACTTCCACATCATCTGCATGTGAATGTGGCCGACTATGGCCAGGTCGTAGCCTTCCGCGAGCTTGCTCTCGAGGAATTCCCTCATTGAGGGAGTGGCGGCGCGGATGCGCTCCTCGGTGATCTCACTCAGGCCGGACGCCCAGCGGGCGAGGGACGCTCCCGTCCGGGGGGGGATCAGACGGAACCCGGCGATCGCGGGGCGGCTGCGTATGACGGCCTTCAGCACCTTGTAGCGCAGGTCGCCCGGAGGGAGGCCGTCGCCGTGAGCGACGAATGTGCGCCTGCCGAAGTGTGTATCTGTGACGGGCGTCTGATGCACCGTCGCCCCGGTCATCTCCTCGAACTGGCTTCCGGCCCAGTAGTCGTGGTTTCCGCCGAGGAAGCGGACAGCGGTGCTGGAGTCGACGAGCGCCGACAGCGCCTTCAGAACGGCGGCATGGGCGGTCGGCCTGACTCTCGGGTACTCGAACCAGAAGTCGAAGATATCGCCCGCGAGATAGAGGAGGGAGGCGCGGCCCACGAGATGGGCGAGGAACTCCAGGAGGTCCCGTTCCTTGGCCTCCTCGACCTCGGGCGCCTCAATGCCCAGGTGGGCGTCGGCTATGAAGTAGACCGGTCCGGACGAGTGGGCGGACCCTGTCACAGATGACTCAGGTGGTCTAGGACTTGCACTCATGATGGGCGAACTCCCAGGAACTGTTGCATCTGTTGCGCGAACACATAAGTATCGCGCAACGCATCAAGTAAAGGGGTTGCGAACCCTCCGGGCGACGGGCTTTCAAAACCGCTTGACCGGGGGCAACGTTATCCGTATAGTTGCATCCAATCACGTGGGTTCGGCGGAGCGGGGACCTTGGGGTTTTCGACTAAGTGGCCCGACCAGTCGCAATCCACGGTTTTTTCTGCGGTGAGTATAGCTGTGGAGGCCGGCGCGGGCAAGCTCAACGGAGCGTGACCGCGACAAGCAGGGAGGGATGAAGCAATGGCGCCGCTTTGGGACGATGTGAAGAACGCGATCGTAGAGGGCTACGTCTACGCTTCTGACAAGGCCGAGGAAGTGACACAGATCGGCCGCGCCAAGGTCGAGATCCTCAAGCTGAACCGCCAGATGGCGCGCCTCATGGGCGACATGGGTGGGCGCGTGTTTGAAATGTTCGAAAGCGGTGAACAGGCCGCGATTCCTGACGACGAATCCCTTGTCGATTCAGTCGAGAAGATCCGCGGTTTCCAGAAGGACATCTCCAAGTGGGAGAAAGAGATAGAGCGGGCGAAGGTCGAGCGCGACGCGGGTTCCTCGACGGAGTAGGCGGCAGCCGCCGTTCTCCTTCAACCACCGTCAGAAGCTGATTGTCTAATCGCTTACATGGGTGGTTCCCGTTACATGCATGCATACTTCGGAGGTAGTCGTTCAATGGGTCGTTCTTTGGGTTGGGTAACAGGCGGTATCACTCTGGTGGCGGTCGGGTTGATTCTCGGTGTCGTCATCACAGCGAGCACGGACCTCGGGCCCGTCTCGAGCGCTCAGGATGGGGTGGTGTCCGAGCTTCCCGGCACGGTGACGGGATCGTACGCGTCGCTGGCCGTGGGCAGAAGCCCGTTCTCCGCCGTCGCGGAGGAGGTGCTTCCCGCGGTCGTCAGCGTTGACACGAAGCGCACCATTCGTCGCTCGACAGATCCCTTCGGTGACATGTTCCGCGACATGTTCGGGGACAGAGGACAGGGCGGCGACGAGCAGAACTACAGGGAGTTCGAGGTGCCGGGTTCGGCATCGGGCTTCATCTTCGACGCCTCCGGCTACATCATGACGAACAACCACGTCGTCATGGGAGCAAACGAGGTGGAGGTTACGCTGACCGACGGGCGCGAGTTCGAGGCGACGGTCGTCGGCCAGGACCCGAACACGGACATCGCGGTCATCAAGATCGAGGGAGACGACCTCCCGTGGCTCCGGCTCGGTGATTCAGACGATCTCCGCGTCGGCGACTGGGCCATCGCGGTCGGCAACCCGCTCGATCTCGAGGGCACGGTCACCGTAGGCGTCATCAGCGCCAAGGGCAGGGTGAACCTGAACATCAGGGGCGGCGCGCCGCTCTATCAGGACTTCATTCAGACCGACGCGTCGATCAACTTCGGGAACAGCGGCGGCCCCCTGGTCAACATCAAGGGCGAGGTCATCGGCATCAACTCGGCGGTCAACGCGCAGGCGGACGGGATCGGATTCGCGATTCCCATCAACCTGGCCAAGGACGTTTCCGACGCACTGATCTCGGAGGGCAAGGTCGTGCGCGGCTTCCTGGGTGTCCGGCCGCAGGAGATCACGCGGGGACTCGCGGAGGCGAGCGACCTCGGAGATACCGAGGGCGTCATCATCTCGAGCGTCGAGTCTGACACGCCTGCCGACAAGGCGGGTATCGAGCCGGGCGACGTTATCACGGACTTCGACGGCGTGTCGGTCACGAGCGTCCCGCAGTTCAGACGCGTCGTTGCTGGCGTGACGCCCGGGGATGAGGTGAAGGTCGGGGTCGTTCGTGATGGGCAGGCGAAGGTGCTGACAGCGGTGCTCGAGGAGCGGCGCGACACGTTCGTTGCGGACGAGCCGGAAGAAGAGGACGAGACACGGTGGTTCGGGCTCGGCGTGGTTGGACTCGACGATCCGTTGATCGCTGACATCGACATCGCGGCGGACGAGGGTGTGTTGGTCGTCGACGTCGAGAACGGCAGTCCCGCGGAGGACGCGGGGATCGCCCCCGGTGACGTCATCCTGAGTGTGGCGGGTAGCTCGGTCGAGGATCTCGACGACTACAGGGACGTCATGAGAGACCTCGAGGGTCGCAAGAAGGCCATCAAGGTCATGGTACAGAGGGCTGAGTACACGCACTTCGTGGCCATCAAACCAGAGTAGCGTGGACGGAAACACGGTAGTACCGCCGCCTTTGAAATCCGGCACAAGGCCAAGGTCAGAAGGCGCGGTGAAAATCAAGAAGGAGCGAGACGGAGAAGATGTCGTATTACGGAAGCACAGCAGAGGAAGATAAGAGCCTCGGTCACTATCTGAAGGAGATCGCCAAGACCCCGCTGCTCACGCGCGAGCAGGAGCAGCAGCTTGGCAGAAGGATCCTCAAGGGCGATCAGGACGCGCGCGACGCGCTGGTCACCGCGAACCTCAGGTTCGTAGTGAGCGTCGCCAAGGGGTACGCTCGGAAGACGGGCTCGCCGATCATGGACGTTATCAACCAGGGCAACGTCGGACTCATGGAAGCGGCCAAGCGATTCGATTCGGAGCGGGGACGCAAGTTCATCACCTACGCGGTCTGGTGGATCAGACATGCGATCCTCAAGGGGATGGCCGAGCAGTCGGGCGCGATGCGCCTGCCGCTGAACAAATCGGGTGCCATCAGAAGGATGTGGAGGACGCTCGAACGTCTCAGGCAGCAGATGGGGCGCGAGCCGACCGACACGGAGCTCGCTGAGGTTATGAAGATGAAGGCCAAGGACATCGTGGAGCTGAAGAAGCTCTCGATCGGAAGCCTGTCTCTCGACGCTCCGGTGGCGTTTGATGAGAACGTCGACCTCGGCGATCTGGTTGCCGACACGTCGGACGATCCCGGTCTCGTCAAGCTGCACTACGAGTCGCTCGGACAGGACCTGGCTCTGGTGCTCGCTGAGCTGACAGATCGTGAGAGCACTATTCTCCAGCACTACTTCGGCCTCGGTGGCGAGGACAAGAAGACTCTCGAGCAGGTCGGCCAGATGATGGGTCTGACCCGCGAGCGCATCCGCCAGATCAAGGAAGAGGCTCTGGGTAAGCTCAGGGCACAGCCGGGTCTGGAAGAGCTTCGTACCTATCTGAACTAGGGAGCGCTGGGGGTGTCCTGGGGTGTCTGCCGGGACACCTGTTTGGAGGCCTGCAGAGAACCGTTATGCGCCCGTCGATGCCGCGAGCACCGATGGGCGCATTTCTCGTGCAACTTGACGCGGCCTCCGGGGTTCCAATAGTATGTGGGCTGGAGCAGGGGCTTTCCCCTTGTGGTTCCCAGGGAGTGAGACCGGGTTCGCTATGAGAAGGATCAAGCTACCAACCGCGGCGGTTGCCGCCGCGCTCTCCATTCTGCTCCTTGCCGGGTGCGGCCAGGAGCAGACCTCTACCACTGTCCACATGATCACGGACAATGGTGCCGTCATCATTGCCAGAGAGAACCGGGCCAGCGGCGTCGTCGCCATTCAGTTCTACGTGCGCGACGGCGCCTTTTTTGAGACCTCCGAGGAGGCGGGCGCCGCGAACCTGCTCCGCACTCTCATGTTCAGTGAGACCGAGAGCAGGGGGCCGGGCGAGATCCAGCGTGCGGTCGAGGGACTCGGCGGCTACATGAGTTCAGCCGGCCGGCACGACTTCGTTCAGTACTCCGTGACCGTTCCCGCGGGGAGCTTCGATGAGGCAGTCGAACTGCTGCAGGACGGACTTCTGAATGCGACGTTCGACCCGAGCAGGGTTGAACGCGAGAGAGAGAGGGTCCTCGAGGACATCGAGGACATGCTCAAGCGTCCCGTTGACAGGGCGTACCGACTCTGTCTCTCAGAGATGATGGGCGATCATCCCTACGGCCGCCTGGTCGAGGGAGTGCCGGAGGTTCTCTCCGAACTTACCGCCCGTGACATCGAAGAGCGCTACCGCGAGAGATACGTCGGGAACAACGTGCTAGTTGCCATCACCGGCGACGTGAACCCCGTCGCCGCGTCGGAGAAGATGGCCGACGTGCTGTCCGGTCTTGCGACCGGCGTCCTGGCCGAGCCGGTGTCGCCGGCGGTTACGTGGCCGGCCGAATCCCGTGTCGTCGTCGAGCGGGCAGACGTCCGCAGGGTCTGCCAGGTTGTGGGCTTCCCCGGTCCCGGCGTCACCGACCGCGACAACGTGACGATGGACGTCCTCCTTTTCATACTGACAAAGGGCAGGAGCTCGAGGCTCAACACCAGGCTCAAGGAAGAGCTGGGGCTCGTGCATTCCGTCAGCGCCGGTTGGTACACTCAGCGGCACCCGAGCCCGCTCTTCGTCTGGATGGAGCTTCCGGAGGAGAGCATCAAGGCGGCCGAGAGAGCGACCGTGGAACTCATGAAAGAGATCGTTGAGGAGCCCGTCGGCGACGACGAGCTCGCGAAGGCCAAGATGCAGCTCAAGGTCGGGAACATCCGCATGGTCGAAACCGCGGAGGGGCAGGCGTTCCACGACGGCTACTGGAATGCCATCGGAGGCGAGGAGTTCGCCAGCGAGTACCTCGAGCGGCTCAGCCTCGTGACGGCTGAGGAGATACAGCGCGCCGCAGCGCTGTATCTGGGGAGCGGAATCCACATCGCGGCCGTGGTGCTGCCGGACTAGAGGACTGACACGATGCCGAGGGGACAGACCAGCGTTTTCATCACTCTGATCGTAGCGGCACTTTTGCTGGCGCAGCCCGCGTCCGGCGCCGATGTCGGGAGGCACCGGCTGGCGAACGGCGTCACGGTTCTCACTATGCCGGGGGAGTGGAATCGGATCGTCGCGATCTCCGTCATGGTCGACGCCGGCTCGAAGCACGATCCTCCGAAACTCCTGGGCCTTGCCAACCTCACGAACTCGATGCTCGTTCAGGGAACGACCGCGAGGACCGCGCCCGAACTCGCGGAGTTCATAGACAGCGCTGGACTGAGCATGGACGTCGAGACCACCAGAGACTACGCAACGGTATGCGTCACGGCTATCGACTCGGAGTTCGACGTCGCTCTTGAGGTCATCACGGATATTCTGCAGAGGCCCTCTTTCGACGCAACCCGCCTGCTCGAGGCCCAGAGGATCGTCCACGAGGAGATCGATGACCGGGAGGACGACCCGTTCTCGACGCCGCTGGCCCGCGTCGACGAGCTGATATACGACGACCACCCGTACGCGCACCACCCCGGGGGAACGGTGAAGGGGATCGAGAGGATCACCGCCTCGCACCTGGTCAAGTTTCACGCCAACCGCTATGTGGGTGGCAGCACGGTCGTCTCGATCGTCGGGAACTTCCCCGAGAAGCACGCGCTCGACCGCCTGGGAGAGCTTCTGTCGGACTATCCCGACGGGCAGGCGCCCACGGCCGATCTTCCTCCCGTTTCCAGGGAGGCGGCCGAGACTGCCCGCGTCTTCAAGGACGTGGACGAGTCCTATCTCGCGATGGGTTTCGTGGCGCCCGCCGCCGCCGATCCCGACTTCGCCGCGTTCGCGGTGCTGGATGCGCTCATCGGACTGGGCAGCGGCTCCAGGATCGCCGACGCGCTGGGCGAGAACGGCGCGGGGCTGTCTGAGGTCACCGGCGCGTTCTGTCGCTGCGGTCAGGGCGTGTCGACGTTTGTGATCTACGCGTCGACCGAGGACCCGGCCGGCGTCATCGATATCATAGAAGGCGGGATCGAGAGACTCTCCACCGAGCTCGTTTCGGACGAGGAGCTGAACAACGCCAGGAACGGGTTGATAGGCAGACACGTGATCAATGGCCAGACAAACCTCGTAAGAGCCGCACGGCTCGCGTCGTATGAGCTTGCGGGGCTTGGATTTAACTTCGCTGATTCCCTCCTCGATGCGGTCAATCGGGTTGACAAGGACGACATCCAGAGAGTAGCTTCCGAGTGGCTGCGGAAGCCCGCTACCGTGGTTGTCCAGCCTGGCGAGACCGCGCCCCCTAGAGGTCGCAAGAGAGCGGGCATCTGAACGTATTGCCACCACCGGCGCTCACAGGAAGCGCCCTTCGGAGGACGGCGTGAAGCGACGTCCGTTTCATACAATGTTGTTCCTGTTCGTCGCGGCCAGCATGGCCGTTGTCGTGACGACGCCGCTGCCCGCGGCCGCGGGCGCCGACGTGTCCGCCGTACGTTTCTGGACGGCACCTGACCACACGCGCGTGGTCGTCGACCTGACCTCAGAGCCCTCCTACTCGACGCGGGTTCTGACCGACCCGGATCGCGTTGTCGTTCTCGTCCTTGATGGGGGCATCGGTGTGGCGCAGGTCGCGACGCCTGTGGGCGACGGACTCGTGGACCGCGTGCGCCTGAACCAGCTTCAGAGCGGGACGCAGGTGGTCGTCGATCTCAAGACCGCGTCCGCTCACTCGGTCTTCGCGCTCAAGCCCTACCTGAACAAGCCCAATCGCATTGTCATCGATATCTTCGACAGTGAGCGGCCCGGCGCCGCTCCGGCCGCGCGCCCTGAAGACGCCGAGGAGAGCAGGCCGTACGTCGTCATCATCGACCCCGGGCACGGCGGAGAGGACCCGGGTACGCTGGGCAACGGCGAACTCGTGGAGAAGGACGTCGTTCTGGACATCAGCAGGACGTTCGCCGCGCTGCTCGAGTCTCGCGGCGGATACGACGTCCGCCTCACGCGTGACGGCGACTACTTCGTCCGGCTGGCGAAGCGGAAGGAGATCGCCGGCAAGTGCAAGGGAGACATCTTCATCAGCATCCACGCCAACAGCGCTCCCAACAAGCGCGCGGACGGATCCGAGATCTTCTACGTTTCCCCCCGCGGAGCGAGCGACCAGGCGGCGAGGGAGCTGGCGGACAGGGAGAACGCGGCCGATCTGGTGGGAGGTGTGTCTCCGGACGCGGGCGTGGACGTGCTCTCGATCCTGGTCGACCTCAAGATGAGCGACAGCGTGCAGAAGAGCAGCGATCTCGCAGGGCTGGTGAGGGACGAGCTCGGGAAGGCCAAGGCCGGCGACTGTGCCATCAAGCAGGCGGGCTTCCTCGTGCTGAAGTCGCTCGCCATGCCGTCGATACTGGTGGAGGTCGGGTTCCTTACGAACTCGTCCGACGTCAAGAAGCTCAAGCGGCCCGCGTACCGTCAGAGCTACGCGGAGTGCTTGGCCGCCGCCGTCGATCGCTACTTCGACCGATACACTCCCGTGGTCGTGCAGCACGGGGGCACGCACAAGGTGGCGCTGGGCGAGACGCTGTGGACCATAGCGCGCCGCTACGACATCACGATCGGCGACCTTCGCTCCATGAACGGTCTCGATGTGAGTGCGACCATTCAAGTAGACCAGGTTCTCACCGTTACCAGATCGTAGACGCACGGCACCGGACGCGGTCAAGGCAGAAGAGGACCTGGGCCACGGAAGGTGTCGGGGGGATGTGCGGTGCCGTTCAGAAGAGCCATCTTCAACAACATGCACATCAAGATGGCGGCCCTGGTGGTCGGCGGCGTTCTGTGGATGTTCGCCAAGGGGGAGCAGGAGAGCAGCCGTCTCTTCTCGATCCCGTTGGTTCTGCGGAACGTGCCCGATGGCCTCACGACCGTCGAGAAGATCCCCGATAGCGTCGATGTCCTTCTGGAGGGGGACAACAAGGACCTCGTCCGCCTGAACTTGTGGGGCGAGCCCTACTCCGTCATCGACATGACCGGGGCGCAGGCCGGCCGCACTCTCAGGGTCAGCCTGTCGCCGGCCAACGTGATTCTGCCGCGCGATGCGGGGGTGCAGGTGGTCGAGGTGCGCCATCCCAGGAGCCTGGATCTGGAGATCGACGAACTCATCAACGGTAGGGTCGCTGTATCCCCCGTGGTTGAGGGCGCGCCCGCGGACGGCTACTACGTGTTTGGCAGCAAGCGGAGCATGCCGGATTCCGTGTTCGTCTTCGGCCCCGCCCGGATAGTGTCGGAACTGACGTCAGTCAGCACGGCGCCCTTGAGCATCGACGGTCGCAGGAACCACGTTGACGCGGTTCGCCGCATCGAATTCGATGGGCGGTGGAATCTGCACGCCGTTCCGAAGGAGGTCCGCGTCCTGGTCGGTCTGGAGGGGACGAAGATAGCGACGCTTCCGGATGTGCCGATGTTGTTCGAGCACGAACTCGGGTTCGAGGAGGCGACGGTATTCCCTCAGACGGTGGTGCTGACGATCTCCGGACCGAACCACCTGGCTTCGTCACTCAGGGCGGAGGACGTCGAGGTTCTTATAGACGCGGTGGGGCTTCCGAGAGGAACTCACGAGCTCGTTCCGGAGGTTCGCGCTCCGGAGGGAATAGAGATCCACGGTGTGACTCCCGCGCGAGTCACCGTCACACTGCAGTAGAGGCGGCTGCACAGGGACCGCCCACAGGGGTACCCGTACAGAAGCCCGCCCGCACCGACCGGATCATGACATGATAGTTCTTGGCATCGACACATCGTGTGACGAGACCGCGGCGGCCGTTCTCTCGGACGGCCGCTCGATTCTCTCGAACGTCGTCGCCTCCCAGCTCATCCACTCGGAGTTCGGCGGAGTCGTTCCCGAGTACGCCTCGCGCGCACACATTCGCACGATCCAGCCGGTCGTCGAGGAAGCGCTCGCCGGCGCGGGAATCGGCTACGACGGCCTCGAGGGTATCGCGGTCACCAGCCGTCCCGGTCTCATCGGCTGCCTTCTGGTCGGCGTCTCGTTCGCGAAGGCGCTGGCGTACTCGCTCGATATTCCCGTGGTCGGAGTCGACCACATCGAGGGCCACGTCTTTGCCGTTCGGCTGGCCGAGCCTGATATCCCGCTCCCGACTATCTGTCTGGTCGTGTCGGGCGGCCACACCGAGCTGATACTGGTCGAGGACTGGGGTCAGTACCGCACGCTGGGGCGGACCCGCGACGACGCGTCGGGAGAGGCGTTTGACAAGGTCGGGAAGATGATGGGATTGTCATACCCGGCCGGTCCCGTCATCGAGCAGCTCGCCACCGGTGGCAACCCGTCCGCCATCCGTTTTCCCAGGGCGATGATGGAACGCGGGAACCTGGACTTCAGCTTCTCGGGCGTCAAGACCGCGGTCAGGTACCGGGTTGATGGCCTTGAGAAGATGCCTGAGGGCGACGAGCTTTCGGATTTCCTCGCGAGCTTTCAGGAAGCGGTGGTAGACGCGCTCGTCACCAAGACGATGTGGGCCGCCGATGCCCACGACGTGCCGTCCGTCTGTCTCGGCGGCGGCGTGGCCGCCAACGGACCACTGAGAATCCGGTTTGAAGAGGAAGCGGCCCGGCTCGGTCTCGTGGCCGTCGTGCCGCCCAAGAATCTCTGCACCGACAACGGCGCGGTCATCGCCGCTGTGGGTGACTCGCTTCTCTCCAAGGGAGTGAGGGACGACGCGTCGCTCACGGTCAGCGCCTCGCGGGACGCGGCCAGGGCGCGTCGGTAGACTGCTCCCGGCCTGGTACCGTCCCATCGGAGATCCAACTCATGTCGACCACCTTCATTGAAGTGGCGGTGCCCCTGCCGGTCACCGGCACGTTCACCTACTCGGTTCCGGATGGGATGGGCGACCGCGCGGTCGTCGGGTCGCGCGTGCTCGTGCCGTTCGGGCGCAGGAAGGTGACCGGTTTTGTGGTGGCGGCGGGAATCACGCCTGAGGTCGATGGGGTCAAGGACATCGTTGATGTTCTGGACGTCGCGCCCGTTGTCGATCCCCCGATGATCGAGCTGACACGGTGGATCGCGGACTACTACCTCGCTTCGTGGGGCGAGGTGCTGCGCGCGACGCTGCCGCCCGGCATCAACATGGAGAGCAGGCGATTCCTCCGTGCGACGGACGCAGGGAGGGAGGCGCTTTCGAGCGCGGCCGGTGAGTCCGCGGCCTCCGGCCTGACGGAGCGCCGGCTCAAGGTCCTCGCACTCGTCTGCGAGCGTGGGGAGGTCAGCGTCGGACACGCGCGCCGCGGCGCGGGCATCTCGCGCGGCAACCGCTCGGACATCGACGCGCTCGTGCGGGAAGGGTTGGTCGAGGAGTTCGAGGTGGTCCATCCGCCGAAGGTCGAGGGCGGGAAGGAACAGGTAGTTCGGCTGTTGGTCGCCGCCCCGGACGCGCTTGTCGAGAAGGAGAAGCTCGAGCGCAGGGCACCGAAGCAGGCGGAGGCGCTGGGAGTCCTGGCCGGTGCGCCCGACGTGACGCTCCCGGTGGCGAAGCTCGGAGAGGCAGGCGTCACCTCGGCCACAGTGACGGCTCTTGTGAAAAGGGGACTCGCGGAGCGCACTGAGCGCCGCAGCCCGAGGTTGTCGGTCGGTCAGGAAGGGTGGGGCCTGGGCGAAGAGGGGGATCTGACCGCGCAGCAGCGGAGCGCGGTCGATCTGATCGGAGGCAGGATCTCCTCGGGCGAGTTCGGTGTCGTGCTCGTTCACGGCGTCACCGGTAGCGGCAAGACGCGTGTCTACAGCGAGGCCGTCCAGGTGGCGCTCGATGCCGGGCGCGGGGCGATCGTGCTCGTACCAGAGATCTCGCTGACCCCGCAGATGGTCCAGCGCATGAAGATGGAATTCGGCGACAGGGTCGCGGTCGTGCACAGCGGGCTGTCGCTCACGGAGCGCTACGATACGTGGCGCGCCATACGCGAGGGGCTGTTCCCCGTTGTGGTGGGTCCGCGGTCGGCCGTGTTCTCACCAGTGCGCGACCTCGGTGTCATCATCGTGGACGAGGAGCACGAACAGACCTACAAGCAGAGCGAGTCGCCACGGTATCACGCGCGCGACGTAGCTACCATGAGGGCCAAGCTCGAGAACGCTGTGGTCGTTTTGGGCACGGCGACCCCGAGCCTCGAGAGCTACCTCAACGCACGGGAGGGGAAGTACGACCTGGTCGAACTGCCAGAGCGCATCGCCGCGGGGCCCCTGCCCGCGGTCGAGGTGGTCGACATGTGTGAGGAGCCGACGGTAGATTCCGAGGGCGCGTTCTCGGCTGTTCTCCGGGATGCCGTCCTCGAGACGCTCGGTGAGGGCAAGCAGGTCATTCTCTTCCTGAACCGACGCGGCCACGCCTCGTTCATCCAGTGCATGTCGTGCGGACACTCGGAGAAGTGCCCGAACTGCAACGTCGCCCTGACGTTCCATTCGGTCGACCACACGATGCGGTGCCACTATTGCGGCATCACGACGCCCGCGCCCGACAAGTGTCCCGCTTGCGACGAGCGCGATCTGAGGTTCGGCGCACCCGGGACGCAGCGCGTTGAAAGGGCGGTCCACGAGCTCTTCCCGGAGGCGACGGTTGAGAGGATGGACGTCGATACCACGACGAGGCACGGGTCGCACTGGCGTATCCTCAAGGACTTCGCGGAGCGAAAGACCGACATCCTCCTGGGAACGCAGATGATAGCGAAGGGGCTCGACTTCCCGGGCGTGGGTCTCGTGGGCGTCGTCGCCGCGGACGTCGGGCTCAACCTGCCGGACTTCCGTGCGGGCGAAAGGACCTTCCAGCTGCTGACGCAGGTGTCCGGACGCACCGGTCGGGGAGAGGAGCGAGGGAGGGTCGTCGTGCAGTCGTACGTGCCGGAGCACTACACGATCGCGCTGGCGCGCGACCAGCACTTCGCCCCGTTCTTCAACCGCGAGATCGCAGAGAGGGAGGGGATAGGCCTCGGCTACCCGCCGTTCTCGCGGCTGGTGGGGATCACCGCACGAGGCAGGGACGAGGACCAGGTGCGGGAGGCGGCGGGACGGCTCGCCGACTTCCTGGCGCGTGGGTCTGAGCACATGGGGGATCCTCGCCCCGAGGTGCTGGGTCCGGCACCCGCCCCGCTCGAGAAGATACGAGGCGTCTACCGCTGGCAGGTGATCGTCCGGGGGAGGGGTGGCAGCGCCCGCGCGCTCGTGGCCGGCGCGCTGGCTCAGAAACGCACGCTCAAGCTCCCGAGCGCCGTGACGCTCGCCGTGGATGTGGACCCGCTGGATCTTCTGTAGCACCCATCACTTCACGAGTCGTACGAACGCAACGGTCAAGGCGTAGGGGTTCTCCGCGTCACTATCGTCGTTCTCCGCGAAGAACTCCGCGAGCTCGCGAACGAGCTTCGCAGCACGCGCGGACGGCGCTCATCGGAATGGCGCTCTTCAAGTGGGGAGTCCTCTCCGCCGGCGCCTTCGCCCCACGCGCCAATCTGCTCGCCCCAGTAGGGCCGAGACTCTGCTGGACCTCCAGAGCGTCTGGTGCTATCTTGACCCGCAGCCACGTCGGGACGGTGTGCCGGCGGCAGAGCCGGTCACGAGAGTCAATCCCCGGGGACGATATCGTTTGATACGCACGAACTCGGAAGGAGCCGCGCAATGAAGACAATGGTGTTCTTGCTCGCTGCCATTCTGCTGATCTCAGGTACTGCTCTTGCCCGGGATGGCAGGAAGGTGGACGGTGACACTCCCACACTTGTGGCGGGTAGAGTGGCCTGTGTCACGGCCGGCTACGATTACTACCACTGGGATACCGGCACGGCCATTCCTGATGACAACCCCGTCGGTGTTCTTATCGGTCCGCTTGCGACCACCCCCGGTTCGGCGATTCTGGACGTGATCCTCTACGTCAACATGTCGCACACCTTCATTGGCGACCTCATCATCGGTCTGCAATACGACGCGGACTGCGACGGCGCTCCCGAGACGTTCGGCGGCGTGCTCTGTCGCCAGGGTCTCGACGGCTGTCCGACGGGGGGGTGCTGCGGTTGTGGCGGTGACCTCCTTGGTTGGTACGGATTCGATGACACCGTTGGGTCCATTGAGGACGCCTGCCAGGGTCCCTTCGCGCCCGGGTGCTACGGCCCCGACTACGACAGCGCCGGACTCGATGTCTTCGACGGGCTGACCACGGGCGGATGTTTCTGGCTGTACGTCGTGGACGGCGCCGAATTCGATACTGGCGTGATACTCGAGTGGGAGGTCTACGTGCTGACGGAGCCCGCCACGCAGGACTATGGCGCCTTCGACATCAAGCCGACATCCTGCCCGAATCCCCTGAACGTCAACAGCCAGGGCGTGCTGCCCGCCGCGATCCTCGGCACCGAGGTCTTCGACGTCACGCAGATCGACCCGGAGACGATCATGTTCGCGTGCACGGTTGAGCCGCTCAGGTACGACTACGAAGACGTGGCCACGCCGGTCGGACCGGATGCGGAGCCGTGTGAGTGCACCGAGGAAGGTCCCGACGGGTACCTGGACCTGACGATGAAGTTCGAGATGCAGGACGTGGTGGCCGCGATGGGCGCCGTCAACGAGGGCGACGAGGTCAGGCTGGCCGTGACGGCCACGCTCCTGGACGGCACGGTCATCACGCTCTACGACTGCGTGTGGATCATCGACAATGCCAAGGAGCTCAAGGTAATGGCGCTCGATGCGCCTCTTGATAGCAACGCTTCCAAGGAGACCGCGGAGCAGGTCACCTGGGGCAACATCAAGGCGCTCTACAGGTGACATGAAACACAGGTAACATGAAACAGCCGGTGTCACACCGGTCATGGGGCCCCGTGCGATAGCGCGGGGCCCTTTCCTTTTCTTCGCGGGCAGGGGCTTCTTCGGCGCTGATCCGGCCAATTCACGAGAGCTGTCACACACCAGCGCAGGGGCTCGGTTTATGCAGTGGTATGTGTAACAGAAGGGCTTGCTACCGCTGGGCCGGCGGGTCCACGGGCCGCTACCTTTCCTCGGTGCTCAGCTCGATACGGGGTGCTCCGCTCCAATGCGTGTTCTCCCTACGCCCGAACTTCTGCTGATGCTCACGCACTCCAAAGACGGATTCCACGAACAGCAAGGGGGTCTATGAAGGGTCTGCCGGAAGTGTTCTGTTGGTAGGCAACGAGCGGGCCTGTCCCGACACCAGCGGACGCAAGGACCTGCTGAAGGACCGGTTCCGTCTGACGGCCCAGACACTCAAGAGGAGCTGCACAATGAAGACGCTCGTTTTCGCACTCGTTGTCCTGCTGCTTGTTCCCGCCGTCGCGCTCGGCCGTGCGGACCCCCCGGAACTGGACAACGCGACCCCCGCGGCTACGATGAGAACACCTGACCGCAGTGGGGACGGGTACGACTGCTACACGCATCAGGTCAGGACCGATATCCCCGACAACGACCCGGCCGGAGTGCTGCTGGGTCCCATCAGCACCATACCGGGCGACACCATTGAGGATCTCCTCCTGAACATCAACATCGACCACACCTGGATCGGTGATCTCATCATCAGGCTGTACTACAGCCACGACGGTACCCACAACTACGATGTCGAGGGCTGTGTACTGTGTCGCCATGGTTATGAAGGCTGCCCGCCCGATGGCTGTTGCGGTTGCGGTGGTGTTCTTGCCGGCCGGTACAGTTTCGACGACGCCTCACCATCCATCGAGAACGAATGCTTGTCTGAGTTCCCTCCTGGGTGTTACGGGCCGGACCATGACAGCATTGGACTCAGTGGCTTCGATGGGATTGCGACCGGTGGTAGCTTCTGGCTCCACGTCAGCGACGGGGCCGGAGGGGATGTCGGTACCGTCCACGAGTGGGAGATCTGCGTTCTCGGCAACTCCGCTGCTCCGACCGGTGGGGCGTTCGACATCCAGCCGGGTGCCTGCCCGAATCCCTTCAACGTTAGGGCGCAGGGCAAGCTGCCCGCCGCCATCCTTGGGACGGGCACGTTCGACGCGACGTATGTAGACGCGACGACCGTGAGGCTCGAGGGCACCGTCGAACCGGTATGGTTCAGGCTCGGCGACGTCTCGACGCCCGTGGGCGCGAATCCAAATCCCTGCGAGTGCAACGAGCTGGGGCCCGACGGCTACACGGATCTGAAGCTGAAGTTCCTGAGGCAGGATATCGTCAACGTGCTTGGACCCTTCGAGGACGGGGACGAGATCGAGCTGACCGTGACGGGCTCGTTCATGGACGGGACCGTCTTCTCGCTGACGGACTGCATCCGGATCCTCGACAAGGGCATGGATGAGTAGATCCCGCCGGGCGATGACGTGACGGACGGCCCCGCCGCGAGGGAGTCCGCGGGGCCCTACTCCACGACCGTCAGCCTGCCGTCGGGCTGCTCGGGGTTGAGGACTCCCTCATTCCCTGCGATCTCGGCCAGGATGGAGTAGAACGTGGAGTAGCTGTTCTCAAGGTTCGTGGCATACTGCTTGAACCAGAAGTAGCCGTCCCCCTCGTGCTTCACGAGGAAGCTGTTGCTGAGCACGGTGTATGTCCGGTCGGGATCGAGCGGCTTCCACTCTCCGTCGGCGTCCTGGACCGTCGCCTCGGTGACGCGCTCACCCGGCACCGACACGGACCAGCTGCCGTCCGCGTCCTGCGTGAGTTCCTGCGCCGTCCCCGAGAGATCCAGCACGTAGCGCAGTCCTGAGGCATGAAGCAGTCCGCCGCCGCCGAAGCTGGCCGCGCTCCGCTCCAGTACCTCGAGAATGCGGACCCCGTCCAACTCCATCGAGAACGCGTAGTTGCTGAACTCGTCGATCTCGTGGAGCATGACGTCCGTGACCGGCCCCGGCTGGTAGACCTTCTTGCCCCGGAACGCGCCCGCGTTGTTCAGGACGATGTCCACCCGGAACTTGTCTCGCATGCGGTCGTTGACCAGGTTCGCGACGGGCGACTCGCCCCGGCGCAGCGCCTCCTTCGTCATGTTCCAGGGCACATCGGTCTGGCCCAGGACGATGGCCTCCGGGAACTGCGCCTGGTAGACGGCGAGCTTCGCCTCGATGTCCTTGTCCGCGGGCACGGCGTCGGTTACCGGGATGAGCTCCGACCGCACGCTCCCGAGATCGAGCTTCCCGGCAGCATCAGTCGTGAGGTCGAGCCGCACCAGGTAGGGCCCCTTCTCGCCACCGTTCAATACGAACGTCCCGCCCATGCGGTACGCCGTCTTCGCGTACTCGTGTGAGTGCCCGCCGAAGATGATGTCGATGCCGGGGACGGACCGAGCGATCTCAATGTCGCGCTCGTAGCCGACGTGCGTCAGTCCAACGATCAACCGCGCGCCCGCTTCGCGCAGCTCACGAACCGCACGGTGCGCGACTTGCAGATTGGTGCCCGCTATCTCGACGCTCTTCCCGCTGGTCACGTACGGGAACGCTTCGGTCATGAGTGAGAAGAAGCCGACCTTGAGGCCGTCGTAGTCCTTCACGATCCACGGAGCGCAGCGCCCCTCGAGCGGTGTGCCTTCGACCGCGAGGTCGGTGCAGAGGCACTCGAACTCCGTGTGGTCGAGTGCGGCGGCGAGCACGTCGGGCCCCTTGTCGAACTCGTGGTTGCCGAAGGCGTAGATCTCGTAGCCCGCGTCGGACATGAGCCCGAAGATGGCCTCGCCCTTGAACGTGTGGAAGTAGCGGTTCATGAGGTCATCACCGGCGGAGACGACCACGACCGGGTTCTCGGTCTCGTCCTGGATCTGCCGGATGAGGGTCGCGATGCGGGCGATGCCGCCGGCCGAGACCTCTTCCTCCCTGCCGTCGCCGTCGGCGTCCAGCTTCATGATCGAGGGCTCGAGCATACCCTGAAGGTCGGCGGTGCCGATGATGGTGAGCGCGTGGGCCGCAGGCGCATCGAGGATGAGCGCGTCTGTCTGCGGCGCGTGCGAGCAGGATGAGACAAGCAGGGGAAGAACGACGGCTAGAACGAGTATGGTGAGAACGTGACGGGTCTTCATGAGACTCTCCTTGCGGGCGGGCACCCGGCGCACATCTGACGGTCGCCCGGTGCGCCGACTGTTCCTCTCTGGGTCCGTTTGCAGGGGCCAGGGACGCTGATCTCAAATCATCGGGATGTTAGCACACGTGGCAGACCCCTTGACAGAGCTCTCTGCGAGGCGTACATTGTTAATACCGCCTGCCCTTCTATGGGCAGGCACGTTTTTCGCAAGCAGTAGCAAGGCTGGCCGGTTGGGGCCGGCCATGGGTGAGGGCAGGGAGGCGCCCGTGTGGCATGAGCAACCGGGCAGCACTACCTGCGCCTCACCAGCACCAGAGCAGAATTGGAGTAGATGAAGATGGCAGCACTGACGTTCAACAAGATCAGCAAGAACCAAGACATCCTCGCGATGTTGAAGGAGCTCGACGTACAGCTCGGGCTCATAGGCTACACCGAGCACGGCGTGCGGCACGCCAAGTGGGTCGGGCGGACGGCGCAGAAGGTGCTCAAGCAGCTCGGGAAAGAGAAGAGGGAGTCCGACCTCGCCGGTATCGCGGGCTTCATGCACGACATCGGCAACCTGGTCAACCGCGAGGACCACGCGCAAACGGGTGCAATCCTGGCCCATGGGCTTCTCAAAGACCTCGAGATGCCGCTCGTGGACATAATGCAGGTGATGTCGGCTATCGGGAACCACGACGAGGAGCATGCGCATCCGGCGACTAACGTCGCGGCGGCGCTCATCCTCGCGGACAAGGCGGACGTGCACAAGTCGCGCGTCCGGAACCCCTCGACCGTCGCGTTCGACATCCACGACCGCGTCAACTACGCGGCCCAGAAATCCGTGCTCATTGTCATCCCCGAGAAGAACATCATCCGCCTGAACCTGACGATCAACACGAAGATCTCCTCGGTGATGGAGTACTTCGAGATCTTCCTCTCGAGGATGGTGGTCTCCCGCAGGGCGGCCGACTTCCTGGGTTGCCACTACGAACTTGCTGTCAACGGGAACAGGCTGCTCTAGCCGGCTCCCACGTGGGGCCCGACGGCCACAGAGAGGCAAGAGTGGGCCGTGCGCGGACGCACCCCGGAGGAACGGGTCTCTCTCCAGAAGGCCCCGCCGGGCTGCAGGCCCCAAGCGACCGGATTCCACCCGCATATGGGTTGACACGCGCCGGACACGCGGATATACTTCGCGGGTTAGCTAACACACGTGGAGAGGTGACTCTCCGAAAAGGGGGAAGATGATGAACGTAGCGAGGACAGCCGTTGCACTCTTGGCACTGGCTGCTTTCGTCCTGCTGGCCGGGTGCCTGGACGATCCTGCATTCACGGCCGGGAAGGTCTATTTGCAGCAGCAGGACTACGAGAACGCCGTCGAACAGTTGACTACGGCCATCAAGAACTCCCCGGATGCCTGGGAGCCCCACATGTGGCTCGGCCGTACGTACG
This sequence comes from Candidatus Eiseniibacteriota bacterium, assembly GCA_030595835.1. GTDB lineage: Bacteria > Joyebacterota > Joyebacteria > Joyebacterales > Joyebacteraceae > JALGZG01. The sequence goes on along the minus strand of JAUVLG010000032.1, from coordinate 4,595 downwards.
CCGAGACAGACAGGCTCGAAGAGGCCAGCGAGCACCTGCACACCGCGCGCGGCCTCGCTCCGGACGAGAAGGCCGTCTTGGAGTGCGACAACGCGATCGCCTACTACACGCAGATGTTCCGTAACGAGGGCAACAACAAGATGGAGGCGGCCCAGTACGAGCTGGCGCTCGCCGAGTATGAGAAGGCTCTGATCATAGATCCTCACAACGCGAGCAGCCTCGTGAACCTCGGAGCGGCCTATCAGAACATCGGCGACTACGACGCCGCGATCGGCGCTTACGAAGAGGGTCAGGTGTTGGACCCGGACAGTGAGTCGATCCTCCAGTATTTGCTGGACGCCTACAGCTTCAAGGCCGCCAGCCTCGCAAGTCCGGGCGTTGAGGACTACGATGGCGCCATCGACTACTACGAGAGGATCGAAGGGGTCGCCCCGGACTTCCCGGACCTCCTCTTCAATCTCGGCAACATGCACTACCTCTCCGAGCACTGGCGCAAGGCCATCGACTACTTCGAGAAGCACCTCGACGAGAATGCCGAGGACACCGACGCGCTATCCAGGGTCTACTACTCGTACTGGAAGCTCGCGGAGGAGATCTGGGAGCTGGATGAGGTCCTGGCTACCGAGTACTACGAGAAGGTGATCGAGGCCGTCATCAAGCTCATCGACGTTGACGACACCATCTCGTATCACCGCATGCTCGTGCGTATTTACAACAAGCTCGACCGTCCGGAGGAAGCGCAGGCGGAGCTGGAGCAGATCAGGATGCTCCTCGCGACGGACGGCTAGCAGGCTGGGCCTTTCTTCCGGCTCGTGAGCCGGATTGCACGGTTTCAGGGGAGCATCGGCCCTTCACGGAGGGCCGATGTTCTCCTGGGGACCCCTTCCTAATGAACATCATCACGGATCACGACATAGCAGGGACGCCGCTTGAAGGCCTGACGGTCGCCGTTATCGGCTACGGGAACCAGGGCGAGGCGCACGCGCTCAATCTGCACGATGCGGGCGTCGATGTCGTCGTCGGGCTGCGCGCGGAGAGCCTGTCGCGCTCCGGCGCCCAGCTTGCCGGGCTGCGCGTGCTCGGGGTGCCTGAGGCGTGCGCGGTGGGTGACGTCGTTGCGCTCCTGGTCCCCGACGACGTGATGCCCGAGGTCGTGGACGAGGCGGTGACGCCGCACATGAGATCCGGCGCGGCGCTTCTCTTCGCGCACGGGTTCCCGCTTCGGTTCGGAGGTGTGGAGCCGCCGGCGGGCATCGACGTCGTGATGGTGGCGCCGATGGGGCCGGGCCTGAGGCTCCGCGAGCGTTTCGTTGAGGGGAGCGGCCTGCCCGGCGCCTACTCGGTCGAGCGGGACGTCACCGGAAACGCGAAGCGAGTGGCGCTCGAATACGCCAAGGCAATAGGCCTGACGAGGATCGGGCTCTTCCGGACGACGTGCGCCGAGGAGACCGAGATCGACCTTTTCAGCGAGCAGGCCGTGCTGTGTGGGGGCGTGACCAGGCTGGTGAGCGCAGGGTTCGAGACGCTGGTGGAGGCCGGGTACCCGCCGGAGCTTGCCTATATGGAGTGCCTCTACGAGCTGGACCTCACGGTCAATCTGATGCGCCGGTACGGCATCGAGGGGATGCGGAAGCGTATCAGCCGGACCGCTCTCTTCGGGGACCTGACACGCGGGGACACGGTCATCGGGAACGAGGTGCGGGAGGGGATGAAGCGCGTTCTCGAGGACGTCCGCGACGGGACCTTCGCCCGGGAGCTTCTGGAGGAGCAGAGGGGCGGGGGAAAGAACATGGACCGGCGTATGAAGGAAGAGGCGGAACGGCTCATCGAGGAGATGGCCACGACGCTCGCCGACGTCGCGCACGGGGAGGAGTAGGTGGCGGCGGCGATAGGAGGCTGGAGATGCTTGATGTGCTACCACGTGAAGTTGTGAATTTCTGCCGCGATGACCCAGCGGGAGAGCGTTTCACCGAGCTCACGGACGCGCTTGTGCGCACGGCTGTGTCCTCTGCCGGCCAACCGATCTCCGAAGTGCGGACCAATCTCCGCACCAATCTGCCCGACGGGGGAGTTGACACCGAAGTGCTTGTGGCGATGCCAGAGGACTCCATCGGGTGGCTGCGGGAGAAAACGGTCTGGCAGTACAAGTCGACGAGCAGCAAACCCATCTTCAAGAATGAGCTGGCCAAGGCCTTTGTGAAGAAGCGAATCACAGAGGGCTTCGCCTATCGGCTCGCCGTGTGCGCCAGCATGTCCGCCGAGAAGAAGGAGCAGTGGGAAGGCGAACTCAACACTCTCGTGCAGCGAATTCACTCGGGCGCTCCTCCCGCACGAGTGATCTCAGCCGACGATGTCGCGGCTTGGATGGAGTTGTATCCCTCGCTCGTGTTGCGGTTCCTTGAGCGCGGCGTTGAGGAGAAAGCCCAGACCATCTCGGCATGGGGCAGGAACATCACACACGAGACGCGAGACTTCATCGCGATCCCCTCCAGAGCCGGATTGGTGCAGAGCATTCAGGAACACGCGGACGTATCTCAGTCCTGCTCGAGTGTCGTTCTCCCTGTCCACGGGTACGCGGGTGTGGGGAAGACGCGACTTGTTTTCGAAGCGTTGTCGGCCTCTCCGGAGTGCGGGAATCTGGTTCTGTACACGAACGACGACCGCAACGCGGTTGAAATGGCCCGTCGCATCGCCAACAGAGATCGCGGACACCTCATTTTGGTCGCGGATGAGTGCTCCGTCCAGAGTCGCTTGGAAATCGAAGATGTGCTGAGGGGGCACACGGACCGTGCGAGAGTCGTCACGATTGACAACACGGGAATCCGTCCGACTGCGGTTTCCGCCGAGCACGTCCTCGAGTCTCTCACGAAGAAGGACATCTCAGCCATACTGGAGGTCAACTTTCCTCACGTACCAGAGGAGTACAGAGACCTTTACGCTGGGATGTCTGAGGGCTTCATTCGAGGAGCTGTTGAGCTGTGCAACGTCCATGCGGAGATTGAGAAGGCGGGAGAGCTGGGGCCAGGTCTAGCGAACCTCTCAAACTACATCGACACGCATCTCTCAGCTAGACAGGCGACAGCCCTGAATGTGTGCTCGCTTGTGACCAAGGTTGGCTACTCTGATGATGTGTCGACGCAGATTGAGGGTCTGTGTGAAATCGTCGGCGTGCCAATTGATGTGGTCGCCGAAGCGACAGTGAGTGGCCAGAATCCCTGTGGGTTCATCCACCGCGCCGGGAGGTTTCTCTATGTGACTCCTGAGATCGTCGCAAAGACCGCCTTCGGCATGGCGTGGGAACTCTGGGTTAGCAGGAATCCTACCCGTTTCATCAACCGGCTCCCAGATGTATTGGTTCGTCCCTTTCTGGAGCGTGTTGCGCGAAGCGCGGACAGGGAGGTGCACCGCATAGTCGGCGACTGCTTTCGGGAGTGGATAGGCGAACTCCGAGTGCTTGATTTGACGGCGGATGCCGTGGCCGACAGAATCGCCGCTGTCGTCGACACAGATCCCGGCAAGTACCTGCCCGCCCTACGCGACATGTTGGATTCAGCGGACATGAGCGATCTCTCGGCCGTGCGCGGGGATGGCCGAAGCGGTGGCTGGGGTCCTAGGCGAACGCTTGTGTGGCTTGCGGAACGGCTGATGTCATTTCCGGAGTACCTAACGGATGCTGAGGCTCTGCTCTTTCGGCTCGCGCTCGCCGAGTCAGAGCCCAACATCGCGAACAACGCCACCGGGATATGGACGCAGGTCTTTCGGATGTACCACTCGGGAACTTAGGTTCCTCTAATCGATCGCCTCCAGCTACTGGAGCCCCGGCTTTTCTCAACCGACGCAGAAGAGGCTAGCCTTGCGGCGACGGCCTTGGGAGGCGTCTTCGCGACTTCCGGTATGAGAATCGCTGGCCCGGCTGTTGTCTCTGGCAGAATCGCTCCGCCGGACTGGGCGCCGGCCTCCAAGCAGGAGTATGGTCAGAGCATTGAGGCGGGTGTTGATCTTCTCCTCAGGTCGGTGCATTCCCAGTCTCACGAACTCCGCACGGCCGCGCAAGAGGTGGCTCTCGCCAACCTCGGGTTCCTGATGCGTGCAGGATGTACCAGCGCTCTGCATGAGCTCTTTGACGCGACTGCATCGACGCCCGAGATGCGCGCCAAGCTGGCTGCGTGTCTTCGGCAGCACCTTCATATTGAGGGCGTGCGTGAGAGAGTGAAGTCCGAGGATGCCGTCGGATGCGTCCAGGAATGGCTGGCCGAACTCACATCTGAGGGGGGGGTCCACGAGAGCGTTGTCATGGTCGTGGGTGTTGACCCTTGGCATCACGAGCACATCGGTAAGGCCGAAGAATGGCAGCAGCAGGTCAAGGCGATTGCCGCTCGTTTGATTGGTGACGGCGACAGCTTCGTAGCGGAACTCGATTGGCTGGTCTCGGAGGAGGCGAAGAGCGCTCACGTTCTCGGCTACGAGCTTGGTGTTCTGGACGCGGACGGCAGACTCATCGGAGCAATCATGAGCGCCAGTGTCGAACACGATGCAGCTGCGCTGGGCAGCGGGTACGTTTCCGGACTCATCGCCACCTCTGATGGCCACACTGC
>JAUVLG010000249.1 GCA_030595835.1 Candidatus Eiseniibacteriota bacterium | reverse complement strand
CACGCGGGCCATCTCTTCCGCAACACCCGCCTCACGCGCGTCCGTCGGAATTCCGAACCCCAGGTCGCACGTCAGCAGCTGCTGCGTCTGCGTCGTCATTCGGTGGCGCTGGATATCGCGGTAGGCGCCGAAGTCGCAGGTGATCTCAAAGGTGTAGGCTGTGCTCTCGAACTCCCGAACCGGTGCCTCATGGCCTCCGATACCCTGGAGTGCCCGACTCAAGAGCACGCCTATGTCATCTCTGTCCAACTTCGAGACGTCGCGACGGACCTCGTCGTAGGGACGTCCCTCCTCGCGGAACATGAGCGCCGTCAGTACCGCGCGCTCACCGCGAGGATTGTGTTCCACGAGTCGCACGTCGCCCGCGGGCTTCCCGCCCTCGAGCGGCGCCCCCAGCGACTGCCGCGCAACGGGTGCCTCGGCGGCCCCGACGAAGAGCGACCGGCCCTGATCGTGCCACTCCTCGGCCTCCGCGAGCTCGTCCTCCCACGCCTCGGCCATTCTCTCTTCCCAGCCCTGAAGGTAGAGCGAGGCGTCGGTGTACTTCAGCAGTGTCGGGACCTTCTCCCGCCCGACCTCGGTCAGCTCTCCGGCCAGCTCCCGCATCTCCGAGAGCGGGCTCGACGCCATCTTGACGAGCGCGTGTCTCAGAACCCGCGCGTTGACCGTCCAGCCCAGGTTGGTCTTGGCAGCAGCGGGAAGCAGCCCACGCACGGTATCGCACGACTTCCCCGCCGGGGTCAGGCCCTGTTCCTTGCACTCCGCGTTGCCGTACTTCTCCTCGCAGTGCCGCTCGGCAGCGGGCATGAGCGCAGCGTAGGCCTCATACAACCGAGCGATCGCCTCCCGGTAGACCTTACCCGGGTACCCGTCCTCAAACACCGCGGGCGTGTAGTAGTTGTCACTACTCATCACCTGGTAGCGCGTCGATTTCTCCGTGAACGAGGAGAGACGGTTCTCCTCCAGCATCTTCGCGCCCAGGATCGAGACGTTCTCGACCGCGATGGACAGCACGGCATGCTCGGCCACGGACGAATGCCCGAAGCCGATCACCCACTTCTCATGGAAACGGGAAGAATCCGTCTCGGAGAGTTCGCGAGCGATATCGTCGAAGGAGTCCGGAACGCGTGAGGTTTTCGCGAACGCTACCGCGACGACC
>JAUVLG010000099.1 GCA_030595835.1 Candidatus Eiseniibacteriota bacterium | reverse complement strand
GGGCAGGTCAACTTCGAGCACGTGGGGAGCAAGGCGGTGACCGAGGCGATCGAGCGCTACCAGCCGCTCATGGGACTGCACGGCCACATCCACGAGTCCTGCGGGCACGACTCGATCGGTGATACGCCGGTGATCAACCCCGGTTCCGAGTATGGAGAGGGCATCCTGCGCGGCTACGTCATAGAGATCGAGAACGGTCTCGTCGTCAATCAATGGAAGGTCGAAGGATAGGAGCAGCCATCAGTATTCCGCTCATCGCAGAGGGCGCAGAGCTGACGCGGGCGGTTCTCGAGGAGCAGGAGCGCCGGTTCGTCGATATGCTCAGGTCTATCCTCGAGAAGGCCGAACAGCATGGCGCGACCATGCGGGTCCTGGGCTCTCTTGCGTTCCGGCTGGCCTGCCCAGACTTCAAGCGACTCGAGTACGACAACAAGCGCTATCTCACCGACGTGGACTTCGTGGCCTACGGCAAGGAGATCGACCGCGTTCAGGACACGTTCTTCGACCTGGGCTGGAGTGAGAACCAGAACGTCCTCCGTCTCTTCGGGGACAAGCGCCGCATCTTCTATCATCCGAGCGAGCCCGTGCACTCGGACGTCTTCATAGACAAGCTGAGGTTCTGTCACGAGATCGACTTCCGTGGCCGCCTCGAGATCGAGGATGTGACCATAAGCCTGGTCGATCTGCTGTTGGAGAAACTCCAGATCGTGGAGATTAACCGCAAGGACCTCGTCGACATGATGATGCTCCTCAGGCAGCACGGGATTTCCGAGGACGGTTCCGACGTACACCAGATAGACGGCGCCTATCTGGCCTCCCTGTGCGGGTCAGACTGGGGCTTCTGGCGTACGGCGACGATGAATCTGCGCAAGACCTCTAAACTCGTGTTCGAATACCTGGATCCCGACGACGTGGAGCCGGTGATCATGAGGCTCAGGTTCCTCTGGCGTCTGGTGAACGATGCGCCCAAGAGCCTCAAATGGCGCGCGCGCTCGAGAATCGGAGACAGGGTCAGATGGTACAGGGAGGTCGAGGAAGTTGAACGGAACTGAGCCGGGGTCTGGATACCCAAGGGCTTCGTTCTGCACATTTGCGAGACAGGACGAGAGGATATGAAAACTGCATCAGATGCGATCGAACTGCGGAGGGAGCTTCACCGCACGGCCGAGCTCTCGGGCGGTGAGGCGCACACGGCAGAGATGGTTCGGGAGTACTTGAGCGCGCTCGCCCCCAAGGCCATCTTGACCGGTCTGGGCGGGCACGGTGTGGCGGCCGTCTACGATGGTGCGGGGAGCGGGCCGCGAGTCATGGTCCGCTGCGAACTTGATGCTCTTCCCGTTCCGGAGGCGGCGGATCGCGCTGACGCGTCCGAGACTCCGGGCGTGTCGCACAAGTGCGGGCACGACGGCCACATGGCGATCGTGGCGTCGCTTGCCGCGCTTCTGCACGAGAAGCCCCCAGCGCGCGGCTCGGTCGTGCTTCTGTTCCAGCCTGCGGAGGAAACCGGGGCCGGAGCTCGGCTCGTCCTTGATGACCCTGCCTTCTCGGAGATCCGGCCGCAAGTGGCATTGGCTTTGCACAACGTTCCCGGCTATCCGCTTGGCACCGTCCTGCTGAGGGACGGCGTCTTCGCATCCACCGCGCGGAGCCTCCTCGTGGAACTCGAGGGTAGGACGTCGCATGCAGCCGAGCCCGATAGGGGACTGAGTCCGGTCTCAGCTCTCGCGGAGATCCTGAGCATCTGGCCTACAGCTCGGCATTCGGTCAAGTCGATGGCCCTTGTTACCGTGGTGCACGCACGTCTGGGGGAGCCCGCTCTCGGAACGAGTCCGGGAAAGGCGATAGCGATTGCCACGCTGCGGGCGCAGAGCAACGGTGTAATGGAGAGACTTGCTGAGCGGTGCCAGTACCTAGCCGAGCGATCGGCGGAAGCTCACGGCCTCTCAGTGAGGTCGGAGTGGCTTGAGGAGTTCCCCTGCACCGAAAGCGATCCTTCCGTGAATCGCGTCGTGGAACGGGCCGCTCTCGACGCGGGCCTCACGGTGGAACATCTTGCGGATCCTTTTGCGTGGACCGACGACTTCGGGCACTTCACCGATGAGATCGGCGGAGCGATGTTCGGCTTCGGGTCTGGCGAGCGCAACGCATCGCTTCACCATCCGGACTACGTGTTCCCGGACGAGCTGATACCGATGGGCGCGGACCTCTTTCGACGGATAGTCGACTACGCCCTGTCAATAGGACGAATTGGGAGATGATATCTGGAGGAGAGCCGTTGGACGCAGGCAGCCGGATAGTCCTCGATGAGAGAGCGCTCCACAAGAATCTGCGCTTTCTCAGGAAGACGATCGGGAAGAACGTCCTCTTCTCGTCCGTCATCAAGGGCAACGCATACGGACACGGAATCGAGGCCTTCGTGCCGATGGCCGAGTCGTGTGGTGTTCGCCACTTCTCGGTCTTCACTGCGGACGAGGCACTCCGAGCTCACCGGGCGAGCACGGAGAACAGCCGGATTCTCGTGTTGGGCTTCATCGCCGACGAGGAGCTGGAGTGGGCCGTTGAACAGGGGGTGTCGTTCTACATCTTCGAGAGCGGTAGGATGAAGGCAGCTCTTGAGGCGGCCCGGCGCACGGGCAGACCGGCGAGGATTCACTTGGAGCTCGAGACCGGCATGCACAGGACGGGCCTCGAAGGCCGGGAGCTTGACGAGGCCGTTGAGCTGGCGCTTCGAAACAAGCAGCTTCTAGAAGTAGAGGGTGTCTGCACGCATCTGGCGGGCGCCGAGAGTATCAGCAACCACGTCAGAGTCATGGGGCAAGTTGAGCGCTTCAAGGAGTTGTGTGAGCGACTTCGCTCCAACGGATTGGAGTTCGGGCTCCGTCATGTGGCTTCATCTGCCGCTTTCCTGACGTATCCTGAGACCTCTATGGACATGGTCCGCTGTGGGATCGCTCAGTACGGTTTCTGGCCGAGCACCGAGACGAGAATGCACCATGTGCTCAATCACGGGGCCAGGGACAGAGCGACCAGAACGGACCCTCTCAAGCGCGTGCTCACCTGGAAGAGCTGCGTGATGGGGCTGAAGAACGTAGAGCCGGGGCACTTCATAGGGTACGGTACGTCATATCAGGCGACCAGGCGCCACCGCATCGCGGCGGTCCCGATCGGCTACTTCACGGGGTTCCCTCGGGACCTCAGCAACAAGGGACACATGCTTGTTCGCGGGCGCCGCGCGACGGTCGTAGGACGCGTCAACATGAGCATAGTGCTGGTCGACGTCACGCACATCCCCGGTGTGGAGAGGGGAGACGAGGTCGTGGTGATAGGGAAGCAGGGAAGGGGCACCATCTCCATGACCTCCTTCAGCAGCATGGCTGACGTGCTCAACTACGAGGCGCTGGTCCGGTTGCCCTCGGAGATTCCCCGAGAGATCAATCCCGACACACGAGCCCGCACGCCAACTGAGAGGGAGGACTGATGTCAGCTGAGAACGAAGAGACAGGGTCGATCGACTCGCTGGATGTGATCCGTGCCGACACCTACGGTGGACTTCCTGCGTGGCTGTCTCGCGAGGCTCTCGGCAAGTTCCTTCACGAGAGCCTCAAGCCGTACGAGGACCCCTACGAGGTGATCCTGGACGGTCTAGACTACGCGTTGGGCGAGGATCCCTGCAAGGACGGCTTCGTCATTGTCACACACAGAGAGAAGAGGCCGCTCGGTGCTGTAGTGATGCTGCGCACGGGAATGAGTGGTTACGTCCCCGAGAACCTGCTGCTGTTCATAGCGGTCGGCCCCGATTCCCGCGGGCAGGGCATAGGAGGAGCGCTTCTCCGTCGCGTGTTCGACGAGTGTGAGGGGCAGGTGAAGCTCCACGTCGAGCACGACAATCCCGCTCGGCGCCTGTATGAGCGCAGTGGGTTCACGGCTAAGTACCTGGAGATGAGGTGGTCGCGTGAATAGGATCATAATCGACCTCGATGCGCTCCACCACAATCTCAGCGCGATTCGCAATTTGGTGGGCGAGCACGGGGCAACGCTTACCGTCGTGACCAAGGTTCTCTGCGGGCACAGGGAGACGCTAGAGGCCCTTCGAGACCTTGGAGTGGACTCGATGTCCGATTCCAGGCTCGACAATCTCGAGACGATCAGGGAGGTCGCGCCGGAGATGGAGACCTGGTACCTGAGACCGCCTCATAGCTCGGCTATCGACGATGTCGTGCGGCTGTCCGACGTCTCGCTGAACACCGAGCTCGAGATCGTCAAGGAGCTGGACGAGGAGGCCGGGAGGCAGGGCATCGTTCATCGGGTCGTCATCATGATTGAGCTCGGCGACCTGAGAGAGGGTATCCTGCCTGGGAAGCTGTGCCAGATCTACAAACAGATCTTCCAGCTGCCGAACACAAACGTGATCGGGATCGGCGCGAACCTCGGATGCCTGGGGGGAGTCGTGCCGTCCGTAGATCAGTTAATGCAGCTCGTGCTCTACCGGGAGCTCCTTGAGCTCAAATTCGAGCGCGAGCTCCCCCTGATTTCCGCCGGCTCCAGCTCGTCGCTGCCCCTGCTCATAGACGGCAGCCTGCCGAAGCAGGTCAACCACTTCCGAGTGGGCGAGTCGCTCTTTCTTGGGACAGATCTCATACTGGGCGGAACGCTCGAGGGGCTGAGAGGTGACGCCGTCAGGCTCGAGGCGGAGATCGTCGAGATCAAGGAGAAGGGCATGGTGCCGCTGGGCGAGACCGCCGAGATGACGCCCTTCCAGCCGATCGAGGATGAAGAGGAGACCGACCCCGGGCAGCGCGGCTACAGGGCCATCGTCGCTGTCGGGCAGGTCGACACGGATGTGGGCGGGTTGACACCGGTGAACGAGGACTTCCGTATCGCGGGAGCGAGCAGCGATCTGACCGTCGTCAACGTGGGGGGGGAGAAGAGGGAGCTGTCCATCGGTGACGCCATAGGTTTCCGCGTCGCCTACTCCTCGTTCGTGCGACTGATGGTGAACCCCTATACCGACAAGGTCCTTCTGCGTTCCAAGGCCTAGCGCGGCGCCGGTTAGTAGACTGATGCATGTGGGGAGCCAGATGTTCCTGTGTACGAACCGAGGCCTGGTTCGGTAACGCGTACCAGATCTCGATCGTGCGCTTGTCATGAACGAGGACCTTCTTCGCCAGCCAGCGGAGAAGGTTCTTCTTCTGTGGGTTCGTTCCTACCACCATCACTTCCTCGAAGTTGTCGAGAAGGCCTGCGCTTCGAAGTCGATTCCCTCTTGCTCGAGCACGACCCCGTGCCGATCAGCGTGCTCTCGCTTCCACCGAAGAGATCGGGTACGTTCGCGGGACCGATGTAGAACGAGCGGCCTGGGAGCAGCGTCGCTTCACTCTCAGTCGAACGTGACCGTGCAAGACGCGCTGGTCTCGTCGGATGACGGTCTGTCCGACCGTGTGTCACGTGGGGACAGTTCCTTGACACTGCTGTCGTGGTACGGTAGTTTGGGAATCTGACGTCTTGACGTTTGTGCCAGCAATGCTGTTCCACCTGCGGTTTTCCGGGTTTATGCGTGTCTACCCTCGCGAGCCGCTCCTGGTGAGGGGGAGGAATGCCTGATGAACAAGGCGTGATATTCACGCGACGAGCATCCGGTCTCGTTAGAGAGCTATCTTGGTTCGACGTCTTCATCTTCGTTGTTGCAGGTCCCGCTGCTTCTGGTGTCATCTTCTATTCCGTCTCCACCGCTGCAGACTTCCCCGGTGCCAGCCTGCCGCTTGCGTTCCTTGTAGGTCTGCTCATCTTCTTCCCGATTACCCTGCTTGTGGCCCTTTCGTCTGCGACGATGCCGCGCTCCGGTGGCCTGTACATCGCCGTCAGCCGCGTGCTGGGGCCGACCATCGGATACCTGAGCGCCTGGCTGCTGTTCGTCGGCTACGGCATATCGAGCGGCGTCCTGAGCTACATCGTCATCGGGCTCATCGGTTCGGGCTTCTCGACGGCCGGCCTGGGGAGCGGCCTCGAAGGCTTGGTTCGAGTGGGAAGCCTGATGCAGACGCAGCTTTGGCAGACCGTGGGAGGCGCTCTCTGCGTCGTGTTCTTCTGGTGGATTGCCTACAAGGGTATTCGGAAGATGAAATCGATCATGAGGGCCATCTTCTTCATCCCGCTTGTGGCCACCGTGATCGCAGTCGTCTGGTTCTTCCTCTCCGGTGGCATAGAGAGCGTGACCTCGTCCTTCAATCAGGCCTGGGGCGCCGGCGCGTTCGAAGCGATCCAGGCCAGGGCCGCCGCTCTCGGGTGGACAACTTCAGAGTTCTCGCTGTCCAGCACGGTCAGGGCACTCATCGTCGTCATCTGGGCCTACACGAGCATAACCATCATCAACTACGCGGGTGGGGAAATAAAGACGCCCAAGACGAGCATGGTGCGCGGCTTCATGGTCGGCACTATCTTCGTAGGGTTGTTCTACATGGTCATCGTGTTCTCCGTCTACCGTGCCTTCGGCAGCTTCATCGGGAGTTACGACTTCCTGCATGACAACAACCCCGAGGTTCTCCAGGAGATCATGGGGGGGCTAGTACAGCCATCAATTCCCTTCTACTTCATGTCCATCGCGGGCAACGTCTGGTTCGGGCTCATCATCGCGGTCTCCATCGCGATGTGGTTCGCCAACTCGATCCTGCCCGGGTTCCTTGCCAACTCGCGGCTGGCCTTTGCCATGTCTATGGATAAGTCGTTCCCGCCCGCCCTGTCGGCAGTGAATCGCAGAACGGGATCGCCCACGAACGCGGTCCATCTGAATGCGGTATTCTGTTTCCTCGGCGTCCTGATGATGTCGCTGTCCGTGAACGTAATCCTCTCTGTTCTCACGTTCACTGTCTTCTTCATCTTCTGGCCGTTCGGTCTGAGCGCCATGCTTTTGCCCTACCACAAACCGGAGATCTATGAACGCTCGCCCGTCAAGTGGGAACTCGGCGGGATACCTCTCATGACCATACTCGGGGCCTTCACGTTCGCCGCCGGCTGGTTCTTCCTGTTCCTATCGTTCAAGAACTTCTCGCCGACAATCATGCTGAGTCTCATCGCTCTCATGCTTGTCGGTCTCATCATCTACCTCTACCAGCAGCACAGGAACCGGGCAGAGGGAGTGGATGTGAGCAAGATCTACTCACAGATCCCGCCCGAGTAGCCGCAAGCCTGCTCGTGTGGTCGGGCGGTCCTTACCGGCCGGAGTTCTTCATCATCTAGAATCCAGGAGGCATGTTGCCGAGGCTTTTCTTTTCAGTAGATGTGCACGGTGCGAACAGTGTCTGGAGGAAGTGGCTCAAGATGCCGGGCTATCACGGTGTAGACGCCCTGCTGCTCTGCGGTGACCTGACCGGGAAGTCGCTCGTTCCCATCATCGACCAGGGGAAC
>JAUVLG010000140.1 GCA_030595835.1 Candidatus Eiseniibacteriota bacterium | reverse complement strand
CGATCGCGTTGTTGGAACGCGGCTCGACCTTCACGTTGTAGGGAGGGTCCGTGTTGACCAAATGCACCTCGGCACCGCCGAGCAGCCGATCCACGACTGCGGGATCGGAGGAGTCCCCGCAGAGAAGTCGGTGGTCGCCCAGGATCCACAGATCACCCGGTTGAGTGACGGGATCCTCGGGAGGTTCCGGGGCGGCCACCTCCTCGGCGGTCTCGTCCTCCAGGAGAATGTGCAGCTCGTCCAAGTCGAACCCCGTCAGGCCGAGGTCGAAATCGAGGCCCTCGAGCGCCTTGAGCTCCTCGCTCAAGAGATCCTCGTCCCATCCCGCGTCAAGGGCCAGGCGATTGTCGGCGATGATGTACGCGCGCTTCTGGGCGTCCGTGAGGTGCGAGAGCTCGATCACGGGGACCGTGGTCATCCGGAGTTCGCGGGCCGCCAGGAGCCGGCCGTGGCCTGCGATGATCCCGGCGTCGCCGTCCACGAGGATGGGGTTCGTCCAGCCGAACTCGAGCACGCTCGCGCGTCGTTTGCCGGTCTTCGTGCGATCGAAGCGGAGCCGACCGACGCGAAGCTCAGGAGTGACAGGCTGGCTGAACCGCGGGCGCGGCGGATGAACTGCTTCTTGCGGACCGTGAACTCTTCCTCGACGCGGCGGCGTTCTGCGGCCTGGATGCGCTTCGCGGTGTTGTTGATCGCGTTCACGGCGGCATAGGCGAGGCGGCGCTGGCCGTTCCGAAGGCGGAGGACCAGTTGAGCTGAATCGATCTGCAGGTCGACTCTCATCGCTGGCGCTGCCTCTCGGTGTCGACCTCCGGCGCCGACGGACCCTCCGGCCGGCGAATCTCACGACCGTGCTCGTAGATCGCCTCGAGGATCAGGCGGCCGCCGGATAGGTCGACAAGCGCCATGGCCCGGGCTGGACGAGGCGGATGACCCTGCAGCCACTCGTACACCGCCTGGTTGGTGACCCGCAGGTCGGGATCGCGGGCGAGTGCCTTCACGATCTGTGGGACGCCGAAGTCGCCCACCCATCGGCCGAATTCAGTCTGCCAACGTGAGGGGACACGCTTGTAGCGTCCCTTTGTCAGAGCCTCGTGCTGGAACACCCGTCTGCCCTCCGGGATCGTGCAGCGATGTCCTCAGCTCGATGTGGAACAAGGACACGCCGCTCCCGAAAGAGAAAGGGGGCCGGGCTCCTTGGATGGGGACAAGATAGAGGCAAAGCGAGTCGGTGCGCCGGTTGCGTGTACCCACGCTTTCCGCTATGCTGGCTCTGCGTCCCGAACGGAGCGATGCAAGCGATGCTGTACGTAGTCCACGCTCACGTGGGCAACCCCAGAGACGATATCGACAGCTAGACCGGTGTGCCTCGCGAGTATCAGCAGACGGGATTGGGTCACAGGCAGGCCAAGCTGCTCGCTACGCCAAGCCCAAGCGATGAGCATTGCTCCTTCCTGCCGAGCGCGCACACTCTTGTGTCTTGAGGTACGGTCATGAATCAGCTTTCCGAATAGGTCGCGTCTGCCACAGGCTTCGGCCCCGATGTCTCAGTCAACCTGATAAGCACGGTGGTTGTCGTGCTGGTACTCTGGGCGATGAGGACTCTCGTCCTTAGGATTGTGTGGCGTCGCTCAGACGACATGAAGGCGCGGTACCAATGGGGCAAGGTCTCAGGCTACGCCACGGTCACGATCGGCGCGCTGATCATGGGCCGCATCTGGTTCGCCGGGTTCCAGTCTTTCGCGACGTTCGCGGGGCTCATCACCGCAGGCGCCGCTCGACCGAGCAGGCCATATGGGAAGATGTGCTCGAGCAGTTCGCGGCAGTTCCCGGCATAGACTTTGCGTACCCAACTACCCGCTTCTTCGACCGCGCCGGGGGAAGCAGGTCGCGGCTCCGTACGAAGGCATCCGAGGAGAGCGACGACGCTGTCGAGCAGAACTGATTCTCCCCAGGACATGAGACGTGTGGCCTCAGAGCTGGGGGCCGCCCTTCTCACCGTCGCCCGGCTCGGGCCGTCTCTGGCCGGGGGCACGCTTCGCAGGAGGACGCATGTGTCGTCTGAGGTATCTGGTCGTAGGTGGCCCACCAAGTGCGATGGGGGAGGCGCAGGGGGAGGCATACCGCGACGAGATTCGGGACTTCGTGACACGGAGGGTCGCTCACGCTGCCGAGTTCGTGCGCAAGTACGATCCCGGCAGGTCTCTCGGTCGCGGGGATATCCTGGCTACAGCAGAGGGTCTTCTAGACTCACACCGTGGCTACGACCGGGAGTTGTGGGATGAGTTCTGCGGCATCGCACGAGGAGCGAATGTGTCCGAAGCAGAGCTCATGGTGGTGAACGGGTTGACGGACATCCGCGATCTCGTGCTTCTCCGAAATCTTGACCCTCGCGGGGACGCGAAGCGCACGGCCGAGGAGCGCAACCGTCGCGATTCCGGTGAGTGCACCTCCTTCGGAGCCTCCGCCGAAGCGTGTGGCGGTCACCCTATCATCGGTCAGACGTGGGACATGCATCCTGACGCCAGGGATTTCCTGCTCGTCGTTCGACGCGAGCCCTCAGACGCACCGGCCACGCTGTCTCTGACTACGGTCGGGTGCATGGCTCTCACGGGGGTCAACTCCGAGGGCGTGGGCGTCTGCACAAGCAACCTGGTTCCCACCGATGCCCGGGACGGCATCTGCTACCTCTTCACGATCTCACGGTCCCTTACGGCCTCAAGCGCACATGCGGCAGCGGGCATCATCGAGAGCACCGAACGTCTGTCAGGACACGCCTTCATGGTGGCGGACGGCGCGACAGTCCTCGATGTTGAGACGACGGCGCGGAAGGCAAGGCGCACCGAGCACGACAGTGGCGTGCGAGTGCACTCGAATCACTACCTTGACTCCGTACTCAGCACTATGGCCTTCGGGGGGGTCGACACGTCCTCGTCACTGTGGAGAAGAAGCCATCTCGATGAGGCGTTCAGACGCTGCGGGCGACCGGTGGACGAGGGTCTGTGCTGGGAGCTTCTCTCCGACGCCACCAGAGGAGACGGCGCAGTCTGCAACGAGGACTACGATGGACAGTACGGCGAGGTGGCGACCGCGGCGACCGTGGTCATCCGGCCGGACGGAGGTGAGATCATGGCGTGTGCGGGTGGTGCCCGGTTGGGGGAGCGGCGTCGCTTCACTCTCAGTTGAACGTGACCGTGCAAGACGCGCTGGTCTCGTCGGATGACGGTCTGCCCGACCGTGTGTCACGTGGGGACAGTTCCTTGACGCTGCTGTCGTGGTACGATAGTTTGGGAATCTGACGTCTTGACGTTTGTGCCAGCAACGCTGTTCCACCTGCGGTTTTCCGGGTTTATGCGTGTCTACCCCTCGCGAGCCGCTCCTGGTGAGGGGGAGGAATGCCTGATGAACAAGGCGTGATATTCACGCGACGAGCATCGGGTCTCGTTAGAGAGCTATCTTGGTTCGACGTTTTCGTCTTCGTGGTTGCGGGTTCTGCCGCCTCCGGTGTCATCTTCTACTCCGTTTCCACGGCTGCGGACTTCCCCGGTGCCAGCCTGCCGCTTGCGTTCCTTGTGGGTCTGCTCATCTTCTTCCCGATCACCCTGCTTGTGGCCCTTTCGTCTGCGACGATGCCGCGCTCCGGTGGCCTGTACATCGCCGTTAGCCGCGTGCTGGGGCCGACCATCGGATACCTGAGCGCCTGGCTGCTGTTCGTCGGCTACGGCATATCGAGCGGCGTCCTGATGATGTCGCTGTCCGTGAACGTAATCCTCTCTGTTCTCACGCTCACGGTCTTCTTCATCTTCTGGTCCTTCGGCCTGAGCGCCATGCTCTTGCCCTACCACAAGCCGGAGATTTACGAGCGATCGCCGGTCAAGTGGGAGGTGGGTGGAGTACCCCTCATGACCATACTCGGGGCGTTCACGTTCGCCGCCGAACGCTGCGTGCACCGCGACGGCCCGCCGCCGCGTCGCCCGGCCGTCCCCGCTGGCCAGAGTTCTTCATCATCCAGGACCCGGGAGGTAGGTTGCCGAGGCTCTTCTTTTCAGTAGATGTGCACGGTGCGAACAGTGTCTGGAGGAAGTGGCTCAAGATGCCGGGCTATCACGGTGTAGACGCCCTGCTGCTCTGCGGTGACCTGACCGGGAAGTCGCTCGTTCCCATCATCGACCAGGGGAAC
>JAUVLG010000022.1 GCA_030595835.1 Candidatus Eiseniibacteriota bacterium | reverse complement strand
GCGCACCGACGCCGGTTCGTCCGTGGCCGCTGATTCGTCGCTCTCGCTCCGGCAGCTTTCCACGGAGGGAAGGTACACCTTGAACGCCGTGCCCTGGTTCGGCTCGCTGTAGACGTTTATCCACCCGCCGTGCTGTCTGATTATCCCGTAGACGACCGCCAGCCCCAGCCCCGTGCCTTTGGTGGGTCCCTTGGTGCTGAAGAAGGGCTCGAATATCTGGTCGAGGATGTCTCTCTCGATGCCTGAGCCCGTGTCCTCGATTGAGAGGCACACGAACCTGCCCGGTCGTGCATCGTGGATCATTGCGCAGGCCGTGCTGTCCAGCACCACGTTGCCCGTCGAGATCGTCAGCTTGCCACCCTCCGGCATGGCGTCCCTTGCATTGACAGCCAGGTTGATCATGACCTGATCGAGCTGTCCCGGGTCCACCTTCGTCTGGCACGAGGCGTCGTCCAGCGTGGTTATGAGCTCGATGTCTTCTCCGATGAGCCTGCGCAGCATCGCGTCCGTGTCGACGACAATCCTGTTGAGATTGATGACGACCGGCTGGAGCGGTTGCCTGCGGCTGAATGCCAGAAGCTGACGCGTGAGCGCCGCCGCCTGTTCCGCCGCCTTGCGGATCTGGCCGATGTCGCCGTGTACGCTCTCACTGAGCGTGGTGTCGCACGAAAGCAGCTCGGCGTATCCGCTGATGGCGGTGAGGAGATTGTTGAAGTCGTGTGCGACGCCGCCCGCCAACCTGCCCACGGCCTCCATCTTCTGCGCTTGCAGCAGCTGGTCCTGCGTCTCACGCAGATCCTCGAGGCTCAGTTCGAGTTCCTTCATCAGCGTGGCCTTGCGCGAGGCTGCGGAGAGCTGGTTGGAGAACGCTGTCACGGCCGGGACATCTTTCTCCGTCAGCCTGTCAGACGCCACCGCGAGCAGGCCGAACACCCTGTCGTCGGTGATCATGGGGGCCAGGATGACGGTCCTGACATCGAGCACCCTCTGGAGCTGTGGCGCGAACTTCTTCTTGGGGAGCGGGAGCCTCTGTCGAAGGAACTCGACCGTGTCATCCACGAGTACGGTCTCCCGCTCGTGGACGGCAGCTCTGAACGCGTCCACCTGATTTATACGGTACGCCATGTCGGACACGGGCCCGCCCAGGAGCTTCTGGGCGGCCCGAAGCCGCTCCGGGTCCTCAGACGTGTACTTGAGGGACAGTTCGTCCCCGGCTTCGTTCAAGAGGAAGAGCGTGCCCGTCAGGTTCACCTCCGCCAGCTCCGAGGCAGCGGCCGCGAAGATCTCATCGGGCTTCAGCTGCCGCTCCATCTCCAGTGCCGCCTCGTTGAGCGTCTTCAGGAACTTGTCGGCGCGCGTGTGTTCGGTGATGTCTCGAACAACGCCCAGGACCATCTCGTCGCCGCTCATGACCATTCTGGCCTCGAAGTCCCTGAGGTTTCCGTTGGGGGCCGGAATGGGTATGGAGTACTCCATGAGCTGCATCTCGCCCGTTCGGAGCACGTCCGCGATCGAAGTTTCTATCCTCGCCGCGAACGGGCCGGGGAAGACCTCGCTGACGCGCTTCCCCAGGAGTGTCTCCGGGGGTACAGCGAGAAGAGCGTCGCCCGGGGCGTCGTAGCTACGGAAGATGCCATCTCTGTCAAGGCGGAACATCATGTCGGGAACGGCGTCCAGAATAGCCTTCTTCTCGGCCTCGCTGGACTTGAGTTCACTCTCGGCACGCGTGTGCTCGATGGCGAAGCCGATTTGCTCGGAGACGAACTCCAGCATCTCCTTGTCGGCCTCGCCGAATTCGTTCCTGTCGTCATAGCTCTGCACCACGAGCGCGCCGATGATCTCACCGCTGACGCGGAGCGGGACGCCCAGCCAGATGAGCGACGGCGTGCCCACGATGTCGACAATGCCCTCCTCCGTCCACGTGTCGAGCTCTTCCCTGGTCACCAGGAGCGACGTCTCGTGTTTGATGAGGTAGCCCGTGAGGGTCTTCCCGGCAGGGAAGGAGTCGAAGTCGTTCTGATCCTGCTCGTCCACGAAGTAGGAGAGTGAAAGCGTGTCCTTCTCACGGTTGTACAGTGCGATGAAGAAGTTCTCCGTGTTCATCACGTCACCGAGTGCCTCGCGGATCCTCGCGAACAGTTCCTCCATGCTCTCGGCCGTGTGAATCGAACTCCCGATCCTGTAGGCGAGCCGCTGCACGTCCTCCGCTCGCCTGCGTTTGGTGACGTCCACGCCCGAGCTCATCGTGCCGATCACACGGCCTTCGGCATCCCGCTCGAGGGCGGTGTGCCATTCGAACACCCTCTTCTCGCCAGCGAGCGTGAGGATCTCGCTCTCGTGGTCGTCCGACGCGCCGGCGTCCTCGCCGGAGATCAGTTCTTCGAACACCTCCCGCACCTGCCGGCGGCTCTTCTCCGGGACGAACGTATCAAACCAGTTCTGCCCGGTGATGTCGCCCTCGGCGCCACCTAGGAGTTCGCAGCCCTTCCGGTTGATCAGCGTCACGCACCCGTCGCGGTCCAGACCGAGGAACATGATGCCTGCCAGGTCGAGGTACTCCTGAGCCTCGTCCCGTTTGGATCGGAGTTCCTCCCGGGCTCTGCGCTGCTCGGTTATGTTGATGCCCACCCCGAAGAAGCACTCGAACTCACCGTTGTCCCCGATGACCGGGCTGCCGTGCCACTCTACGAGAAGCTCCTCACCGCTCTTCGTCAACAGCCTG
Source organism: Candidatus Eiseniibacteriota bacterium (assembly GCA_030595835.1). Classification (GTDB taxonomy): domain Bacteria; phylum Joyebacterota; class Joyebacteria; order Joyebacterales; family Joyebacteraceae; genus JALGZG01. The sequence continues at coordinate 33,103 of JAUVLG010000022.1, read as the reverse complement.
TTCTCGCTGAACGTGGGCTGCCGGTCCCTGACCAGCTGCTCGAAGACCTCGCGGAGCTCGGGTCGGTCGTCCTCCGGGACGAACGTCGACACGTAGTCGGTGCCGTCCGCCTCGTCGCTCGTGTAGCCGAGCGCCTCCAGCATCGTGTCGTTCATCCTGAGGGTGCGTCCATTCGCGTCGATGGCGACGGAGAAGGCCGGAGACGCCTCCATGAGCATCCTGTCGAACTGGCGGTCCCGGTCCGAACTCGCCCCGTCGGCTCTGCAGCCCCGCCGCTGCGCCTCGAGTTCGGCGATGCGCGCCCGGAGCTTCTCGATCTCCCGTGAGGTGGGCTCTGTCTTCCTGGCTCTGCGTTTCATGTCCGGTTCCTTAGCGCTCTCAATACCGCGTCTCAGCTCAGGTGTCAGGCGGATCCGATCGGTGTAGCTACTCGCGAGGAGAACGCGCACATCCGACCGCGAGGTCTGCAGCTACTCCACGAGCTCTAGCCCGCATTTCCCATGCACGTTTTCCGTTTCGCGACTCTTCTGGGCCGCGAGGATGGGTATGGCGGGCACGTCCAGCGGTGAGAGCCCCTGGCCCAATGCTGCGGGCATGAGCCGCGCACGGGCGCACGACGCCCCGCACGCCGACCCGCCGCGGCTGTCCCTGCCTACGTTCCAGCGGGTTTCACCACAGGCAGGGTTCGTGCCTCGACCGTACCACCTGGGTCGAGAAGGAGCATATTCCGAGCCGAAAAGGGACGCTGGTGGGCCATTCTGCCTGCTGGAAGACGTTCTGGAACTCATTGGCCGCGGTTCATTAGGTCTTTGAGCACCGCACATGCCGTGCTATAGTACTCGCGTGACAAATGGGCTTCCGGTGCTGAGCCGGATTCCTTTTTTGCCGTGGTCGGGGAATCCCAAGGGAATCCGACCACAATCAGACTGTGGAGGTGGACCTTGAAGGTCAAGACTCAGATGGAAGGTGACATCGCGGTCGTGCACGTCTCGGGGAAGCTCATGGGGGGACCCGAAAGCGAGAACATGAGAAACGAGATCAAGAGGCTCATCGAGGATGGAGTGAAGAAGTTCGTCATCAACCTTCATGGCGTCCCGTGGATTAACAGCACGGGCCTTGGAGCGCTGATGGCTGTCTACACAAGCGTTCAGAGAAGCGAGGGATCGCTTACCCTCTGTCACGTCTCCGACCGTATCCAGAGCCTGTTCATGATCACCAAGCTCCTCACGATCTTCGATACGCACCCGTCGGAGAAAGAGGCCATAGAGAGCTTCAAGTAGCGTCACTGACTCCGAGGAACGGAATGCCTGACGCCCCTTCCGGCACGGAAGAGGTCGTTCTCCCGAGCGAACTCGAAGTGCTTGACAGTATCGACCAATCGACGCTCAAGTACAGTCGCCTGGCGGGTATCGACGACGACACGGCGGGTATGGTCGCCATTGCGGCCATCGAGGCCGTGACGAACGCCGTACTGCACGGGAACGCGGCTTGCGGCGGCAAGGAAGTGAGGGTTCGGTACGAGTGGGAGCCTGGCCGCATTACGATTACCGTCCACGATGAGGGGAAGGGATTCGACCTTTCGTGCGTGCCCGATCCCACCGATCCTGAGAGGTGCATGGCATCCTCGGGGCGGGGTATCTACATCATGCGCGAGGTGATGGACTCGGTCGAGTTCGAGATGTCGAACGAGTTGGGAACGACGGTAACGCTGATGAAGTCCGCGTAGCGGGGGAGTGTCTGTCGTGCGGGGTGGATGGCCGGCAGGCCCGAAGCAACGGAGTCACATGCGGGAGCAGCACACGAACCGAGGGGCCCTCATCCGAGGGCCCCTCGTGGTTTGAGCGCGCCTGCTGAACCTGTCAGGCGGTCTTTCTCTTGTACTGGTCGATTGCTCCGGAGCGGATGCACCGGGTGCACACGAGGATCTTCTTAGGAGTGCCGTTCACGACGACCCTTACCCGCTGGAGATTGGGCAGCCATCTGCGCTTCGTCACGTTGTGCGCGTGGCTGACGTTGTTCCCCACCTGCGGGTGCTTTCCACAGATATCACACTTCCTAGACATGTTTTCCTCCGTGAATTCTAAGACAGAAACTAAGGTTAGCACGCGGGGCGACCGGGCGCAAGCCCTTTCGGGGGCCTCTCATCGCTGCTCGAGGGGGCTGCCGAGCCGGCCCCCGTCGGTGGTCCGGCAGATGCCGTGTTTCGAGCCGTACCAGGCCATCCTGAGCTTGAGAGGGTGGACGTTGTCCATCGAGTTGATTGTGGTATAATACCCAATGAGACGCATGAGCACCTCCGGGCCGTGCTGCCAGCCGACCTCGGGTTCATGTGCGGCAATGCTCGTGCAGTATGGCGGAGAGGAAGAACCGCGGCATGGGACATGACGGTCCGGGTTCGCCGCGGAGAGGGCGGGCGAGATCCGGGTCGCCGCCGCAGGGAGGGTGCTCGAGTGGGAGGGTTGATGCTCGGCCGTTCCGGTCCACACAGGGTTCTCTCTGAGATACGCCAGCGTCGGAGCGGTCCGGGTTCCGGCGCCGTGCGGGCCATCGCGTGGCTCGCCGCGGCCTTTGTTGTTTGTCGCGTGGCGTACGCCGCTGCGGGGATTCGTTTCGACATGAGCCCTCTCAGCGGCTTCTGGCAGTTTCTGGATCCCGTGCTCCTGAGGCACGACCTCCTTCGGAGCTGCTTCTACCTGCACAGCCAGCCACCGTTCTTCAATCTGTTCGTGGGGGCCATGCTGCAGGCGTTCCCGGGGTTCGAGAGCCAGGCGCTCCAGTTCGTCTATCTTCTGGGGAGCTTCCTGCTCTGCACCTCCGTGCTGCTGCTCCAGATGAGGCTCGGCGTCTCGAGATCGGTCGCCTTTGTCGTGGCACTCCTCTTCACGGTCAGTCCCTCGTGCGTGCTCTACGAGAATCTGCTCTTCTACACGCTCCCGACCGCGCTCATGCTCGCACTGTCCGCTGTCCTGCTGCACGAGGTCATCCGGCGGGCGAGCACGTGGTCGATCGCGTGCTTCCTGGGTTGCGTGTTCACCCTCGCGATGATGCGCAGTGTGTTCCACGTGCTGTACGTCATCGTCGTTGTCGGGGGGCTGGCCGCGGTCTGCAGGCGCGGCAGGAAGAGGATCATCATCCTGTCTCTGCTGCCCGTCCTGCTCTTGGTCGGTCTGAGTGCCAAGAACCTGATTCTCTTTGGAGGATTCGAGAGCAGCTCGTGGATGGGCATGAATCTCTGGGGTACGACGGGGCGGAACCTCTCGGCGGACGTCAGAGACCGGCTCGTCGCCGACGGCAGACTCTCGGAGGTCTCTCTCGTTCCGCGTTTCTCTCCTCTCCGTAGCTACCCGGCCGAGTATACGGATATCGAGGGTTTCGAGTCAGTTGCGGCCCTGCGGGACGTCACGACATCGACCGGACGCAACAACTTCAACCACCTGGCATACGTGGGCATATCGCATCAGTACCTCAAGGACGGGCTGTACGTGGCGTCGCATCACCCTCGCGCCCTCTGCGTCGGGGTGTCGAGGGCGTGGTTCCAGTACTTCAAGTCGAGCAGCGAGGACGCCTCGCTCGGTGCCAACTGGTGCAAGCTGGCGGCGGTGGGAACCCTGTACGATCGCCTCTTCTACGGGAAGCTACCGTGCGACCTGTCCTCGGTGCGCGGATTGCCCATCTACGAGCGCGGCCGGCGCCACCACGTGTTCGCATTCCTGCTGCTTGCTCTGCCGCTTCTCGTCCTCTACGCACTCAGGCTGTCGAGATTCCACGCGGGACGCGGTCTCGATGGGGGCCAGCGCGCCCTCATTATGTACCTGTGCTTCAATATCGTGTACGTGGCCGTCGTCGGGAACCTGTTCGAGATGGGAGAGAACAACCGTTTCCGGTTCGTCACGGACCCCATGCACCTCGTGCTGCTGGGGCTGTTCGTTCACCGGGTCGTGGCGCCCCGGGTCTCCGCGCTTCGGGCCTGTCTCCGGTCCCCTTGAGCGGGGGGGAGTGGGCACCGCGGGCCGGCGTGATCGGCCCCGCGCGCCGGACCGGAATGCAACAAGCTTGGTCAGAGGATCCTATCCGCCCACCATTTAAACCCGGAGGCCGCCACGCCTGCCGAAAAGACCCTTCAATCAGATGTGCGATATCTCAAGGGCGTGGGCCCCAAGTCATCGGAGCTGTTCGCGAAGGCGGGCGTCAGCACGATCGAGGAGCTGTTCTACTACATCCCCCGAGCCTACACCGACTGGACGAACATCGTGGAGATCGGCTCGCTCAGGATCAGCGACTGCGTGACGGTTGTGGCGCGGGTTGTTTCCTGCGACGTCCTGCGACGTGGGCGGATGCAGATCTTCACGGCGGCACTGGAGGACGACACAGGCACGATTCTGGCGCGCTGGTTCGGAAGGCGCTACATTCAGCGCGTGCTCGAAGCCGGAACGAAGGTGGCCGTCAGCGGCGAGGTCAGATTCAGCAGGTTCGCCCGGCGCATCGAGTTCATGAACCCCTCGTTCGAGGTTATCGGCGAGGATGAGGTTGCCGAGGGCCGCATCGAGCCCCAGTATTCTCAGATCGCCAGCCTCTCCGGAGGCCGCATCCGCGGAATCGTCAGGACCGCCATCGACGAATTCCTCGACCAGGTCGTCGATCCACTGCCCGAGAGCGTGTTGGAAGCGCGCGGCCTCCCGGGCCTTATGGAGTCGATCGCCAACGTGCATTTCCCTCCGTCTCTCGAACACGCGGCGCGGGCCCGCTCCCGGCTCGCCTACGATGAACTCTTCCTGTTCCAGATCGTGGTTGCTCTCAAGAAGCGGCAGATCGCGAGCAGTGGCGACGCGGTCAGGATCGCCTGGCGGGATGAGGAACATGGGCGGCTCCTCGCGTCGCTGTCGTTCGATCTCACCGGCGCCCAGGAGCGCGTCATCAGTGAGATTGCCGGCGACCTTGAGCGCGGCGAGCCGATGAACAGGCTGCTTCAGGGTGATGTCGGGTCCGGCAAGACCGCCGTGGCCGCTGCCGCAATGCATCAGGCGGTCGCCGCCGGGCATCAGGCAGCCATAATGGCGCCCACGGAGATCCTGGCGGAGCAGCACTTCGAGAACCTGACGGCGCTCCTGTCGCCGCTCGGCGGCCGCGTCGTGCTGCTGCGCGGCGGGATGAAGGTGGGGGAGCGCGACGACGCGCTGGGGCTCATCGCGAGCGGCGAGGCCCAGGTCGTCGTGGGCACGCACGCACTCATTCAACAGACGACGAGCTTCTCCGACCTGGCGTTGGCCGTCGTCGATGAGCAGCACAGGTTCGGAGTGGTTCAGCGTGCGGCCCTTCGAGGGAAGGGGCGCGCGCCGCACATCCTCGTCATGACCGCCACGCCAATCCCGAGGACGCTGGCTCTCACCGTCTATGGGGATCTTGACGTGTCGGTTCTTGATGAGATGCCGCCCGGAAGAGAGATGGTCGCGACCGCCGTCAGAGACGAGGCCGCCAGAAGCAAGGTCTACAGCTTCCTGAAAAGCGAGGTGACGTCCGGGAGGCAGATCTTCATCGTGTACCCGCTCGTCGAGGAGTCGGAGAAGATGGAGCTGGCGGCCGCGACGAAGATGTATGAGGAGCTCAAGGAACGGACGTTCAGCGATGCGACCGTCGGACTGGTTCACGGGCGCATGAAGGCCGAGGAGAAGGACGCCGTCATGGCGGGTTTCAAAGCGGGTGGCACGGACATCCTCGTATCCACGACCGTCGTCGAGGTGGGCGTTGACATTCCCAACGCGACCGTCATGGTCATCGAACACGCGGAGCGCTTCGGGCTCGCGCAGCTCCACCAGTTGAGGGGGCGCGTCGGCAGGGGGGAGCACCGGTCCTACTGTATTCTGATGGTGGGACGTGGCGCGTCCGACGAGGCGCGCGAGCGCATCCAGGTGCTGGCGGACACGAACGACGGGTTCGTCATCGCGGAGAGGGATCTGGAAATGCGAGGACCCGGCGAGTTCCTCGGCGTGAGGCAGCACGGGCTGCCGAGGTTCTCGGTTGCGGACCTGGTGACTGACGCACGCCTGCTGGTGCAGGCACGGGACGACGCCTTCGCTCTCGTCGCGGATGATCCGAACATGAGCACGCCCGTGGGCAAGCTCTTGCTCGATGCGACGAGGAGGCGATTCAGAGGACGTGGGGCGTTCATGGACGTGGGATAGGAGGCCGGATGACCAGGGAAGAGGCGATCGCCGCCGTCAGGCAACACTGCGGGAACAGGAATCTGATCAAGCACATGCTTGCCACCGAGGCCGTGATGGTCGGTCTTGCGGGGAAGCTCGGTGAAGACGCGGAGTCGTGGGCGCTGGCGGGGCTTCTTCACGACCTGGACTACGAGGAGACCGTCGACGACCCCGACCGGCACGGTCTGGTCTCGGCCGAGAAGCTGGGTGAGCTGGGCGTCTCCGAGGAAATAATCCACGCCGTCAAGGCTCACAACGAGCACGTGACGCGGGACAGTGCCATGGACAGGGCGCTCTACGCCAGTGATCCGGTTACGGGGCTCATTGTGGCGGCCGCGCTCATGCATCCGGACAAGAAGCTGGCCGGCCTCGATGTCGACTTCATCATGCGCAGATTCAAGGAGAAGCGCTTCGCCGCGGGCGCCAGCAGGGAGCAGATGGCCGTCTGTTCCGAGCTGGGCCTGTCTCTCGAGGAGTTCATCGGAGTGGCGCTCGCGTCGATGCAGAGCATCAGCGGAGAGCTGGGACTCTAGCCCGGGTTCCTGGGCGAGCCGCCGGGGCCCCAGCCAGTTCACTCACAAGAAACGCCCCGCCGTTTGAGGCGGGGCGTCGTCGTTGGTCGCTGCAATCGGACTGCGCCTAGTAGAGTACGCTCTCCGGGTTGGTTCTCTTTCCTGCCTTCTTCAGCTCGAAGTGGACGTGCGGACCTGTTGAGACGCCCGTCGATCCCACCTTGGCTATGCGCTCGCCCTTCTTAACCGTCTGGCCGCGGGTGACGAGGATCTTCGAGCAGTGTCCGTAGAGTGTCTCGTAGCCGTTCGGGTGTTCGACGATGACCGTTTTCCCGTAGCCGCCCTTCCAGCCGACGAAGGTCACTCGTCCCTGGAGTGCGGAGCGAATTGATGTGCCGTGTGGCGCGGCGATGTCGAGACCGGTGTGCATCATGCGGCGACGGTAGACCGGATGCAGGCGCATGCCGTAGCGGCTTGAAATTCTTCCGTGCACCGGCCACGCGAATCGGAACAGTTGAGCAAGGGCGCCCGAGCCTGGGATGAAGAGCTTGTCGCCGATATGCAAGCTGCCGACGTCGACACCCGGATTGGCGTTGACGAGGTCGGTCAGTTCCACCTCGTACTTCTTGCAGATCCCGCTGATGGTGTCGCCCTTCTTGAGGCTCACGTAGGTCCCGTCGGTGTCCGGGACCTCGAGGATCTGGCCGGGGCGCAGGTAGCGCGCGCTCGGCAGGTCGTTCATCGCGACGATCGTCTCCATGCGGACTTTGTACTTCCTGGCAATGTTCCACAGGCACTCGCCGGCAGCGACCGCGTGGCGAGTGATGCTCGGCGCGCCGTTCTTGGCCTTGCCGTTGCCGCCCACCGGAGCGCTCTTGGAGATGGGGTACAGGAACTCCAGCGAACGGTCCCAACTCCGATTACGTGAGTAGAGCAGCGGCAGCCGAACCTCGCACTTGCGCCTTGGCACCCGCGCATAGCTCACGCTGTTCGCGCTGGCCAGGAGATCCAGGTCGATGCCGTACTCCATTGCTATCGACTCGAGGTCCTGCCCCGGGTCCGCGATGTAGTCGTAGCTCGTGGTGCCCTCCGGGACCGGAGTTACCACACCTATGACGTCGAAACTGGACTTGAGGTAGTTGCTGCTGGTCTTCCCGAGCACGCGTCCCCAGGGCGAGAGCTGCGTGAACATCGGGGCGCGGGCATTCAGCTCCACGTTGCTTGATACCGCGACGCGGCTGACCGCTAGCCCGGAGGCCACGACGAGCGTAATGAGGACCGCGGAGAGCCATACATAGAAACGCACGGTCCGCGGGAGGCGGACGAAATGGCCCGATAGCATGGTGGCCAGCGAGGTTTCTGTCTGTGCATGGCTATTCATAAGATGACTCGGGAATATACGGTTCCCCTGGCACTGTGTCAAGCGCGCAATACCGCACCGGAACCAGGACAGGAGGTGCAAGCATCGGGCCTGGGCGCTTCTTCAAAGCGCACGTACGACTCTTTAGAGGAACTTGAGCGTGAACCCCAACGAGAGCGTCTCCTTGAGCCTCACATCCGCGTCGATCTCCTTGTCGTACAGCGCCTGGATGTAGAGATTGACGACGATGTGCTTGGTGATCCCCGCGGAGAACGTGTTCTCCCAGTTGATATCCGGCGACTTCCAGTCGTCAGCGCCCGGTAGCCCCGTGAGCGCGTCCGAGTCGGAGTAGTAGAGCGCCTTGTAGATGGTCAGGTCGCTCGTCAGCGTTATGGCGCCGTCGGCGAGCGGGGTCCTGAACTCGCTGACGAATTCCACACCACCGTCGTTGGTGGAGAGGTTCTCCCGCTCGGCGTCCTCGGTGGCGCCCTCGGGCAGCGCGTCGCGGTCGAGGTGCTGGCGGACGGCTCCACCCAGCCGCGTCGTCCACTCGCGGCTCTCCTCCTTGATGAAGACGCGTGCGACCCCGACGCTCTCCGTGAAGGTGGTCGGGTTCAGCGTGCGCTTCTTCACCTGGTCGCGTGTGTCAAGGAAGCGCGACTCGACCCGACCGGACACGAACGGGTCGACGGACCAGCCGTAGGTGAGGCGCAAGACGCTCTCGAGGTCGATGAGATCGGTGGTGGTTGAGGGCTTCGCCCACGTTCTCGTCTCCCTGTCCTGGCTGTGCGTCTGGCCGAAAGAGAGCTTGAGCGTGTTCTTGCTGTTGACGGTGTCCGTCAGCTGACTCTCAGCGAGAGTGTTCGAGTTGAGGGCCCACGAGAGGGCGCCGGTCTCGCCGCCGTCCCAGTTGTCCGTGTAGGCATTCTGCGTGAGGGTCAGGTTGATGTCGGAGGCGATCTGCCATCCCTCGGGGACGGTTTCTCCCGCCTCATCCGCCGGAGCGTTCTCGTCGGCCGGGGCGGGGGAGGCCATCAGGAGCATTCCTGAGGCCACTATCATGACAAGCCAGAGCTTCATGTGCTTTCTCCTTGTGTGTCTTGCAGGTTCTCAGAAGGACAGACGCACCGCCCGTGTCCCTGCGGCGGTGCGGCGCGTCTGCCATCCTGCGGAACATCGGTGCCTTCTATTCTTTGCTCATATGCACGTCCAGCTGCGGGAAGGGGATCTCAACGCCGGCGGCAGGTAACCCCTCGAGCACTGCCTTCGAGATATTGCCCTTGACCGCCCAGTAGTTCTCCGTTTTCGTCCACGGCCTGAGGGCCAGGTTGACCGATGAGTCAGCCAGCTCTGTGATGACGACCGCCGGCTCTGGATCATTCAGGACGATTCGGGCGAGGATGACCCCGACGACCAGCGCGGCCACGGCGGTCAGAAGCTGCATCAGAGTGATGCTCGTGAAAGGCAGTGCTGCATCCAGACTCACTGTTAGCTCCAGGCCCTGCGGTGGACCGCCCGCTGAGGAAGACGCGCTCCGGCCGAGCGCCGGTGCTTCGGTCTCCATCTGTTAGGGTGCCAGGTGGAATATCATGCCGCAGCGCCGATTGTCAAGCCGCTTCTCCCGGGCCCAACTGCCCTGAACTGCGCCAATTGACCTTGACACCTCCCCACGCTTGGCAATAACATGACGGCGATTGAGGCCGTTCTGCGGGCTTTCTGGGCCCTGCCCGGCGACCCGGCCTTTCGGGCCGACAACTCGGGGTGTTTGAGCATGCTCGCCATCGGGGTTACCGCTGCCAGTGGTGTTCCGTGGGTGTCAGCGACGTCCCTCCTCGGGGTCGTGGCGGCGCTGGTTGTGGGTATCGCACTTGGCTGGTTGTCCGGCAGGGTGCAACGGCTAAGCGCCGCGCGGAAACGCAGCGAGATCACAAAGAGCAAGCACCAGCTTCAGGCCATATTCGACGGCATCACCGACGGCCTTATAATCGTGGACAGGGATTTCACTGTCATGGCCGTCAACAAGGCCGAGGCCGCCTTCCTGGGCAGCACGCCTCAGGAGCTGGTGGGGAAGCCGTGCTACGAGATCTACTGCAGGGGTGAGGCGGCCTGTGAGGCTTGTCCCGCTCACGAGACCTTCGCGACCGGCAAACGCGTTCTCGTCTCCAAGATCGAGCACCAGTCCGGGTATCATCGCACGGGTGTCGACGTCTACACGTTTCCGGTCAGGGACGAGAACGGCGAGACCGTCCAGGCAATTCAGTACATCAAGGACGTCACCGAGCGCAACAAACTCCAGAGCCAGCTTCGCGAGGTGGAGCAGATGACCGGTATCGGTCACATGGCTGCCAACGTCGCGCACGAGATTCGGAACCCGCTGATCGCGGTGGGCGGGTTCGCCCGGCAGCTTCATGAGGCGCTCGACGCGGACGACGCGCGCAGGGAGTACACCAGCATCATTCTGGAGGAGGTCACGAGGCTCGAGCAGATCCTGCGCGAACAGCTGACGCTCGAGAGGCACCTCCAGCCGGTGCTTGCTCCTGTCGAGGTCAACCAGATACTCAAGGACGTTTGGAAGCTGCTATCACACGGGATGCTCTCGTCGCGGGTGCGGTTGATCGGCGACCTGGCGGACGGGTTGCCGGTCACGATGGGGGACGCCAACCAGCTCAAGCAGGCGTTTCTCAATGTCATCAACAACGCGGTTCAGTCGATGCCGGACGGCGGGAGAATCGAGATCTCCACCGGGCAGTCCGGACACACGATAGTGATCACGGTCCGCGACAACGGCCCCGGCATTCCCAAGGAGATCATGAGCAAGCTCTTCGTGCCCTTCTTCACGACGAGGAAGGCCGGGTCGGGACTCGGGATGGCAGTGACCCGGAGGATTGTAGAGAACCACGGTGGCAGCATCGGTGTGGACAGCGCCCCGGGCGAGGGGACGACCGTGCGCATCTCGATCCCCATAGTGAGAGGGGCACCCGAGGTCGAGCACCGGGCGCTCTACGGCGACCCTCCGAACGGGGGGGGAGTGGAAGAGAAGGTCTGAGGCAGGTGCGGTGGAACCCGAAGCAGAGATGAGCATGGTGGAACACGAAGCAGCTGAAGACATCGGAGGTTCCGAATGACCAGATTGCTTGTCGTCGACGACGAGAAGAACATCAGGCGGCTCTACGAGACCGAACTCGCGCGTGACGGCTACGACGTGATAACGGCCGAGAGCGCCGAGGAAGCGCTGGAGGCGCTCGAGGAGACCGAGCCGGACCTGGTCGTGCTCGATATCAGGCTCGATGGGATGGACGGCATCGACTGCCTGCGCACCATCATGGAGAGGAAGAGAGATCTCCCCGTCATCCTCAACTCGGCGTATTCGACATACAAGCAGGACTTCGCGTCTTGGATGGCCGACGCGTATGTCGTGAAGTCGGCGGATCTCACGGAGCTCAAGGATACGATAAAGGACGTGCTCGCGAAGCGCGGGAAGATCTGAGAGGGTGCAAGTGAAGCGGATCCAGACGCACAGGGAACTACTGGATTTCAGGAGGAGACTCCGGGCGGCACCGGATGACGTTGACGCGCTGTCTGATCTCGCGTCCGTCTACTTGGAGTCAGGTCGCTCCGCCGATGCCGTCGTGGTCCTCCAGCAGCTTCTGGCCAAGCGACCGCGCGATGTCAGTGCGATGATCGACTGCGGTAGCTGCTACCGTCGCCTGGGGCTGCTGGAATCGGCGGCGACCGAGTTCGAGCGAGCCGTGAGGACGACCCCGGGAAGTGCGCCCGCCCGCTACAATCTGGGTCGTGTGTACGATCTCATGGGGCGGTTTGAGGATGCGGTCGGACAGCACGCCGCGGCCATCGAGCTCTCTCCGGACGATTCGGAACCTCACTACCGCCTCGGCGTGACGTATGCTCGCAAGCAGGAGTTCGAGGAGGCTGTCAGGAGCTACGAGAGAGCCATCGAGGCCGACTACGGATGCGCCAAGGCTCACACCAATCTGGGCTACACGCTCGACCGGCTCGGTAAGACCGACGAGGCCATTCTGGAGTTCAAGCGGGCCATCGAGATCGATCCGGACAACGCGGAACGCCACCTGAATCTCGGCGCCATCTACGGCGAGAAAGAGATGCTGCCCGAGGCCATCGAGGAATTCAGGTCGGCGAGCGCGATAGATCCGACCAGCGCGGAGGCCCACTTCAATCTCGGTACCGCCCTCATCGGATGCGACGAGCGTGATGAGGCCGCGATCGAACTCGAGCTGGCAGTGAAGTACGCTGCGGACAACCCCGCGGCCCACTACAGGCTCGGTTTGGTCTACTCGGAGAAGGGCATGTTCGCAAGGGCCGTGGTGGAGTTCCAGCGGGTCATCGCCCTCGAAGGAGAGACGGCCGACGCCTGCTACCAGATGGGTTTCGTGCTTTCGTCGCTCGATCGTCTGGACGACGCGGAGCGCTTTCTCAGCAAGGCCGCCGCGGTTTCCCCCGATGATCCGAAGATCCACTACCAGCTGGGAATCGTGATGGATCGCCTCGGAAGGAGCGTCGACGCCGTCGACTCCTACAGGCGGGCCGACAAGCTCCACGCTCGATCCTAGTGCCGGCAGGGAAGGAGTACGTCCTCTCATGTCTTTCGGTCGCTTCGTCCTTCCGGCTCTACTCGCGTGCTTCCTGCTCCTTCAGGCTGCAGGGGCGACCGCGGAGTCACCCATCGCAAGGCCGCCCGCTGACGTGCCGCTGAACCACTGGTCCTACCCGCTGCTCGAGAGGCTCCAGGCCAGACGTGTCATCGACATCGATCTGTCCGCGCGACCGGTGTCGCGCACGGACGTGGCGGCCGCGGTGTCCGCCGCCCGTAGTTCCGAGCGTCTCGCGTCCGACTCGCTCAGTGAGAGGGAGTTGTGGCTTCTCTACAGGCTCGAGGCCGAGTTCGTTCGCGGGGAGGTAGACTCGCCCGCCTTCAGCACGGGTACGGGCTCGGCGTCGTTTGGTCTGGGCGTCAGGGTATTCACGCAGATGCGCTACGGTGCGGAGACGGACTCGCTCGACCTGTGGCCCGGTAGCGCACCGGGCGGGATCACGCCGCTCAGGTACGCGGACGCCGGGGCCGGCGCGAACGTGGGCGTTGAGGCCGGCGCGAACGCTGGTGTCAGGTACGTCGCAAACGAGGCAGACGACGAGGCGCAGCTCGACATCGCGGCCGACATCGGCTACGAGGTATGGGGTGGGGTGGAAGGCCTCGTCGGGTTCTACGCCGACAGCCAGTTGCTCCTGGGTGGGCAGGACGGGGCGCGGGGGGTCCGGATCTCCAACAGGATGAGGACCTGGCGTGGGGTGTCCGCGTCATCCGAGCGGGCCTACTTCAAGCTCGAGCGCCCGAGCTACTCGATCGTGTTGGGGCGTCGCGGCACCGCGTGGGGGCGCTCCAGGTGGGGGCGCCTGATGCTGTCGGGCACGGCGCCCACGTTCGACCAGCTCAACGTGAGGTACAAGGTGGGTGTGCTTTCGTTCGAGGCGATGCACGCGTTTTTGGAGTACGAGAAGCTGGGTACCGAGACCGACCTGGGTGAAATGGAGAACCTGTTCCTTGCCAGCCACCGCATGGTCGTGCGGGGCAAGTGGGGAAGCATCGGAGTGAGCGAGGCGGTCGTCTACAGCTCGATCCTGCCGGACCCCGTCTACGTCAACCCGCTCACGCCCTACTACCTGGCTCAGCACAAGGAGCGTTTCAACGACAACGTGTTCTGGTTGCTGGACGGCGTGCACCACGTGCGTCCGGGTATCACGGCGTACTGGGAATTCCTCATCGATGATCTCCAGTACGAGAGGTCGACCGAGAACCCGGACAAGTACGGCGTGACGCTCGGTGGGGCGTGGTACGGTGCGGTTCGTGGCTTCGACACCGAGCTGACGGCGGAGTACACGAACGTCCGGAAGTGGACGTACACTCACAAGTACACCGAGTACCGGTTCGCGCACGACGGGGCGCCGATGGGGTTCGAGCTCGGGCCGGACGCGGACAGATTCCGAGCCGAGTTTGTGCTTCACCCGGCAGTGGAATGGTTCGTCGGGACCACCTACGAGCATGCGAGGAAGGGCTGCGGTCACATCACCGAACCGTTCGATCCCGTCGAGGATCACCACGAGCCCGCGTTCCCGTCGGGCGTGGTCGAGACCACGAACAGGGTGGGCGTCGAGTTCGGATATCAGAGTCTGGAGAGGCTCGCGGCCGGTCTCGGAGTGGCATACGAGTCAGTCGCAAACGAGGGGAATACCCTTGGCAAGGACGACGACGGGTGGGAATTCTGGGCGGGTATTGAGTTCCGCATCTAGAGCCGGCGCGCTCATCGAGCTTCTTCGTCCGGTCAACGGATTGTTGGCCGCTGTCGCTGTTCTCGTGGGCGCGTTCGTATCGCGGTCACCGATGTTCTGGTGGCCGGCGCTCGCGGGCGCCGGGTCCGCGTTCGCCGCAGCGGGCGCCGCCAACGCCCTGAACGACCGGCTGGATATCGTGTCCGATCGAATCAACCGCCCCGGCCGGCCGATCCCATCCGGACGGCTGTCGCGGGCAGAGGCGACGGTCGCTGCGTGTGTGAGTGGTCTCGTCTCGGTGGGGCTGGCCGCGGTGATCGGCGCGGGCGCCGTCACGCTCGCGATCACCTGGCTGGTTCTGACCGCGCTCTACTCGCGTTTTCTTGAGGGTGTGCCGATCGCGGGCAACGTCGCGGTGGCGCTGGTGGCGGCCACACCATTTCTCATGGGCGGGTTTTCTCAAGGCAAGTGCCTGCTGGCTGCCATCCCCTGTGTGCTGGCGTTCTTCATCCACCTGGCGCGCGAGATCGTGAAGGACGTGGAGGACATCGTTGGTGACGAGGCGGCCGGATTGCGCACCTTCGCGGTGCGGCGAGGTGCTGCGGCCTCTTTTGCGGTCGTGCGTGGTACCTTGATCGTCCTGATGGCGCTCGCGGTGCTGCCGTTTGCGTTTCGCGTCTATGGTTGGGGCTACGCGGGCGTCCTCGTGGTCATCGATGTTGTGCTGATCTGGTTGATGGTGTCCATGAAGGCGAACTACGAGAACGCGGCGGTTCGCAGGTCGTCCAACGCCCTGAAGGCGGTGATGGCGCTGGGGCTGCTGTCCTTCATAGTGGGAGTGCTCTAGAAGATGACGGTTCTGCAGGGAATACTCCTTGGTTTGCTGCAGGGACTGACCGAGTTTCTGCCGGTGTCGAGCTCCGGTCACCTGGCTCTCGCGGAGCACTTCTTTGGGGTAGAGAGTCCCGGAGTTACGTTCGAGGTGTTCGTCCATTTCGGGACGGCGATGGCCGTCGTGCTCTTCTTCCGTGGACGCATTGCCAGCATTCTCGTGGCTCTGGCGCGGTGCGTGATGCGGCTGCAGCATGACGCGGCCGAGGTGCGACTCGCGCTGCACCTCCTCCTAGGAACCGTTCCGGCCGCGGCGGTCGGCTACTTCCTTGCTCCTCGCATCGAGCAGGCATTCACGAGCCCCGTGCTCGTCTCTGTTCTTCTGATAGTCACGGGTTTCATACTGTGGTTCTCTGGCAAGCTCTTTCCGGGCACGAAAGCGCGCGGGACCTGGCTGGATGCGCTGGCCATCGGCGCGGCGCAGGCGCTGGCGATCCTGCCGGGTATCTCACGCTCCGGATCGACGATAACGGCCGGGTTCGCGGTGGGACTGGAACGCCGGGCCGCGGCCGAGTTCGCGTTCCTGCTCTCGGTCCCCGTCATATTCGGCGCCGCCGCTGCAAGTCTGGGAGACGCTCTTGCGGCCGGTGCGTCTTCGGGCCCGGCGCTGGCGCTCGGGACACTGGCCGCGTTCCTGTCGGCGTTGCCCGCGATCGCTCTGCTTCTGAGGGCCGTGACGACCGGGAAGCTGTCGAGCTTTGCGTACTACTGTTGGACCGTGGGCGCCGTGTCGCTCGCGTTCGTCCTAACGGGACATTGAACGGGAGTTTGTTGAAAGGAGACATCGCTATGAGACGATGTCAGGTCATCTTCGTAGCCGTACTGGTAGTAGCCATCGCCGCGGTCTCGCAGGCCGCGGACGAGCCCGGGGTTTCCATCACCATCTACAACAGGGATCTTGCCCTGGTCAAAGACGTACGGGAGATGGATATCGAGTCCGGCGTCAGCGAGCTCAGGTTCGACGACGTCGCAGCCAGGATCGACCCGACCAGCGTGCACTTCAAGGTGCTCGCCGGGCACCCGGCCAGTGTCTGGGAGCAGAACTACAGGTTCGACCTGGCGAGTTCCTCCAAGATCCTCGAGAAGTACCTCGAGACGGAGATCGACGTGGTAGGGGAGGACGCCGATCTGTTCACGGGCCGGCTGGTCAGTTTTGACGGCTCGTCCATCGTGCTGGATCAGGGACGGGGAGCCGGTCCCATTCTCTCACTGAACAGGGAGAAGGTGTCCTACATCAGATTCCCCACGCTGCCGTCCGGGCTGATCTCGAAGCCGACGCTCGTCTGGAAGCTCGGTGCGGACGAGGACGGCGACAGACTGGTCGAGGTCACGTACATGACCTCCAGCATCAACTGGCACGCGGAGTACGTCGGCGTCATAGACGCCGAGGATTCGAACATCGACCTCGCCGCCTGGGTGTCGATAGACAACCGCTCGGGCGCCAGCTACGAGGACGCGCAGCTCGACCTCGTGGCGGGGGACGTCCACCGGACCCAGGACTGGGGCAGAGGTGACATGGTTCAGGAGGCGGATTACATGGCGCTCGCAAAGGGCGCCGCGCCGCCGTCCTTCCAGGAGGAGTCGCTCTTCGAGTATCACCTCTACAAGCTGGACACACCGGCCACCGTGGCCGATCGGGAGATTAAGCAGCTGACCTTCTTCCCGAGCACGGACGTGGCGGTTGAGAAGGTCCTTGAGTTTGACCATCACAGGAGCGGCGACGTCCGCGTGCTTCTCGAGTTCAAGAACTCCGAGGAAGCAGGGCTCGGCATACCGCTTCCGGCGGGCAAGGTCCGGATGTACAAGGCCGACTCGGTTGGTGCGCTCCAGTTTATCGGGGAGGACCGTATCAACCACACGTCGAGGGACGAGGACATGAGCCTCTACATGGGGAACGCCTTCGACGTCGCGGCCGAGCGCAAGACGCTCGATTCGAGACGCATAACCGACAGGGTCCGCGAGGAGGACTACGAGGTCTCTCTCCGGAATCACAAGGGTGAGGACGTGGTCATCAGGCTTGTCGACCACCCCCGCGGATTCTGGACGATCACCCGCACAACGCATGATTTCGAGAAGAAGGAAGCCTACAGAATCGAGTTCTCCGTGCCGGTCGAGCGTGACGGGGAGGCCATTGTCAGGTACACTGTAAGGTACGAGTACTAGCAGTCTGGAACAACGACAAGCATGCTGGAGGCACTCATGGAGTCCGTCGGGGAACTCCTGAAGCAGGAACGAGAAGCGCAGGGCAAGTCAGTAGAGGACGTGAGCAAAGCCACGAAGATGAGCACGCTCATCCTGGAGGCGTTGGAGGCGGACCACTTCAGCGCCCTCCCGGCGCCCGTCTACGTCAAGGGTCACCTGCGGACCTACGCGAGGTTCCTCGGGCTGAGCGAGGACGCGGTCGTCGACAAGTACCTCAGGTTCACACAGCAGCAGGGAGACGAGGAACTGGATGAGTGGGACACCGTCGAACTCGAGTTGCACGAAGAGAAGCGGCGGGTGGGGAGGCGGTGGGTGTGGATCGCCGTGGCCGTGGGCGTTGTCGCCGCCGTGATCGTCTGGCAGGCGCTGTCGAGAGACCAGGGTGCACCGGAGCCTGCGACCAGCATCAGTGCCAACACCGGCACTGATGCGGACGCCGAGCCCGACGCCGAGCCCGACGCCGAGGTCGACGCCGAGGTCGACATCAGTGTCCCCGCGGCCACCCCGTCGCCCGTTCGAGAGACGGTTGTGGACGACACCATGATCGAGTGGCACAAGCTCGAGCTCATGGTGGTCGCCAAGGAGCGCACATGGCTGAGCGTCTCCGTTGACGGTGAGCCCGTGGCCGACCTGACACTTGAGCAGGGCGAGCAGCGCCAGTGGGAGGCGGACGAGTTCTTCCAGCTCAATGTTGGGAATGGAAGAGGGCTGGAGCTCTATCTGGACGGCGTGCTGTTGGGCACCGCCGGGTCCGGTTCGCGACTGGTCGAGGGCCTGGTCGTCAACGAGAGCGGGATGTCGCTCTAACGTTTAGCGGCGCACGTGGGGAGGTCGACCGGCCGCGACCCTGCGCGTCCGAGGTGCCAATGCAAACTCCCTTTCGCCTGACAGCGGGCTTCGAGCCGCAGGGCGACCAGAACAGTGCGATAGAAGAGCTCACGAGGGGCATCGAGCAGGGCGAGCGCTTCCAGACTCTTCTGGGCGTGACGGGCTCCGGCAAGACCTTCACGATGGCCAACGTCATCGCGCAAACCAACCGGCCTGCTCTCATCATCTCCCACAACAAGACGCTCGCCGCGCAGCTATTCGCCGAGTTCCGCGCCTTCTTCCCTCAGAACGCCGTCGAGTACTTCGTCAGCTACTACGACTACTACCAGCCTGAAGCCTACGTCCCGGTCACCGATACCTACATCGAGAAGGACGCCGACATCAACGACGAGATCGACCGATTGCGCCTGCGCGCAACGGCTTCTCTGCTTGAGCGTCGGGACGTCGTCATCGTCGCGTCGGTGTCGTGCATATACGGCCTGGGCTCGCCCGAGGTCTACAAGTCGATGATGCTCGCCCTGTCCGTCGGGCAGGAGGTCGACCGCAACAAGATGCTCCGCGACCTCATCGACATGCAGTACGACAGGAACGACGTGGAGTTCGCGCGCGGCTCCTTCAGGGTGCGCGGCGACATCATCGAGATCAGGCCGTCGTATGAGGAATGGGCCATTCGCGTAGAGCTCTTCGGCGACGAGGTGGAGAGGCTGTCCGTTATCGATCTCGTGACGCGCAAGGTGACCGATGAGCTCGAAGACGTGTCGATATATCCGGCGAAGCACTGGGTGACGACGCAGGAGAACATCGAGCTTGCCATCAAGGGTATCGAGGCCGAGCTCGCGCAGCAGCTCGAATACTTCAGAGCTGAGGGCAAGCTCCTGGAGGCGCAGCGAATCGAGCAGAGGACAAGCTTCGACATCGAGATGATGCGTGAGATGGGCTACTGCAGCGGCATCGAGAACTACTCCCGTCATCTCTCAGGGCGCGGGCCGGGGTCGCGCCCTGATGTCCTTCTCGACTACTTCCCGGACGACTTCCTGGTGTTCATCGATGAGTCGCACGTGGCGGTGCCGCAGCTTCGCGGTATGTTCCGCGGCGATCGTTCGCGCAAGGAGACGCTGGTCAAGTACGGGTTCAGGTTGCCATCGGCGCTGGACAACCGGCCGCTCATGTTCGAGGAGTCCGAGAAGTTCATGAACCAGGTGGTGTTCGTTTCGGCGACGCCCGGGCCCTATGAACTCTCGAAGTCGGAGGGTGTGATCGTCGAGCAGATCATCCGGCCCACCGGCCTTGTGGATCCTGAGATAGTCGTGCGCCCGGTGGAAGGGCAGGTCGACGACCTGCTCGAGGAGATACGGACGCGCGTCGCCGAGGGGGGCCGCGTGCTGGTGACGACTCTCACGAAGCGCATGTCGGAGGATCTGACCGACTATCTGGGTGGGCTGGGGGTGCGCGTGAGGTACCTGCACTCCGATATTGTGGCTCTGGAGAGAGTGGAGATCATCAGGGGGCTGAGACTGGGGGAGTTCGACGTTCTCGTCGGCATCAATCTGCTGAGAGAGGGGCTGGACTTGCCGGAGGTGTCCCTCGTTGCCGTGCTCGACGCGGACAAAGAAGGGTTCCTCAGGTCCGACACCTCGCTCATTCAAACGTCCGGCCGCGCGGCGCGGAACCTGGGTGGTCTTGTCATTTTCTATGCGGACGTCGTGACCGGTTCCATGGAGCGCGCACTGGCTGAGATGGAGCGTCGGCGCAACATCCAGATCAAATACAACAAGAAGCATGGCATCGAGCCCAAGAGCATCGTCAAGTCCGTCGAAGAGATAATGCGAGCCACTGCCGTGGCCGATGCCAGGTCCGACGTTGATTCTGACATCGAGATGCTGCGACTCGAGCCGGGTCTGGACCGTGTCCAGATGATGGCGATCCTGGAGGAGCAGATGATGAACGCCGCGGCGCGGCTCGAGTTCGAGAAAGCGGCCTCACTCCGCGACAGGATAGACGAACTCCGGATGGCGGACGCGTTGGATGACAGTGGGGGCAAGAGCGCCGGCAGGGCGCCCGCGGGCAAGGCGAGCGCGAGGCGCGATGCGAGCGATCCGCGCGGGGACGCACAACCACCCGCCGGTCGACCGATGCCGAAGGGAGCGCGGAGACGCCGATCGAAGAACGCCGGCAAGGAGAAGCGGGCCGGTGTTGTCTACGGGAAGGAGAAGCGGGGGCCGAAGAGATGACGCTAGAGCGGAACATCCTCGAACTCGTACGCAGGGCGGTCGCGGAGGACGTAGGCACGGGCGACGTGACCACGGAGTCGACCATCCTGGCCGGGCACGAATCGCTCGGGACCATCAGGGCGAAGGCGGAAGGCGTGGTGGCGGGGCTCGATGTCGCTCGCGCGGTCTTCGCCGAGTGTGATCCAGGACTCGTGTTCACCGCACGTGTCGCGGACGGCGATCGCGTGGTGGAGGGGACCGCGCTGGCCACGATCGAGGGCGGAACCCGGGGCATTCTGACGGGCGAGAGGGTCGCCCTGAACTTCCTGCAGCGTCTCTCCGGGATCGCGACGGCAGCGGCGGCCTGCACTGCGGCACTCGGTGACGGTCGCACGCGCGTGCTGGATACGCGCAAGACGACACCGGGCCTGAGGGCACTCGAGAAGTACGCCGTGAAGATCGGAGGTGCGGGAAACCACCGAATGGGTCTCTGGGACATGATCCTCATCAAGGACAACCACATAGAGGCGGCGGGCGGCATAGCCCAGGCCGTCTCGGCCGCGCGGTCGAGTCACCCCGATCTGGTCGTCGAGGTCGAGGCGAGGTCCATCGACGAGGTGGCGTCGGCGATGGGGGCCGGCGCAGACAGGATCATGCTCGACAACATGACACTTGAGCAGATGCGGGACGCCATCGCGCTTGCGAGGTCGGTGGATTCCCCGCCTGAGATAGAGGTCTCCGGTGGGATCACGGACGAGAACCTCCGCGCTGTGGCGGAGCTGGAACCCGACTTCGTCTCCGTGGGGGCCCTCACGCACTCCGTCACGGCCATGGACATCTCGCTCGAGCTGAGCGGGCTCCCGGATGCCGGCTCGGCCGGTCCCGGGCGTTCGGAGTGACGATGCCGCGGGATGCCCTGACCGAAGACACGATCCTCCCTCTCCTGTGCGACCGGCGCATCCGCTGGCGGGTCCACGCCTACGGCTCCATCGTCTCCACCAACGACACGGCTAAGAGGCTCGCCATCAGCGGCGCCCCGGAAGGGACGCTCGTGGTCGCGGAGACTCAGACGGGCGGGCACGGCCGCAGGGGTAATGTCTGGGAGTCGCCGCCGGGCGGGCTCTGGTTCTCGTTCGTGCTGAGACCGCATCTGCCGCCGGACCGGGCGGGCGGCCTCTCCGTTGTTGCGGCGGTGGCGGTGGCGCGGACGGTCATCGATCTCGTTGGGCCAAGCGCGCGCATCAAGTGGCCGAACGATATCTTCGTCGGTGGGCGGAAGCTCGCCGGCGTGATGGTCGTATCGGCCGGAGAGGGGGCGCTCGTTGTCGGTGTGGGGGTCAACGCCAACGTGCCCGAGCGTGAGCTGCCCGACCCCAAATGGTACGAGGCGACCTCGCTTCTGCGGGAGGCAGGGGAGAGCTGCGATCGGGCGGCGCTTCTGGCGCGCATTCTGGCTGAGTTCGAGAGCCGGTACTTCGCCTACCGCGGACCGGGCCACGCGGAACTCATGGAGGAATGGAGGCGGCTCTCTCTGGTCATAGGCGAGGCCGTCACGGCGACGGTCGGGGATGAGACCGTGCAGGGCACGGTCTTCGGGTTGGAGGACGATGGTGGCGTAGTCCTCAGGCTCGCTGACGGCAGACACCGAAAACTGCTTCCAACGGGCGATGTGACGCTGTCTGTGCGGAAATAGAAGATTGAGCTTGACGAAGGGGTGACCTTAAGCTAATTTGGCCAAGTGTATGCAACTGTAGTGTTATAGCTGAAGTGTATGAACTTGGGCCATTGAGGTTAAGTTGAGGCACTTAAGCGACTGTGCCTAAGTCGATGAGCATCACCTCCGGAGGTTGCGATGGTCAAACCCGGCGACGACACAAGGTATCTGGCGGTCATCGGTGACATCCGCCGCTCCAGGCTCGCCCCGCAAAGGGCGGAGCTTCAGAAACTGCTGGAGCGCGAGCTGGAGGGAATCAACCGGGAGTTTGCGGACGAGCTCGTAGCCGGCTTCGTGATCACGCTCGGGGATGAGTTTCAGGGTGTGCTCCGGGAGCCCGGACAGGCCATGAAGGTGCTGGTGGCACTTGAGGCGGTGTTGGGCGAGACCTCGGTGAGATACGGCCTGGGTTGGGGAACGATCTCGACGGAACTGCGGGAGCTGGCCGTCGGTATGGACGGACCATGTTTCCACAGGGCACGGGAGGCCGTGGGGGAGGGCAAGCGGGCGGATCGGTGGGCCACTGTGTCTGGTTTCGGAGGAGACGACGAGATTCTCAATGGTCTTCTGTGGCTGGTGGGAGCCGTCAGAGGGCGCTGGACAAGCGTCCAGAGGGAAACCGTTGAGCAGGTGAGGGCCGCGCGCACGCAGAGAGAAGCGGCAGCCGCGCGAGGAGTCAACGAGTCCAGCGTCAGCCAGGCACTCAAGGCTGCGTTTCATGATCCGGTGCTGGCGGCAGAGCGCTCAGCGGAAATTCTGCTCGAGCGGCATAGCAATCTGCTTCTCGACGGCGAAGCAGCCAAGGAGGTGACCGAGTGATAGCGCAGCTGCTGTCGGACATGGGCGGCGAATCCGCGTCTCTCCTGATCCTGCTCGTCGTTGGGCACGTTTTCGGGGACTTCCTTTTGCAGACCAGGTGGATGGCCAGGCAGAAGGAGCGACACTGGGGAGTGCTGCTCCTCCATGTCGCACTGGTCTTTGTCGCGCACGCCGCGGTTCTGTGGCCGTTCCTGAGCTGGCAGCTGGTTGGCGGGCTGCTGGGCCTGTCCGTTCTCCACCTGGTCTTCGACGCCGCGCGCGCACGTGCGTGCGGTGGGTGGGGTGCGTCATTGGGGGCCTTCTTCGTCGACCAGACCCTGCATCTTGGGGCCGTGTTCATTCTCTGGCGACTGGTTATCGACTGGACAGGCGGCGGCACGTCGGAATGGTCTCCGTCGGTGGTCTGGCTGACGTGGTATGCTCGATGGTCCGCGGTGGCAGCGGCCTTCGTCTTCAACGGGCGAGGCGCGACGCGGATCGTGAGAGGTGTGCTCGAACGGTTTCCCAGGGCGGTGCCGACGGAAGCCGACGGGGGAGAGAACGAGTACGAGATGGGCCGCACGATCGGCAACCTGGAGCGGTACCTGGCGCTGACTCTCGTTCTCTTCAACCAGTGGGCGGCGCTCGGTCTCATCATGGCGGTCAAGGCGATCGCCAGGTTCCCGGAGTTCACGCGGAGACGGCACAAGGATTTCGCGGAGTACTACCTGATCGGGACTCTAACAAGCGTGCTGGTCGCGCTGGCATCGGGCATCATCGTGGGGTTGACGATGCTGTGGGTGCGCTGATGCTCGGTGTGTGAGGGCGTGCGAGAGGATGGAAACAGAATGCTCCTGGCGATAGACACAGGCAACACACACACGGTGATCGGTCTCTTTGAGCGGGACGAACTGCGCTTCCGCTGGCGCATCGCGAGCGACTCGCGACGCACGGCGGACGAGTTCGGCATCCTGGTCAGGGAGCTCTGCACGCAGTCGGGCGTGGAGTTCGGTGACATACGTGGCGTGGTCGTGTGTTCGGTCGTACCGGCGCTGACCGCCGCACTCACCGAGATGGCGGAGCGGTTGATGAGTGTCACGCCCGTCGTCGTGGGGCCGGAGCTTGACCTCGGGATCACCATCGACTACTTCGACCCGAAGGAGGTCGGTCCGGACCGCCTCGCCAACGCGGTGGGGGTGGGCGAGATCGTCGATGGGCCCGCGATCGTGGTGGACTTCGGTACTGCAACGACGTTCGACGCCATCACGGCGGAGGGACACTACCTCGGGGGAGCCATCGCGCCCGGGGTCATCACGTCCGCGGAGAACCTGTTTCGCCGCGGTGCTCTGCTTCCTCGCGTAGCGGTGGACCCGCCGCCTAACGTGATGGGCAAGACGACCGCGGAGGCCATGCGGTCCGGCATCATCTTCGGTGCCGTGGGCCAGGTTGATGAGATAGTCGGGCGCATGATCGATGAGTGGGGGACGGTCCCGAAGGTCATAGCGACCGGAGGACTGGCCGGGACGATAGCCGCGTTCTCGAAGACCATCGAGGCGGTGGAGCCGGACCTGACGTTGATGGGTCTCGCGGTCATCCACAAGAGGGTGGGGGGAGGGCGGTAGCGGCGCGACGCGACCGGGCGTCGTCCTGATGCACGAGATGTCAAGAATGGGACCGCACGTGCACGGCAGAAAGCCCTTGCGTGGTGGCCCGGTTTCGCATAGATTAGCAGTCTGGTATTTCGAGTGCTAGCGGCATTACTACAGGTGCTTTTCCCCTGAAGGAGGAAGACATGGCGGCGAAGAAGCTCAACATCAAGCCTCTGTCGAATCGCGTGCTGGTCAAGAGGCTCGAGGAAAAGATGCAGAAGACGGCGGGCGGCATCATCGTTCCGGACTCGGCGAAAGAGAAGCCGCAGAGGGGCAAGGTCGTGGCCGTCGGTCCCGGCAGGCTCAACGACGAGGGCGAGCGCATCGAGGTTGAGGTCAAGGTCGGGCAGGAAGTTCTCTTCGGGAAGTGGTCGGGCAGCGAGATCACCGTCGACGGCGAAGAGTATCTCTTCATGAAGGACGATGACATTCTCGCGATTCTCTAGTCGCGGGCTACAGGACTTCGGAAGTCCGGAAGACACACGAGGAGCAGCAGCATGGCGAAGCAGGTGGAGTTCGACTCTGCGGCGAGAGCGCATCTGAAGAGGGGCGTGGACAAGATGGCGAACGCCGTCAAGGTCACCCTCGGTCCCCGGGGGCGCAACGTCGTTCTCGATAAGAAGTACGGGTCGCCGATCATCACCAACGACGGTGTCACGATCGCGAGGGAGATCGAGCTTGAGGAGCCCTACGAGAACATGGGCGCCCAGATGCTCAAGGAAGTCGCGACGAAGACCGCCGATATCGCCGGTGACGGTACGACGACTGCCATAGTGCTTGCGCAGTCGATGGTGGCCCAGGGACTGCGGAACGTGACGGCGGGGGCCAATCCACTGCACCTGAAGAGGGGCATGGAGCGGGCCGTCGACGTGGCCATCGCGGAGCTCAAGAAGCTCAGCCACGGGGTCAAGGGGCGCGATGAGATCGCGCAGGTCGCGACCGTCTCGGCGAACAACGACGCCGAGATAGGCGAGCTCCTGGCCGACGCGATGGAGAAGGTCGGCAGAGACGGCGTCATCACGGTCGAAGAGGCGACGAGCATCGAGACCTCTCTGGAGGTTGTCGAGGGCATGCAGTTCGACCGCGGCTATCTGTCGCCCTACTTCGTGACCGACGCCGAGAGGATGGAAACCGTTCTGGAGAACGCCTACATCTTGCTTCACGACAAGAAGATCTCGGCGATGCGGGACCTGGTCCCGATTCTCGAGAAGATCGCGCAGACGGGTCGACCGTTCCTGATCGTCGCCGAGGACATCGACGGCGAGGCGCTGGCGACGCTCGTGGTCAACAAACTCCGAGGGACCATCCAGGGCGCTGCGGTCAAGGCGCCCGGCTTCGGCGACCGCCGCAAGGCGATCCTCGAAGACATGGCGGCCCTGACCGGTGGGCAGGTCATCTCGGAGGAGAAGGGTCTCAAGCTCGAGGCCGCGACGCTCGACGACCTTGGCCAGGCCAAGCGGATCGTGATGGACAAGGACGCGACGACCATCGTAGAAGGCGCTGGGAAGAAGGCTGATATCAAGGGCAGGATCGAGCAGCTCGCGGCGGAGATCGAGCGCTCCACGTCGGACTACGACAAGGAGAAGCTCCAGGAGCGGCGCGCTCGCCTTGTCGGCGGCGTGGCGCTGGTCAGAGTAGGCGCCGCGACCGAGATAGCAATGAAGGAGAAGAAGGCCCGCGTCGAGGATGCGCTTCATGCTACCAGAGCCGCCGTCGAGGAGGGAGTCGTCGTCGGTGGTGGAGTGGCGCTCCTTCGTATCTCCTCTGTTCTGAAGGGGCTGAAGGAAGGCGACGCGGATGCGAAGACCGGAATCGATATCATCGCGACGGCTCTCGAGGCTCCCATCCGCCAGATCGCGCTGAACGCCGGGGCGGAGGGCTCGATCGTTGCCGCGGAGGTCAGTGGACAGAAGAGCCCGTCCTATGGCTACAACGCGGCGACACAGGAGTACACGAACCTCATCAAGGCGGGGATCGTCGATCCGACCAAGGTCGTGCGGACGGCTCTGCAGAACGCGTGCAGCGTGGCGAGCCTGCTGTTGACGACCGAGGCGATCCTGACCGACATGCCGGAGGAGGACAAGGCGCCGGGGATGCCGGGTGGGGAGATGTACTAGCTGAATTCCGCACCAAGACCGCTGGTTCTGACCTGCGGCCGTGGGCGTGAGAGTACTGTCATAGATAGAGAGAGCGGGCTGCCTTCATTGAGGCAGCCCGCTTCATTGTGTCGGGCCCCCTAGTGCAGGGCCGCGCCCGCGGCGGAGGCGTCCTACCTGAACAGGGCCTTGATCGTGCCCCAGCTGCCGTGTTCCGTCGGGTTCGGGCCGCAGTCGCAGTAGGGGAGCACTCCCTCCAGGTCCCCCAGCGCGACAATCTGCCCGAACTTGATGGCGAGGTGATCCTCAAAGACGCCCGGGTCGGTAGGGGGGAAGAGCGAGTAGTAGCAGACGTGCATCCAGCCCGTCACGCCCAGCTCGCAGTTAGATTCCTCCGGCTCGAACTTCATTGTCGGGCCATCGACAGGGAAGTGGGGGTCGCCCTCGCAGTCGAACGTGCTGTACATATCGACCTCGCAGCTCTCCTCGCCGTACGCGAGACCGGCGGGAACGCGGTGCTCGAAGTAGCCGTCGTCACAGGCGCACACGCACTCCGCGAGCGCGAGATAGATCGTCGAGTGGCTCAGCCCGTGGCCGCCGTACTCGGTCGTGTCCCATTCGATGTGATAGCAGTACTCCCAGTAGCCCTCGAAACCGGGGTCCGTTGCCGCGAAACAGAGACCTGTGCCCCAGACAGCGTCAGCCGAAGCAGTGCACGGGCAGAGCGCGGAAAGGAACGCCACTGCGGCGACAGCGAGGGTGAAACGCATAGCGGTAGTCATGGCACGCCTCCTCTCAGGATTGAGCGAGGCCGATGGTTGAGCAGGGCCCCGCATGACCAAGAGCCAGCATACCATTGGGACCCTCTGTCCTGTCAAGCGGCTATCATCCAACTTGATTGATGAGGTACCGTTCAACTAGGTGTATCCGCGCTATGGCGCATACTGTGCCTTGAAGTGCCCTGGGGTGCGTTCTGGACCGCCGTGACGGTGGGCGCGGTCGGGCAGATGAGAAAACGGGCTGCCCTCTCATGAGAGCAGCCCGTCTCAATGCTGGTCAGATGCGAGCGGCAAGGTGTGACTTCGCTGTGATGTGCGCCCGATCCTCTCAGCAGTATTTCCCTTTGGCGGTAGCTGGGCCGAAGGTGTCTGCTGCGTTCGCCTACCGATACATCGCCTTGATGGTGCTCCACGTCCCATGCTCGGTCGGGTTAGCGCACTCGCAGAAGGGGATGACGCCGTCGAGGTCGCCCGTCAGTATGTTCTGACCGAACTTGATGCCGAGGTGATCCTCGAAGATGCCCGGCTCGGTCGGCGGGAAGAGCGAGAAGTAGCAGACGTGCATCCAGCCGGTCACGCCCAGCTCGCAGTTGGTCTCGTCCGGTTCGAACTTCATCGTGGGACCATCGAGAGGGAAGTGGGGGTCGCCCAAGCAGTCGAACGTGCTGTACATGTCGATCTCGCAGCTCTCCTCGCCGTACGCGAGGCCGGCTGGAACGCGGTGACCGAAGTAGCCCGGGTCGCACGCGCAGACGCATTCGCCGAGCGCGAGGTAGATGGTCGAATGACTGAGCCCCTGCCCGCCGTACTCGGTGGTGTCCCAGTAGATGTGGTAGCAGTACTCGTAGTACCCTTCGAAGCCTGGCTCGGTGGCGGAGAAGACGAGGCCGGTGCCCCACACCGCGTCAGCCGCAGCTCGTTGAGGTACCCCGATGCACGCGAGCCCGACGAGCAGCAGGATCAGCGTTCTCGTAGCGAGTTTCATGGCGTTCTCCCTTCTACACTTGTAGACATGCTACGACAGCGAGAAGCTGCCCCGCTTGTTCACCGCAGAGTTCCTAGTTGATATATACTCATTGTACAATCCATCATGCGATAGGTCAAGAGTATACTTGTAGCCAGACCTCACCGGGGATGGCGGATCACCTGTAGAGCGCCTTGATAATGCCCCACGTCGCCGATTCCGCCGGTGTCCCGGCGATGGCGCACTGGTAGACGTTGTTCTCCTCGTTGCCCTCCGCGACGTTGTCGCCGTCGTCGACCACGATAGTGCAGTTCTCCTGACCCGAGTGCTGGACGGGGCCCGGGCACTTGGCCACGAGGTAGACACAGCAGCACTCGTCATCGAGGAACCACGAGCTGCAGCTTCCGCTGGTGAGCTGACCGTTGATGATGGTTGGAGCACAGGCCCCGTCGCAGGCGGGGTAGGTGTCCTCACACTTGGTCGGCGGGTTCGGCCCGAATTGGTCCGCGTCGAACACGACGCTGCCGTAGTACGAACCGTCGAAGTAGAAGCCCACGTCCGTCAGGAAGCCGTCGTGGTTGCCGTGGACCGACACCTCGATCTCAGCCTCCACTGTGAACTCGTTGCCCTGCCAGCTAACAGAGCAGTCCGCGACGGTGAAGTCGATGTTGGGTTGCTCGAGTGATACCGTCATCGTGTTGTTCGCCTCGTCCGTTTCGTCGACGGCGTCGTAGCAATCCACCGTGGCTGTCGCCGTGGACTGGTCGTTGTACGCGACGGGGCCGCTGGGGTTGCTCATGACCAGATACACACAGCAGCAGTCGGGATCGCTCAGCCAGTCTACGCACGCGGAGGTGGTGACCACCTGGCCGTCCACGATGATGGGCGGGCAGTACCCGTTGCAGGGTGAAGAGCTGTCGACGCACCAGGGGCTCGGTACGCCGGTGTAGTTGATCTCACCCAGGTCCACCTGTACGGTACCTACCAGAGAGCCGTCCACCTCGTAGGCGACATCGATGATGTAACCCTCGTGCTCGCCGGATGCTGCTACCGTCAGCTCCGCTTGCACGGAGATGTAGGGCCCGCCCCACACCACGTGGACGTCGGTGACCTCGAAGTCAATGCCTCCGGAGGCGGGTGCCGGCATGGCAAGCAGGCACGCCGCGCCGAGGGCGCAAAGAAGCGCTCTTCCGTTCATCGTATTCTCCTTCGTTGCAGAAGAGGGGTCGGTATCGACCGGTTGTCGTCGGCTCGGCCGAGTGGAGGCCTACGGGTCGGTGCGGGAGAGGGTCCTCGCGGTCAGGTGAACGGAGTTGTTCTCAGAGCGAAGCTCACGAGGATCCGTGGGGGAGTGCGCCGGCTGCGGGTAGCCAGACCGGCCGTGCGAATCAGTGCTCTTCTCGGCATCACCTCCTTCCTATGCCGAGGTCCATGCCACTGCGGTGGATCCGACCGTGGGAAGCGCGTAGCGCTCGCGGTGGGCCGCCGCTGCATCGGGCATCGTGTCTCGGGACATGGGGATTATAGCCGATTCGCGACTACGAGTCAATACAGGATCTGGGGGACGAGCGGGAGCTACCTGGGGTGCGGATCACGTGGGCCTCGCCGGGGGTTCCTGCAGCGTTGTACGCCAGGGCGGCTTGAGGTGCCGCCGCCAACGTGCTAAACTGGAAAATTATGGGACTATGGCATCTTGTGACGACACCCTGGAGGCTCCCGGTCGTTCTCCTCGCGCTCATTTGCGTGTGGAGCATGTCCGCTGCTGCCGCTCCAGTCCACACCACCTACCTCTGGCACATGCACCAGCCCATCTACTGGCCCGATGACTCCACGTGGTCGCCCGGCGCCTACGAGACGGCGTACGAGACCATCGTGCTCGGGCATTCCGAGAACAACGAGGAAGAGATCTTCGGAAAGGCGGATCGGCTGGGTGACTACCAGCACTACCCGCGCGATGCCATAGCGTCCGTTCTCGACCTGGCGGACGCGGGCGCGCAGGTGAGCTTCGCCGGCAGCTTGATCGAGAACATCACGAGCCTGGGCGACAACGGATGGAACGGGGGCGCCTACTCCTCGAACTGGTACCGGTGGTACCGTGAGGCGCGCGGTTGGACGACCTCCGGCGGGCGTCCGCGCTGCGACATGGTGCTTGTGGGCCACCACCACGCTGTCAATCCGCTGATGGACGAGAACGCCTTCCGCAAGGAAGTGCAGATACAAAAGTACGCGCACGAGCAGGCGTGGGGCGACTCCGACTACTCGCCGGGGTTCTTCCCGGCGGAGACCTGTTTCTCGGAGCGGCTGATTCCCGTGCTTGTGGATGAGGGCGTGGATTGGGTCATCGTGCCGGACCTCCACATTTCGCGGGCGTGCGCCGACTATCCCTACAGCGCCAACCAGGACAACTGCGACCCGCCGAATCCAGCCGACCAGCAGAATCCAGCACAGGGCTACTACTACTACCAATTCATACCGCGCGGCGTCACCGTCAAGGTCCCGCCGCCGTACGGCTTCCGCCCGCACTACGCGCGGTACGTCGATGCCGCAACAGGGGCCGAATCAAAGATGGTCGTCGTGCCCGCGGCCAACGCCATGTCGTGGAACGAAGGCTACGGGCTGTACGGAACGGGCGAGATCGACGCCATCGCGTCCTACAACGACCCAGCGAAACCGATGCTCATCCTGTTTGCACACGACGGCGACAACGCGTGGTCGGGCGGACACTCGTACTGGTACGAGAACGTCACGCAGTTCAGCCACGCGGCGGCGTCGCAGGGCTACGAACCGACGACCATCGCGGAGTACCTCGCGGACCATCCGGTGGACCCCGCGGACGTCGTGCATGTCGAGGACGGGGGGTGGGTCAACGCGGACGGCGACTTCGGGAGTCCGCAGTTCATCAACTGGAACTGGCCGCTCGTAGGTGGGGCCGGTGGATTCGACATCCCCGGGGGCTGGGCCGAGGACCAGCGGAACTGGGCCGTCTTGACGGCGGCGCAGAACCGTGTGGAGACGGCCGAGGGCATCATGGGTTCGGCGGACCCCGCGCGCATCCAGAAGCCGTCGCTCGGGGCGAACGCCGTCGAGGAGGCGTGGCACTTCCTGCTCGCGGGCTACGAGAGCGGGTACATGTACTACGGCACGTCGCTCGACATGGAGATCAAGGCGACGCTCGCGTGCAACAACGCGGTGGGACACGCTGACCCGGTCATAGATTCGGGCGGGGACGCGATTCCGCCGACCGTCTGGCTGCCGCAGAGGCTGCCGTGGAATCCGGGCGGGCGTGGCGGCGGCTCGCTGTGGGGCTATCCTGGCGGCGCGGGCGCCGTGATGAGCCAGGACTTCTGGGTCTGGACGTTCGCGTACGACGTGTCCGGCCTCGCGTCGGTGGAGTTCAAGTACCGCGAGGACGCGAACGGCGAGAACCCGATGTCCGACGACGACAACGAGACCTACGCCGGTGGCCCGGGCGTCGGGAACTGGCAGACGGTAGAGATGACGTGGCGTGACTTCCCGGCGGGGAACTTCCACAACGATCCCGGTATCGACTTCATCGTGATGCCCGAGTACATCGCGGACGAGTACTACGCGCACATGACCGGCTTCGAGGACGTGCTCCTGGACTACTACGTGGAGGCGACCGACAGTCTCGGGTACGTCAAACGCTCGCCTATCCAGCACGTCTGGATCGGAAACGGTGGGGGAGCACCCGCCGACACCTGTGTCTGGTGGGACCCCGTGGAGCCTGCGGCAGGCGCGACGGTCACGATCTACTACGATCTTGATTGCCGCGGTGTGCTGCCGGCCGTGACCGACCCGGTCCACATCCACGTGGGTCACAGCGGCTGGCAGGACGTCATCTCGCCGGACCCGGCAATGGTCTGGGACGCGGGTGAGGGAGGGTGGAGCTACACGTATTCGGTGCCCGTAGCGGCGGCCTCCGTTGAGTTCGTCTTCAACGACGGCGGGGGGCTCTGGGACAACAACGGCGGCGCCGACTGGGGCGTGACGGTCACAGGTGGCAGCAGCGGCTCGAGCTACGAGATGGACGGAGCATTGGACGCCGAGGCTACATTAGTGGGTGCGGGCGCCGAGCTCGCGCTTCACGTGGACTTCGACGGCGCGTGGCTCTACGTGGCAACTCAGGGTGTGGGCGCGACGTCGGGACTGGACCACTTCATCCTCGTTGACGAGGATTCGTCCGCCTCGCAGGGAGCGCCCTGGGGCAAGGCCGGTACGGTCGCGGGCTGGGACCATTTTCTGGGCAGCGAGGAGTCGAACGACTGGAGCGGGTGGTTCGATTCGGGCGAAAACGTGATGAACTCCACCAGTGCGGTGCTGGCGAGCGGGACCTGTCTAGAGGGGGCACTCGATATCGAGGCGCTCTACGGTTCCATGCCGGACTCGATCCTGATCGCGGTGGGTGGGTACGGCACCGCGGACGGAGCCGCGCTCAGCGATCAGGCTCCCGCCGGAAACGGCAACGCCAATCTGGAGAGGGCGGAGTACTACGTGTTGCGGCTGACCGGGACGGGCATCGATATCGAAGCGGTCGGGCTTCGCCCCGTGCTGCATCAGAGCGCGCCCAACCCCGCGC
>JAUVLG010000003.1 GCA_030595835.1 Candidatus Eiseniibacteriota bacterium | reverse complement strand
GTCACACCTGTACCCATTTCGAACACAGTAGTTAAGCCCTCCTGCGCCGATGGTACTGCTTGGGAGACCTTGTGGGAGAGTAGGACGCCGCCGGAACCTACGGACCCCTTTCGCCGAAAGGCGGGAGGGGTCCTCGCTTTTTTGGTGGGACCGCAAGTGGTCGTGTTCTGACGCGGCACCGTCGGTTGGGCAGCGGTCGTCTTGACGCTGCTGGACGTCTGCTGGTAGTCTCCATGTGTGCCGCAGACGATGGCAGCGACCTCGTACTGCCGCGGAGCGCATGCTCACGCGGGGGGGTCTCTTCTCGCCGGGAATCAAACAGGGGGAGCCACATGTCGGGCCTCAGGAGCACCGCTCTGGTGCCGTTGTTCTTGGTCGCGCTTGCGTGTCTTGCAGGGTGCACGGGCGCTCCTGCGCCGAGCCGCGAGGTACCCGGCTGGGTCAGAGTAGTTCTCCATGAGCGCGAGGGCAGGTCGCTCTTCGTTGGTGGGGTGTCGTTGGCGATGGATCGCGAGGCGGGGATCGCGGCGGCGGAGGCCGACGGGCGGTCCCAGATCCATGTCCACGCGAGCAGGGAATGCACGGAGCTCTTCACGCTGGGGCACAAGATGTCGGGTGTTGAGACGACGGCGAGGGAGCGGCTCGATTTCAAGAGTTCCATTGCCGCGACCTACGGCGATCGGATGGCCGAGGCCGCGAGGCAAGACAGTGTCTTCTTCCAGCCTTGCGGTGACGCACGGCGTCCGACGCAGCGGGAGGGGACCGACTCCGGAGGGCCGATCTGCCGGGTCTTCGTTCTGCTGAGTGTCGAGGTGGCCTCCTGGGATCGTGAGCTGGGGGAGATCCTGGCAGTGGAGAAGAGACGGCGCGCGGAGCATGGTGAGAAGAACCTGGCGGAGCTGGCCGAGTGGATGATCCGACAGATCCTTGAGGAGGAGCCCGAAGTGGCTCGCGAGCGCTCAAGATGAAGCACTCTGACTTCGTCCATCTGCACAACCATTCTAAGTACAGCCTGCTAGACGGCGCCTGCAGAATCGACCGGATGGTCCAGCGGGCGCTCGAACTCAGGATGCCCGCGCTTGCCATCACCGATCACGGGAACATGTTCGGCGCCATTGAGTTCTACTCGGAAGCGCGCGAGCACGGGATAAAACCCATCATCGGGATCGAGGCCTACGTCACAGCAGGGTCGCACAAGGACAGGCCTGCTGGGAAGCGCATGCAGTCGTACTACCATCTGTTGCTCCTCGCAAGAAACGCCGACGGCTACCGCAACCTCATGAAGCTCTCGAGTGCCAGCTACGTGGACGGCTTCTACTACAAGCCACGTGTGGACAAGGAGCTGCTGCGAGAGCACAGCGAGGGACTGCTGGCGTGCACGGCGTGCCTTCAAGGTGAACCGGCTCGGCACATCCTCGCAGGGAACGAGGCCGCGGCTCGGGAGTCGATTATCGAACTCGCCGAGATCTTCGGTACGGGAAACCTGTACCTGGAGGTTCACAATCACGGCATTCCCGAGGAAGCGACCGTACGGGAGGCCTACGTGCGCCTCGGCCGGGAGCTCAACGTGCCGCTCGTGGCGGCGAACGACTGCCACTACATCAAGCGCGAGCACGCGGCCGCTCACGACGTGCTGCTGTGCATCCAGACCGGGAGGGAGATAGACGATCCCAACCGAATGAGGATGACCAACGACGAGTTCTACATGAAGTCGGCGGACGAGATGCGGGCGCTCTTCGCGGATTGTCCTGGAGCGTACGAGAACACGATTGAGGTGGCTGAGAAGTGCAACCTCTTGCTCGACTTCGACACCATTCACATGCCTGAGTTCCCCATTCCTGAAGGGTACGCTGACGCCTCGGAACACTTGGCGGCACTGACGAACGAGGGCCTCGCCGAGCGGTACGACGCGGTGACTCCCGAGGTCGAGGAGCGGGCGGCGATGGAGCTCGGAATGATCGACCAGATGGGATACGCCGGCTACTTCCTGATCGTCCACGACTTCATACACGAAGCCAGAGCCCGTGGCATACCGGTTGGCCCCGGGCGCGGCTCGGCCGCTGCGAGCATCGTGAGCTACGCGCTCGGGATCACCGCACTCGACCCGCTGGAGTTCGGGCTGGTCTTCGAGCGCTTCCTGAATCCCGCGCGCAAGAGCATGCCGGACTTCGACATCGATTTCTGCTACGAGCGAAGAGGCGAGATCATCGAGTACGTCACCGAGAAGTACGGGCGCGCGTCGGTGGCGCAGATCATCACGTTCGGGACCATGCAGGCCCGGGCGGCCATCCGTGACGTCGGACGGGCGCTCAAGTTCTCGTACTCCGAGGTCGATCGCGTTGCGAAGATGGTCCCCCGTGAACTCAACATCACGCTCGACGAGGCTCTTGTGAAAGCGCCTGAGCTCAAGGCGCTTCGGGACTCGGACGAGCGGTACGCCAAGCTCCTGGACTACGCTGGTGACCTCGAGGGGCTGGCGCGCCACGCGTCAGTGCACGCCGCAGGCGTCATCATAGCGCCCGGTAGGATCGACGACTGGGCGCCGCTGTACAAGTCGAACAAGGGCGAGATAACGACGCAGTACCCCATGAACTCGCTCGCCAAGATCGGCCTCCTCAAGTTCGACTTCCTCGGGCTCCGCACGCTGACCGTCATCCATGACGCCCTAGCTATGATCAAGGAGAACCGCGGGGTTGATCTCGAGCCTGACGCCATCCCGCTGGACGATTCGGAGACCTACGAGCTTCTCGGGACCGGCCACACGATCGGTGTCTTCCAGGTCGAGTCGTCCGGGATGCGCGATCTCCTTCGCAAGGTCAAGCCGGAGCGGCTCGAGGACATGACCGCGGTCAACGCCCTCTTTCGTCCGGGCCCCCTGGGCTCAGGAATGGTCGACGACTACGTCAAGCGGAAGCACGGCAGGCAGAAGGTCACCTACGTCCACCCGAAGCTCGCGCCCGTGCTGGAGGAGACCTACGGCGTCATGGCCTATCAGGAGCAGGTCATGCAGATCTCGAGTGCGCTGGCCGGTTTCACGATGAGTCAGGCGGACGTCCTCCTAAACGCGATGCGGAAGAAGGTCGTCGAGCAGATGGCCACGCAGAGAGAGGACTTCCTGACGGGCTGCGAGGCGAACGGGATTCCCAAGAAGACGGCGGTCAAGGTCTTTGACCAGATGGAGTTCTTCTCCGGGTACGGCTTCAACAAGCCTCACAGCGCCTGCTACGCGGTACTGGCGGTTCGGACCGCTTATCTGAAGACTCACTTCGCGCCGGAGTTCATGGCGGCGACCCTCACGAGCGAGATGGATAACTCGGACCGCGTCGTAGTACTGACGGGAGAGTGCCGGAGGCTGGGTATACGCGTGTTGCCTCCGGACGTCAACGAGGGGCACGTCGGGTTCCGCGCGACGCCGCGCGCTGACATCCAGTTTGGCCTTTCGGCCGTCAAGAACGTGGGACGTTCCGCGGTAAAGTCGATCGTCGCCGCCAGACGCGAGCACGGTTCGTTCGAGGACATCTTCGACCTGACGAGCCGCATCGATCTCAGGCTGGTGAACCGCAGGGTGCTCGAGAGCCTGGTGGCCGCTGGCGCTCTCGACGGGCTTCACGGACACCGGGCCCAGCAGTACCAGGTCATCGGGGCCGCCCTGGACCTCGGCCAGCGGGTGCAGCAGGAGCGGAACTCCGGGCAGACGTCGCTCATGGATGTCTTGGAGGCCGGAGCGGGTGAGGACCCGCGGCCGAGGAAGCTGCCCGAGGCGACGCCGTGGGCGGACGGTGTCGCGCTCGCGAAGGAGAAAGAGGTTCTGGGGATGTATGTCTCGGGCCACCCGCTCGCACGCTACGAGAAGGAGCTCCAGACATTTGCCACGGCCACCACCGCCGATCTGGCCGAGATGGAGGACGCCGAGCCCGTCCGATTGGGTGGCATCATCACCCACGTCAAGACCACGACGGACCGCAAGGGTGAGCAGATGGCGTTCGTCACGCTCGAGGACTTCTCCGGTAGTGTGGAACTGGTCGTGTTCTCCAGCATATACGCCAAGAAGAACGAGGTGATCCACCGCGACGCGGCGGTGATCGTTGATGGGAAGGTCTCGACGAGGGAAGACGAAGAACCCAAGGTCATTGCGGCTGACGTCGTCTCGCTGGGAGCCGCTCACGGGAGGTTTGTTGAGCGGATGACCATCACCATTTCGTCTGTGGGTTTCGAGGAGACGATGCTTGAGAGCTTAAGGGACGTGTTGCTGTCGCACGGTGGCAGGTGTCCCGTAGACATCGTGGTGAAGGCTGGGTCCGGTGAGGACGTCACGATCTCCACGGGCGGGATTCGGATCGAGCCCTCCAGGGAGCTTCTGGACCGGTTGGAGGACATCGTGGGGGAGACCGGCGTGATGCTGACGGGTTCCGTGGCGACCGCACGCGTGCCCGAGCCGGGTTTCTAATTGACAGCCTGGTGGGCAGTTGCTATATTTCGCGGCAGGATCTCGGGGCATACCATGAGCGCTTGGAGGGTCGGTAAGATGCGTCAAATTGGGGCTCTTGCGGCCCTCTCGTTGCTTCTGCTCTGTGTCCCCTCGGAGGCCGTGGGCTACGGCGACTCGTTCACGCGACTCGTGGACGTTCAGACGGCCCATCTGTTGCCCCGGGCCGGCTATTCGCTGGGCGTGCGCGCGGTGCCGGATGGCGGCGTCCGGACCAGCTTCGTCATCGGCGTCACGCAGTACGTCTCGGCGGGGGTCAGCTACGGCGCCGCGAACGTCATCGGTGTAGGCGAACCCGACTGGGACAATGAAGTCGCGTTCGAGCTGAAGATCCGGCTGGCCGAGGAATACGACGTCGTTCCCGGCCTGGCCATAGGTTACGATTCCAGGGGGCACGGCTCCCAGATATCCGATGGCGGCTACGAGAAGGCGTCCCAGGGCATATATGTGGTTGCGGTCAAGACTGCACCGTTCTCCGAATTCTGGGAGTTCCATGGCGCTGTTTCGAGAACGCTGGAGATCGACAAGACGAATCCCGACTACTTCGTCGGGGTGTCGGCCAGGTTCTCCGAGGAATTCTCCGTGATGGCCGAGTACCAGCTCGGAACCACGAGGAACGAAGACGGCTCGGATGACAAGACGGGCTATCTGAACGCGGGGCTCAGGTGGATCTTCGGGGAGCAGCTTGAGATTGATTTCTACTTCAGGAATCTCGTCGGCCCGAACGGCTCGCCGGAGCTGTCATCGAGGGCGCTGGCGTTTGTTTTCTACGACAGCTTCTAGTAGGGCCCGCTCAGAGCTGAAGCCCTGTGACCCGACGTTCCGGGTCTCATGAAACGGAGCAGCGATTATGGCTGGATGGCTTGAGTTCGAGAAGCCGCTCCTGGAACTGGAGTCCAGGATCGATGAGCTCAGGAGCTTCGCCGACGACCAGAACATCGATGTGGCCAAGGAGCTTTCCAAACTCGAGGCCAAGGCGGGGGATCTCAGGCGCCAGATCTACGGCAAGCTCACACGCTGGCAGATTACACAGATCGCACGGCATCCGCGAAGGCCGTACACCTTCGATTACCTTCGTATGATAGGCGTCGATTTCGTGGAACTGCACGGCGACAGGACATTCGGGGACGACGGCGCTCTCATCGGAGGGCTCGGGATCTTCGGCGGCCGCAAGGTAGTCATCGTCGGCCATCAGAAGGGACGCGATACCAAGGAGAACATCCTCCGCAACTTCGGCTCCGCTCACCCCGAGGGTTACAGGAAGGCACTTCGCCTGATGAGGATGGCCGCGAAGTTCGGGCGTCCGATCATCGCCTTCGTGGACACGCCCGGGGCGTGGCCCGGAATAGGAGCGGAGGAGCGCGGGCAGGCCGTGGCTATCGCCCGCAATCTCCGCGAGATGTCGCGGCTTCCGGTCCCGATCGTCGTCGTGATCATCGGTGAGGGTGGCAGCGGGGGAGCGCTGGGCATCGGCGTCGGCGACCGGGTGCTGATGCTCGAGTATTCCGTTTACTCGGTCATAACGCCTGAGGGGTGCGCTTCCATCCTGTTCAGGGACGCGGCGCGGGCCGGCGAGGCCGCCGAGGCCATGAAGATTACCGCGCGTGACCTCGAGAAGCTCGGTGTGATCGACGAGATCATCCCCGAGCCCGGTGGAGGTGCGCACAGAGACCCGGAGAGGACGGCGAGGCACGTGGGCGAGGCGATAGAGCGCCACCTGGCGGAACTCGAACAGCTGTCACCGGTGGAACTGGTGCGCGGCCGCCTCGAGAAGTTCATGTCCATGGGCGAGTACACGGAGGGGTAGCGGTTGACCGTCATTACCCATCTGGCCGTCGGGGCGGCGGCAGGGTCGTTCACGGACAACGCGGCAGGGGCGGCGCTCCTGGGGATGTTGAGTCACGTGCCACTGGATGTCCTTCCGCACTACGAGTTCGACAAGATGTGGTTGGAGGTCGCGGCAGTGTCGGCGGTCTTCGCGGCCATGCTGGTCGCGGGGATGGGTCGCACGGGCATCTTTTGGGGAGCCGTCGGGGCCGTGGCCCCTGACATCGAGAACCTCCTCTGGAAAGTGGGGATCCTGCCTCGCGAGAGGAAGGTCTTCCCGGGGCATTCGCCCCGCCTTTCGAGGGTCTTTCCCCACGGTCGGTCGCTCGGGCCGCGTCATGTGCTGACACAGGCCGCAATCGTCTGTGCTTCCGTTGCGGTCGTCTTCCTGTCAATGCGCGCGGGTGCGAGCTGAGAGCGGTCGCGTGAGTGAACTGATGAGGGATGAGAAGAACCGAAGCGCACTGCTCGCGGCCGAGTCCGTCGGGGCAGTGTTCGGGATTCTGGATTCGGCGAGGTAAGCCGTCAATCGGGCCGGGCAGCGAACGTGGCTGAAATCGCCGCCCTGATGAAGAAATACCGCATAACCGGCGTCTCTGTAGTGGATGAGGAGAAGCGCCTCCTCGACCTCGATCATGAAGGTCGCCGTGCTCATGGCTAACAGGAAACTTGTACCTATCCCCGTCATCGGCGAGGAAGGGCGCGTCGTCTGCGTTGTCAGCAGGAATGACGTGGGTTTCGCCCTGACGGGGGCAGCATCGGAGGACAGCTGATGGTGCGGAAACACGCGCCGGCCATTGTGGCGGCGCTCGTCATAGCTCTTCTGGCTACCGGTGTTCCGGCAGTCGCACCCAGCGTGGTGTCCTCGAGTGATGATGGCATCGTCGTTGTCTATCGGCCCGGTGCGGCGACGCACCGTCGTGTGACCATAGGTGGCCGTGAGTACACGACCCTGTACATAGAGGGCGCGGACGCGATGGGCGTTCCGGGCGCCCCCGATCTCCCCGTCGTTCGGTTGACACTCGCGGTACCGAACTGCAGGGACATCGAGCTCGCGGTGTCGGCGAGCGGGGGCTCCGCCCGGCAGGGCGTCAGGATCCTTCCCGCGCTCACCACGGTCGAGGTTGAAGACGGCGAGGTGAGCAGATATGAGTACGTTGAGGGCGAGCCGTACGCGCGAGAGGGTCTTTGGCCGTGGGCGGCTGCGTCCATGACCGAACCCCG
Organism: Candidatus Eiseniibacteriota bacterium; assembly: GCA_030595835.1. Lineage (GTDB taxonomy): Bacteria > Joyebacterota > Joyebacteria > Joyebacterales > Joyebacteraceae > JALGZG01. Next base: position 59,612 of record JAUVLG010000003.1, on the reverse strand, counting down.
GTGGTTGTCCAGGCAGAGAGTGGTTCACATTGAATTCCATCCCTGCCAGGTCGATCCCGTGCGAGGCACGCTCGTTTCCCACGATGCGATAGAGATCTCCCTGACCTTCCACGGCGTGCGCGCTGGCGTGCCGCCTCGCAGGACGTCCGAGCGGTGGGAGAGGCTCTACCGGTCGGTGCTCGCCAACTACCAGAGTGGCAGAGCGTGGCGGACCCGTCCCGGCCCCGTGAGAGGTCGCCCGGACGAGTACTTCCACACGTCCTCCAACTGGCTCAAGTTGACTGTCGAGCGGAGAGGGATCTACGGCGTCGGGCACGACGACCTGTCCGCGGCGGGTGTGGACCCGGCCACGGTCGACCCGGCGTCGATCCGGGTGTTCACGGGGACCGGGCTCTCGATTCCTCCCGACGTTACCGAACCGCGGCCCGACTGGATGACCGAGTGTACGATTGCCGTCGTCGGAGGTGACGATGATGCGTTCGACCCGGGCGACCGCGTGGCTTTCTACGCCGTCGGCACGGACGCATGGGCCGACCAGATGATGCTCGACTCCCCGGACGAGCCGTACTACGAGAACCGGTTTGCGGGGACGGCCGTCTATTGGATGACCTGGGAGAGCGAGGGGAGTCCCTTCGACGATCCGCCCCTCAGAATGCAGGTCGACGACCTCAACGACGAGCCGGGCGCGCTTGAGGTGACCGACTACTGGGCGAGGGCGCACTACGAGAAGAACCGGTACGAGTTCCAGGGTCGCGGTGATAACTTCTTCATGCGCGAGATGAAGCTGCCGCGCGTGGCTGAGCACTATCTTTCCTACGAGAAGCTGACGCACGTGGTGACCGATTCGACCGGTCTCATCAGGGCCCGGGTCGACGGCAATTCCACCAACTACGCTGTCAATCCCGACCACATCGCCTACTTCTACCTGAACGACGTCGAGGCCTATCTCGGGGAGTGGGATGGCTTCGCGACTCTCGTCTTCGAAGTGGACGGCCTCTCATTCAGGGACTTCATTCCGGGGAACTCGGGGACCTACAATGAGTTCGATGTCTTCGTCCCCAGGGCGGACGAGGACCACGACGATGACACCATACTCATAGACTGGTTCGAGTTCGAGTACTGGCGTGCGCTCTGGGCGGACATGGACCCCGACGACGGCGTCAACGACGACCAGTTGCCGTTCGGGAGTTCCGGACGGACCGGAGTGCTCGAGTACTCTCTGGAGGGTTTCGAGACCGGCGACGTTTCCGTCTTCAAGATCCAGGACCGCTACACCGTGAGTACCGTTCCCGGCGTCACGACGTCTGCGTCGTCACGCGGCTACAGCGCGATCTTCCAGGACGACGTGGCCGACACCGCGTCGTACCTCGCCGTGTCGGACGGCGGCTACCTGACGCCCGGCATCGAGAGGGACATTCACGAGGGTCTGAGGTCCGACACCGATATCGGCTACGTCATGATCGTCTACGACGGCTTCTACAGCGAGGCGCTTCGACTGAAGAACTACCGGGAGACCGCCGCGGGCGGCGGTTACGATGTGCGTCTTGTCAGGGTGTCCGACGTCTACGACGAGTTCTCGTGGGGCGTCGTCGATCCGGTGGCCATCAGAGACTATCTCAAGTTCCTCTCCGACAACGCCGACGTGCCGCCGACGCACGCGCTTCTGGTGGGCGACGCCACGTCCGACTACCGTCAGTACCTGACGACGGGCATCGACTGCTACGTGCCGACGTACTACACGGGAGGCTCGGCGTACTGGCCGACTGACTTCTGGTTCGTCGGTTTCGACGCGGTCAGCCAGTACGAGCCGGGGATGGCGCTGGGCAGGTTGTCCGCCCGGTCCACCGGTGAGCTGTCCACGATCATCGACAAGATCGTGAGGTACGAGACTGAGACCGTGCAGGGTCTCTGGAAGAACACGGTTGTCCTGGTAGGTGACGACGAGTGGCGGGATAACCACGGCGACACTAACCCGCACTTCGAGTACTCGCACACGCAGCAGGCCGAGCAGATATGCCGGGAGGTTCTCCCCTGGTCGCTCGACAGGCGGAAGATCTATCTGATGGAGTACGAGTTCGACGCAGCGTGGCACAAGCCGGCCGCGCGAACGGATCTCCTGAAGACATGGAACGACGGAGCCCTCATACTCAACTACACGGGGCACGGCAACGAGCTACTGATGGCTCACGAACTCGTCTTCCTCATCGATGACATCCCGAAGCTCGAGAACATCGACGGGCTGCCTCTCTTCTTCGCTGCATCCTGCCGACTGAACAAGTTCGACATGCCGGGCGGGGACTCGGTCGGCGAGCTTCTGGTCAAGTCGCCCGTCGGTGGGTCGATAGCGTCGATCGGCAGCACGCGAGACTCGGGCTCCGGATACAACTCGGCGCTCAACAGGAGTTTCCTCAGGAAGACCTTCGGCGAGCAGCGGGAGGCGCCGACGGTGTTCCTGGACTTCGGTCAGGCGCTGCAGGCTGGGTTCATCGAGACAGCGACGCACCATTCCATCTGGTCAAACAACACCAAGTTCTCGCTGATCGGTGACCCCGCCACGATGTTCGTGTCCCCGAGCGGCTCGGGAGAGATAGACCAGGACGGCGCTGAGCCGATACGCAGGCGGAGCGAGCAGGTCGTCACGGTCTCCGGCACGAACGCCGGCTCGACGGCGGACGCGCGCGGTGTGGCGCTGGTCCGGGTGTTCGACACCGCGGACACCAGCGGTTACATTCAGTCGCAGTCCCAATATCACGTTGAGTACGAGCTCCCGGGCGAGGTTCTGTTCGAGGGGTCAGCTGACGTGGATGAAGAGGGCGAGTTCTCGGCCGAGTTCGTCGTGTCGTCGGTCGCCGATGAGGGCCCGAAGGGCCGCATCCGCGCCTACTTCTACGACGGCGAGATCGACGGTTCGTTCTCCCTTGAAGATTGGAACGTCTCCTTCGTCGAGGATACATTGGACGGAAGGGGGCCGGACATTTCGATGACGTTCGAGAGCGGAGGAACGTCGGTTCTGCCGGGCGACGAGCTCACGATACGGCTGTCGGACGACAACGGTATCAATCTGGTCAACCGGAACCCGGCAGACGGCATAGTCCTTCTGGTCAACGGTGGAGAAGATTCGACGGACGTCACGGACCTGTTCGCGTGCGATTTTGACAGCTTCCGTGAAGGCGCCATCGTCTATCCGCTGCCGTCGCTGGGATTCGGGAATCACACGATCTCAGTCGCTGCCGGCGACAACATGGGTAACCGCTCTTCCAAGAGCCTCCAGTTCGAGGTCGTGTCGTCCGCCGAGTTCACGATCCGCGACGTTGCCAACTACCCGAACCCGTTCAAGGGCGGGGGCGGCGAGGGAACTCTCATCATGTTCCAGCTCCCCGTGGCTGCTGCCGTGACGATCGATATTTTCACCGTGGGCGGCCGGCGGATTCGCGACCTCGACCACGTCGGCACCGCGGGCGCCAACGAGGTCTACTGGAACGGCAGGGACTCCGAGGGTGACGAGCTGGCCAACGGCGTCTATTTGTACAGGATTCACGCGGTGTCCGATGAGTATCGTGGAGACAAGGCCGAGGTCATAGGCAGAGCCGTGATAATGAGATAGTCGGAGGGTTGTCCACAGGGCTTGAGCCTGCCCGCCGGCTGTCGTTGAAAGGGGACGTTCACGCGATGTTGAGAAACAGGATTCCCATAGCGCTGCTTCTGGTAGTGCTGATGTCCGTGTCCGCGGCCGCAACGTCTATCGGCGGCGCACAGTCGCTCTTGATTCACCCGGGCGGGCGCCCGGCGGGCATGGGCGACGCCTTCGTGGCGATTGCCGATGACGCCAGCGCATGCTGGTGGAACCCCGCGGGGCTCGCATTCCTTGAGCAGACGCACAATGTTTCGCTCATGCACTCGCAGCTGATGCCTGATTGGGGAGACGTCTACTACGAGTACGCCGCCTACGCGATGAAGGTCGAGGGGCTGGGAACGGTCGGAGGGTCGGTCATCTACGTGACGTACGGCGAGCAGCAGGCGATGGACGATGACGGTGTCCCGGGCGTCATCTTCCATTCGTACGAGATCATCCCGTCCCTTGCGTACGGGGCGACGATCGGCGAGAACCTGGGCGTCGGTCTCAACCTCAAGTTCATCTACACCTTCCTGGCGCCGGCCTCGGCGACCACCGAGGGGATCGAGGGGTCGGGGACGACCTTCGCCGCCGACTTCGGGGCTCTGTGGAAGCTGATGGATGGCAGGTGGAACGTGGGTGGTGCGCTGCAGCACATCGGTCCCCGAATCGCCTACATCGACGAACAGCAGAAGGACCCGCTGCCCAGGAATCTCAAGGTGGGAACGTCCTACAAGCTCCTGAGCGACGAGATGAACGAGCTGACCGTATCGGTTGACTACAACAAGTCGCTGATCATCGTCGAGGAGATCGCGGACCAGACGGTCGGTGTGGTTCTCAATGTCGGCGCGGAGTACCGGTACTACGACCTCCTTGCTCTTCGAGGAGGGTACGTCTACGACAAGGACGGCAGTGTCACGGACTTCTCGTTCGGTATGGGGCTCAAGTTCGGAAACTTCGAAGTTGATTTCGCCCAGGTGCCGCAGTACGAGGACCTGTCGCGACCGTTCAGGTTCTCGCTGACGGCGGCGTTCTAGCGGACGACGCCCGGGTACGACCGGAATCCGAGAAAGGTGTGATCACAGAATGACCCGACCCCGTAACCTCGGTCGCTTTTCCACCGGAGCCGCGGCCGCAGTGGTCATCGTGGCGCTCTCCCTACCGTCCGCCGCCGGCGATGTCCTGATCTGCGAGAAGGGCCTTCCGCCGGACGGCACCGTCACCAGAGGTGTTCCCAAGGTCTTCGTTGATGATGTGCCCAAGATCGGCGCGATCGAGCTCGCTGCCGCGCGGGGGCGTTCGCGGGACGGCAGAACGACCATCCGGCTTCTGGCTTTGCGCGTCGAGTTCCTTCCGGACAGCGACCCTCTCAGTACGGGCAACGGCAACTTCGACTACTCGGAGTGGGACGGGGCGACGTTCGACGGGCCGCCGCACGACAGGGAGTACTTCGAGCTCCACATGACGGCGCTCGCCAACTACTACTCGTCGGTTTCCTACGATCATCTGACGATCGAGTCTGATGTCTTGCCTCTGGATCCGCAGTCGGCCTACGTGCTTCCGCATGACATGGGTTACTACCACGACTACTCGGAGGAGCAGGTCTGGTATGTGAGCCAGGTGGAGAAGTTCACGAGAGACGCCTTCGCGGCCGCCGATACGACGGATTCTATCGACTTCTCCCAGTACGATGGCTTCATCCTGTTCCACGCGGGTGCCGACTGGCAGAGCGACATCGGTTACGATTCCCCGTTTGATCTTCCGTCCGCGCACATCTCGCTTGGTGAGCCGATCCTCGTGAACGAAGGCAGCACGGAGGTGTGGGGCGCCGCGCTAATGCCCGAGACTTCGAGTCAGGACGGGATGACCATGGTCTTAAACGGGACGCTCGTGCACGAGGTGGCTCACATCCTGGGACTGCCGGATCTCTACAATGTCTCCAACTTCTTCCTGGCCATAGGCCAGTGGGGCATCATGGACTCCGGCGGCAGCATAGGTATGAACACGCCGTGGGGATGGGCGTATGGGTTGCTGCCGGCATCGCCGTGCGCGTGGTCCAAGGAGTACATGGGGTGGCTCGACCCCGTCGTGTTGCTGGACGCCGCCGACGACATCCGGGTCACGGCGACCGAGCTCAGGAGACCGGGGTTCAAGCTCTTCAAGATACCCATCACGAGTGACGAGTACTTCCTCATTGAGAACAGATTGGACGACCTGCCGGACAGCCAGGGAACCGAGCTCGTCGTGGGCATTGACCAGGAGCGGGGTGTCGTGCTGGGTCCCGTGGATCCCTACCTGGATCCGCCCCAACCGAACCACGAATACGATTTCCTGCTTCCCGGGCCGGGTATGCTCATCTACCACATCGATGACACGCGCGTTCAGCCGGGGCTCCTTCCCTGGAACGTCGTCAACGCTGACCGCCACAGGCTTGGTGTGGCCGTCGAAGAGGCCGACGGCATCATGGACCTGGGGAATATCAACAGCTTCTATTGGTCGGGCAGCAGGTACGATCCCTTCTTTGCGGAGAACAACGGGACGTTCTCGTGGGATACCTATCCCTCGACCGATACCAACATGGGGGGCAAGACCTACGTTGCCGTGAGCAACATATCCGACCCCGGAGAGGTCATGACAATGGACCTCCGGTTCGACCGGTGGAAGGACGGATGGCCGATCGACCTGGACGAGTCGTTCGGGACGATGACGCCGCGGGTCGCCGATCTGGACGGTGACGGTGACGGCGAGGTTATCGTTGCGGCTGCGAGTGGCAACGTCTACGTGTGGCATCACGACGGGACGCCGATGATCCCGATGTGCGGAGTGCCCGGTCTCTTCGCCGTGGCGCCCGGGGGGATCACACAATCGCCCTCGGTTGCCGATCTCGACGGTGACGGCGACGCTGAGGTCATCGTGGCCTCCGAGGCCGGTTCGCTGTATGTTTGGGACCATACGGACAGCGACACCGATGGGTACGCCGATCTACACTCTATCGAGTACCCGCTGGCGCTGGACGGACCCGCCAGCTCGGTGCCGGTTGCCTCCGACTTCGATGACACGGAGGGGTTGGAGATCGCTGTGGCGTCCGGTGGAGGGAATCTCACCGTCGTGGATGGCGAGGGCAGGCACCTGGGTGCGTCGCCCTATTCGTTCGGTCACCTGGTTCTTGATGACGTGTGTATTGCCGCGGGAGACCTGGACGGCGACGATTTCCTGGAGATCCTGATGTCGACCACCAACCGCGGATGGATCGCGGCCCTGAACGCTGACGGCAGTTCCGTTGCTGGATGGCCCCTGGTCGTTGATGCGTGGGAGCGCGAGACGGCGCAGATCGTCGTCGGTGATATTGACCGGTTGCCCGACGGAAGGCCTGAGATCGTTGCCGTGGGTTCCGGTGGGATCGTCCACGTCTGGGACGCATCCGGCAACGAACTTCCGGGGTGGCCCGTCGACCTTCGCAAGGGAGTTGATGCCCGGCCGTCGCTGGGCGACCTGGACGGAGACGGGTATCTCGAGATCGTCATTCCGGCAGGGCCCGCCGGCGTCGCCGGATTGCGGGCCAACGGCACCTACGTGGAGAACTGGCCTCTCGTGACTGACGGGGGCGACAGCACGCGCCCCGCGGGCGCGTCTGCGCTCATCGGCGACATGGACGGCGACGGCGTGACGGACGTGCTGTCGACCGGTCCGGGCGGGAGCATGTTCCTCTGCGACGCCGTCAGCGGGGAGTTGACTCCCGGCTGGCCGTACTCGTCCGGCCCCGCGCTCGGCACGCCGTGGGCGGGTGACATTGACAATGACGGCGAGCTGGACATCCTGGTCGTGGGTGCCTCGGGGCGAGTTCTCCTGATGGGATTGCCATACGCGCACGAGGCCGGGACCATGATCTGGTCCACCGACGGCGGGAGCGCATCCGGAGAGGGAGCATATCCCGACTCGATCCTCCCGGGCGATCCGGTGACGACCGGGGATCTGCTGTCGCCGGAACGTACCTACTGCTACCCGAACCCTGCCAGGAGGTCCGATCTCACCGTCAGGGTCTTTCTCGATGAGCCGGCGGACATCGAGATCGAGATACTGGACGTCGCCGGAGAGGTCGTCGCCCGATTTGAACGGGAGGGCGATCTCACGGTCAACGAGATCAGATGGAGCACATCGGGGGTGGCGAGCGGCCTTTACATCGTCCGCGTCGAGGTCACCGACCCGCTCGATGGGTACTACGTGTGGTCCGGCGGAACGCCCAGGACGGAATCGAAGACGATGAAGGTCGCGGTCATCAGATAGATGGGAGTGCGGATGGGATTTCCCTCGGTTGTCGTGCTGGCCGTGAGCCTGCTTGTGGTCGTACAACCCGCGTCCGGCGCGCTGCCGACCGGTGGTGGAACGCCGGACGGGGAGGGCGCGCGCGCGCACTCCGTCGCGCAGGAGCTGGTTCTCATCTCGTCGCTCGACGCCCGTGATGAACTGCTTGAGGTTGGTGCGGGGGGAGTGGGGCAGGGGGCCACCGGGCACGATCCCACGCTGATGTTCTTCGCCTCGGTCGCCGTCCCGGGTTCGGGGCAGCTTATTCAGGGCAAAGCGCGCGGCTACATCTACCTCGCGGCTGAGATCGCGCTCTGGGGCGGATTCTACTTGCTCGACAGCAAAGGGCTGGACGAGCGCGATGAGTACGAGGCCTTCGCCGACGGCAACTGGGACTTCGACGCCTACACCGACTGGTACAATGAGAGGTGTGCTGACTGCCAGCCGGGCGACGAGACTCTCTGCCGCCCGCTCGCCACGTACGGCACGCAGGAGTACTACGAGGACATCGGCAAATACAGAACCTACTGGCGATGGTGGAACATCGACGGCGATGAGTACGATCCTGACGTTGAATGGGACGACTACAGCGATGACGACCTGGCGTTCCGGGACACGTACGTCGACATGCGCGGCGACAGCAACCTGCACCTGAGACAGGCGCGCTACGCCATGATGGCCGCGCTTCTCAACCACGTGACGGCGGCGGTTGACGCATTCCTGACGGCCCGGGGCGACACGTCCCCGAGCGATCGGGTCGCGGATCTCGGCCTCGAGTTCGGCGTCGCTGACAACGGTGACGGACTCACCTACGCGCTAACGATGAGGTACTGATGAAGAACCGAACGACGGTCTCTGTCTTCCTGTTGGTGCTTGTGCTCCTGCTTCCGCCGCCGGTCGCCGCGGACGGAGGCGTTCCGCTGGAGCGCTCGCGGAAAGCGGGATACGTCGGCGTCTGTCTTTCCCGGTCGGGTCTGTCGTTGTCCGATGAGACGCCGCTGGCGGCCCTGGATGTGAGACTCTCCTCCCGTGTGTCCCACGGCGGCGGTGGCCCGGACGAGAAGAACCCCATGCTCGCGCTTCTCCTGTCATGCATCGTGCCCGGTTGGGGAGAAATGTACGTGGGTGACACGTCCCGTGGGGGCTGGTTCATGGCGTCGGAGGTGGCCATATGGGCGGCATACGGCACGTTCCGGATCCAGGAGAGCTTGCTGGAGGATGACTACAGGGAGCACGCCGAGATCTTCGCGGGAGCTGACGCGGGGGCCGACGGCGGCTATCTCAGTGATATGGGAAACTACATTCGTAGCGAGGGAGACGACAGCTACAATCAGTCGATCGCCTGTGATGCTAGGAGTCTCTTCCCGTACGACCGCGATGCGCAGCGGGCGTACATCGCGGAAAACGGGTACTACGGCGACCTCTCGTGGGATTGGGGCACCGAGGACAGCTTCTACGCATACCGGGAACTCCGGCACGCGGCTTCCAGCGCGGACAGGAACGCCTTCTACATGGTGGGCGTGGCGATACTCAATCGGGCCGTCTCCGGGATCGACAGCGCGTGGATGGCCAGGCGGTACAACGCCGGTGTCCACGGTGAGCCCGTTGCACGTATCTCCGTAGTGCCGCTGATCTCCGGCAGCGACGTCGGCGCCCGAGCGACGCTCGAGGTGCCGTTCTGACGCCCGCGTCCCCTTCCTGTTCGTACCGTTTTCCCGTGAAACACCCCCGACGGAGACAGCCACCATGTGGACCGACTGGAGACGTCTTTTTCGGCAGCCGCTGCTGACGGTGGTCGGCGCCGTAACGGTCGTGACGGCCGCCGCGGTCGCCGCTGCGGCGCCCCCAGTGCGCGCCGGCGACGCGGCCGTGCCGCGTCCCGTGCCCTCGTCGTGGCGCGCGCGCATCGCAACGGGGTTTCTCGTAATTGATGAGCTTCCGGGCACGGGCGAGCTGGGTATGAGAGCGCCTGCGGCAGTGGCCGTGGACCACCGGGGAAACGTGGTCATCGCGGACACCGGTAACCACAGAGTACTCGTCCTCGGGCGTGACGGAACGCTCCTCCAGGAATTCGGAGGCTACGGTTGGGACGAGGACCGGCTGGACACTCCAACCGACGTCAGCATCTACAGGGGGTTCTACGTCTACGTGCTCGATGAGGGCAACCGCCGAGTGGCTCGCTACGACGTCGAGGGCGACTACGTCGACCTGGTGGTCGCGGAGGACGAGGCAGGGAGCCCCGTGGCCATCGCGGTCGTGAAGGCCGGAGGGCTTCTCCTCGTCGACGCAGACACGCAGTCCGTGCTGTCCTTCTCGCAGTTCGACGAGACCACGACGCCCGTCGGGTGGTTTGGAGTGGGCGAAGGAGGACTCCTTGCGCCCAGCGACGTGGCGGTTGGTCCCTCGAGAGAAATCGCCGTGGCTGATCCCGGCCGGTTCTCCGTCGAGATCTTCGACGAGTTCGGTGCTCCTCTATACTCGCTGTCAGCTCCAGACACGCTCGAGCCCGGGGACGTCGCATTCGATGCGCGCGGGAATGTCCTGGTGGTCGACGAGAGGCACGGTCGCATACTGGCGTTCCCCGCCGGCGGGGGTCCTCACACGACGGAGCTTCCGGGCGATACGGGCTTTCGTTTCACCGCCATTGCACTGGGTCCCGCGGGCGAGCTGGTCGCACTTGACGGCGAGACCGGGCGCGTGCGGCTGATAGAGATTGTCTATGGCGCTGATGCCTCAAGACGCTAGGATTCGCTCTGGCGTGCCGCGCGCGGTAGGCGTGGTAGATTCGCGAGCGCGTGCGCGGCGGGTGCGTCGGGCCGGCTCCGTGGGCTCGGTCTTCGCCGTTCTGCTCCTTCTGTATCTGCTCGCGCCGGCGTCTCACGCGGACTCCGTTGTTCGAAGGGGCGGGTTCCGCGAGCTGTCGGTGCTTCCCGCGGACGCGGTGAACGGAGTCGAGCTGCCCGACGTGTTCATCATTGCGGGCAGCGACAGCGTCCGGGTTGACGGCGAGCCCCTCACGCGCGGCGCTGACTACGAGATCGACTACGACCGTGGGATCATCACTGTCGTGTCCGCGATCGCCGCCGGCTCCGTCACCATCACCTACCGCTTCATGCCCCTGAATCTGAAGAAGATCCACCGTCGTGCCGTCCTCGAGTCCCTGGCCGTGCTGCCCCCGGGCTTTGCGGAGGACGCCCTGCAACTCGTCCGCCCCGACGCGCCCGCGGCCCCGCCTCCGCTCTCCCACGGGCTCTCGATTGGCGGGGCCAAGACGTTCGGCATCACCGTGGGGTCGAATCGCGATGCGAGCCTCGAGCAGTCGCTACGCCTGAACGTCTCTGGTCGCGTGACGCGCGACGTATCGGTGGTCGCTTACCTGTCCGATCAGAACACGCCGCTCGTCCCGGAGGGAGACACGGAGGAACTCCGGGCCCTCGACAAGGTCCTCATCGAGATAGAGGGCGAGAACGTCTCCGCCACCATGGGTGACTACGCGCTTGAGATTAACGGGGGCCCTCTCGCGGACTTTCGCAGAGACGAAACCGGAGCGATGGTGACCGCCTCGCTCGGTCGTACCGATGTCACGCTCGCCGGTGCGCGCTCCGCGGGTCAGTTCAGAACGCTGACGTTCCCCGGCGTCGACGGGAAGCAGGGTGCCTACTTGCTGACCGATGAGTCGAGTGGGACCGGCATCTCCGTTGTCGCGGGCAGCGAGCGCGTGTGGGTCAATGGAGTCAAGATGACGCGCGGGCGCGACAACGACTACGTGATCGACTACGGGGGAGGGGCGATCGAGTTCACGGAGCACCGGCCCATCGTCAGCGAGAGCGAGATCACCGTGGACTACGAATTCAGCTCCGGCGACTACCAGCGCGACACCTATGTTGGCAGGGTCTCGCTGGCGAGTCCGGGTGGTTCGGCCGGAATCGGGTTTTCGTTCTTCCGCGAGCTGGATGACAGGGGTGCTGCTGCATCCGCCGGGTTCTCGTCCAAGGAACTCGCCGTGCTCGAGGCCGCCGGGGACGACACTGAGCTGGCGCATGACGATGGCATCGACTCGGTCGGTGTCGGCAACGGCGACTACGATCTCGTCTCGCCCGGTGTCTTCGAGTACGCGGTTCCCCCCGGCTCCGGCAGCTACAATCTTCACTTCGAGCGCGAGGAGGGCGGGGATTACGACTACGACTACGTCGCCGGGCACTACGACTACGTTGGCGAGGGAGAGGGAGACTACCGCCTCGGTCGGCATCTGCCCAGGCCTTCAGACCACGGGCTCGCGGTGATAGACGGACGGCTTGACCTCGGACGCGGGGGGTACGTGGAGGCGTCGGCGGCCGTCTCCGATTTCGACGCCAACACCTACTCTTCACTGGACGACGACGACAACCTGGGGAACGCGTCTGTGTTCTCAGCCGCGCTGCCGCGGATCGATGTCGGCGTGCTCGATGGGGCGGAGCTCGGGTTCTCGCTGGACGCGCGTCGGGTTGCCGGCGGGTTCCGCGGCGTCGGTCGGTTCCGCGAGCTGGGCTATGAAGAGCGATGGGAGCTACAGGGACTTGCGATTCCCGAGGGCGAAGAGCTGCTGGAGGGTACGTCCTCACTGCTGCTGGGTGGCGGAGGGCGCGTGGAGCTCTCGCACGCGTACCTGACGCGCGACGACGTTCTCGAATCGAGCAAGACCGAGTTCTCCGCCGATGTGCATCCCACGGAGGGCGGGAGGCTCTGGAGTGCGGGACGATTCGTGAAGTCGCGCTGGACCGGCGGCGGGGAGGAGATCCATCGGGAGCGCACGCTCTACCGCGGCGGTTTCGAGCAGAAGGTCGGCCCGGTGCGGCCGGGCGCTTCCTACGCTCACGACGAAGACGCGGATGAGCGGTACGATGAGTACGGCGCGTCCATGGAGAGTGCGAAGGCAGGGCCGGTCTCGTTCGGGGCGTCGTACGCTCGCCGTCTGACCGACCGCACGGACGGCTCGGGGTGGGTGAGGGCGTCCATCACGCAGACGCAGGAGTACAAGCTGGCCGCGACCGGGTGGGAGAAGCTTCGTCTGGAGGGGAACGTCGTGCGCCGCGAGGTCCAGTTTGAGAAGGGTTTCCTTGACCCTGGTTCCAGGTACGACCTCGCCAGTGTCAGGTTCGACCACACATCGCTTGACGGGAGCCTGACGGGACGGATCCGATACTCCGTCACTGCGACCGAGGTGGAGAAGAAGGAGAAGGAGGTCTTTGAGGAGGACGGCGTCGAGGTGACGCGGATCGTCAGAACCGGCGTGTATGAGCCCGTGACCGGGGTCGAAGCCAGCACCAGGTGGAAGCTCAAGCCCGGCGCGCGCCGTCGCGGCGGGCGGTCCATGCCGGAGCCGACCGCGTTTGGACGGTTCCTCTCCGGGCTGACGGTGACGACCGATCTGAAGCTCCGTGAGATGACGACGACGGACGCGAAGCAGAGGCTCTATCTGCTGGACCCGGCGGTCATCATGGGCGACGAGACGGTCCGCGGCGAGATGTCGGGCCGTCACGTGGCGCGCTATCTGTCCTCGGGCAGTTCGTTCTCGCTCCGGCTCGCGCTACACACGAAGGACGTCCTGGACAGGAGTTACTCGAACGATCTCACGGAGAGGAAGGAGCGCTCCGGCACCGCCGACATCAAACTGACGCAGACCGGCGGCGTCACCTATCGTTTGCAGGGGGACGCGGGCAGGCGAGAGGTGGACTCCCAGGTTGGCGACAGCTACGTCGTCGATGAGTGCTCTCTTCTGGGCGAGGCGGGCTACAGAAATCCCGGTGATCTGGAGGCCAGGATGACGATCTCGGTCGGTCGGCAGGATGAGGCGCTCGCGGGCGTGGGTGTCACCGTGCTCAAGGTCACGCCGAACGTGACGTACAGGCTCGCGGGGCGGGGCGCTCTCTCCGCTTCAGTGACTCGCATCGAGATCGAGGCGTCCGGCGGCTCACTGGTCGACCACTCCTATCTGGCCGAAGGGCGTCAAGCAGGACGGAGCGTGGAGTGGCGGATGTCCGGCGACTACAGATTCAACCAGTTCCTCACGGGCTCGCTGTCGTACTACGGGACTGCCAGCCCGGACGGGGACCCGGTTCACACCTTGGACCTGCGGGTCAACGCGTTCTTCTAGAGGAAGGCGGCAGACACGTTGAGGGGACCATACGGCATCAGGGCGGCGTTCGACAGGTGGTCGGCCGCGGGCTCAGGCGCGCGAGCTCCATCCGGCGCACCGGCAGTTCCCGCGGTGCGCGCCGTGTCCGCCCTGCTTGCGGCGGCGCTCCTTCTGCTCGCGGTCTCATCGGCGGGTGGAGCGTTGGTGATCCGCGCCTCGGTCGAGGGGCACCGGAGTCTGAGTGCCCGTGACGTGCTGGGCATCCTGTCCGCCGGCGAGGGGTCGGTGTTTGACCCATCGGGAGTCGGCGCGGGCGCAGACTCGCTGATCGTGCTTCTTGCCGATCTCGGGCGTCCGTTTGCGCACGTGAGCGTGTCGTGGGACTCGACTGCGGCGGGCGTCACGGTCACCGTGTCGGTCGACGAAGGTCCCGAAGTCAGACTGGACGACCTCACGTTCCGCGGTATCGAGGGCCCTCTACCAGACGGGCTCGTGCGTGGGAGCGGTCTGCGGCCCGGTTCGACACTCACGCGCCGCTGCCTGCTCGGCGATATAGACGCGCTCTTGACCGGGTACGCGGACGACGGCAGGCCCTTCGCGGAAGTGGTTCTCCCGTCGACCGTGTGGCTCACCGACGACGGGGGGCTTACCGGTCGGGTGGAGGTGAGAGAGGGCATCACGACGTGGTTCGGTGACGTCGTCGTGACGGGTAACGACGCGACGCGCAAACACGTGATAGCACGCGAGGCAGGTCTGGAGCGTGGCTCGCCCTTCAGCCGGTCCCGGCTGGCCGGAGTCCGGCCGAGACTGGAGAAGCTCGCTTTTCTCGACGCGGTAGAGGAACCCGTCGTGGCCGTCGACCCGACGAGTGGAGAGACCACCGTGGGTATCGCCGTGACCGAGGGCGCCGCGAACCGTTTCTTGTTCGCCGTCGGTTTCTCCGGTGGGGCGGACGCGTTCGACGACATCACCGGCATCGTGGACATCGGTCTCGGGAACATCGCGGGCACCGGCAGGTCGGCTTCCGCCTCCTGGGAGCGGATTCGCGAGAACCAGACCGAGATCTCGTTCTCGTACACGGAGCCGTGGCTGCTGGGCGCCCCCGTGGACGTGGGCGTCGCTGGTAGCCAGTCCGTGAGGGACACGTTCTACACAACGACCGAGGCTGACCTCCTGTTCACGGCCCGTCTGGGTGACCGCACGAGGCTGACGTGGTCGGTTGGAGGCGAGCGCTACGTGCCCGGCAGCGCCCCGGGATCGACGTCCACGAGCGTGAAGACGGCGTTTGCCGCGGCATACGACGGCACGGACGCGCCGTGGAACCCGACCGGAGGGACCAGGGTGGTGGCGAGCATCGAGTACGCCGACAAGGAGATCGTGGATTCGGGCAAGGACGAGAGCTCGGGCACGTTCGCCGCCGAGGTCGAGGGTTTCTTCCGTGTCAGAGGGAGCCAGGTTCTGGCACTCCGTGCCCGGGTCGAGGCGCTGGTGAGCACCGAGGAGGAGGTGCCGTACCACGAGCTCTTGGTACTCGGTGGCGCCCGAAGCCTGCGCGGCTACCGCGAGGAGCAGTTCCGTGGCACGCGGACGGCCCTGGGCTCGATCGAGTACCGTCTCCTGCTTGGCAGGAGGTCGCGAGCGATCGTCTTCGTCGATGGGGGCTACTGGTACCGTGAGGGACCCAATTTCGCGAAGGACACGAAGTTAGGTTATGGAATCGGGTTGCGGGGTGACACTCGATTGGGTACAATCTCCATCGACTATGGGCTGGGGGAAGGGGACGACCTCCTCGACGGGAAGCTGCACGCAGGTCTGATCCGCGAATTCTGACGTGTTCCCCTTGAATCATCTGCCATCCGTCCCTGGAAGGAGCTCGAAGGGAGCGATGGGAGTGAAAAAGAGCATGAGAGCGCGGGTCGAAGAGCTCCGCGAGCTCATCCGTCTGCACGACCGGAAGTACTACGTCGACCACGCCCCCGAGATAGCGGACGGCGAGTACGACGCTCTCATGTCTGAGCTGGCGGGGCTTGAGCGCGAGCATCCCGAGCTCGTGATGCCCGACTCGCCCACGCGGAGGGTCGGGGGAGCTCCGACGGAGGGCTTCAGAACCGTCGAGCATGCCGTCCCGATGCTGTCCCTGGACAACACCTACTCACCCGAGGAACTGCTGGCGTTCGACGCCAGGGTCAAGAAGAGGCTCCCTGACGAGCCCGTCGAGTACGTGGTTGAGCCCAAGCTGGACGGCATCAGCATATCGCTGAGATACGTGGACGGTCGGCTCGACGTCGCGGTGACTCGCGGCGACGGTGCGCGCGGCGACGACGTCACGGCGAACGTCCTTACGATTGAGTCGGTGCCGCTGGACCTGTCCGGCAAAGCGTCTCCCGCGAACGTGGAGGTTCGGGGAGAGGTGTTCATGCCCAGGTCCGGGTTCGAGCGCCTGAATCGCCGGCGTCTCAAGAACGAACAGGCGGCTTTCGTCAACCCCAGAAACGCCGCCGCCGGTTCGCTGAAGCTGCGGGACCCCGCGGAGGTGGCGAAGCGCCATCTGAAGGTCTTCTTCTATCAGGTGGTGGGCGTGTCCTCCGGGAGCATCCCGACCCAGATGAAGGCCATCGCGAGGATGCGCGATTGGGGTCTTCCGGTCCTCCCCGACGTGACGCCGGCGTCCGCGATCGATGACGCCGTCGAGACATGTCTCTCGTGGGGCGACAGGCGCGGTGGTCTCGACTATGATATCGATGGGATGGTCGTCAAGGTCAACTCGCTCGATCAGCAGGAGCGGCTCGGGTCGACCACGAAGAACCCCCGCTGGGGCATTGCGTACAAGTTCCCGGCCGAGGCCGTGCGGACCGTCGTCCTCGACATCGTCGTGCAGGTGGGACGGACCGGCAGGCTGACGCCCGTCGCCGTCCTCGAGCCGGTGTTTGTATCGGGTTCGACCGTCTCCCGAGCGACGCTCCACAACCAGGACGAGATCGAGCGGCTCGACGTCCGCGTCGGAGACACGGTCGCCATAGAGAAGGGTGGGGAGGTCATACCGAAGGTCACCGAGGTCGTGAAGTCGAAGCGGCGAGGGAGACCGAGGCGCTTCCGGATGCCCTTGACGTGTCCCGCGTGCGGGGAACCCGTCATCAGATCTGCAGGAGAAGTAGACACGCGGTGTGAGAACGTGTCGTGCCCCGAGCAGGTCAGGGGGCGCATCCACCACTTCGCCTCACGCGGTGCCATGGACATCCGGGGCCTCGGATACGCGCTGGTCCGTCAGCTGGTTGATGGGGGTCTCGTGCGGGACTACGGGGATCTTTATGGGATCGAGGCCGACGATCTCGCGGTGCTTCCGAGAATGGGAGAGAAATCTGCGGAGAACCTCCTGGCGGAGCTGGAGGAGAGCAAGAAGAGGCCGCTGGCGGGGCTTCTCCACGGGCTGGGTATCCGGCACGCGGGGGCGAGGGTAGCGCAGATCCTGGCTGAGAGCTTCCCCGACATGCGGGAACTGATCGCGGCGTCAGAGGGTGATCTTGCGGCCATAGCGGGTATCGGTCCGGTCATCGCGGCCAGCATCCGATCGTTTCTCGCGTCTCCGCGGAACGCGGAGGTGCTCCGGAAGCTCGATGGCGCCGGTGTGAACATGCGGGGCGGGCAGGTTCGGCGCCGGAAGACCGCGCTCGCCGGGCTCACGGTTGTTCTGACCGGAACGCTTGCGCGCCGCACGAGGACCGAGGCGGCAGCTGCTGTTGTGGAGGCGGGAGGTCGCGTGTCTTCGAGCGTCAGCCCGAAGACCGATCTGGTTGTCGTGGGCGGTAACTCCGGGTCCAAGCACAGGAAGGCGCTCGAACTCGGGGTCAAGACCATAGATGAAACGGAACTCGAGGAATTGCTCGGGACGAAAGAGAGGCACTGACATGCTCACGATGGAAGAGGCCCGACAGGGCAGAGCAACGGAGGCTCTGGCCGCCGTTGCCGGCGATGAGAACATCGCGGTCGAGAAGCTGGTGGCGCTTGTCGCCTCCGGGAAGGCGGCGATCCTACTCAACAACAGAAGCACGCGGAAGCCAATGGGATTGGGGCCGGGACTGAGGACGAAGGTCAACGCGAACCTGGGGACGTCGTCCGACGCCTCCAGTTTGGACGAGGAACTCGAGAAGGTGGACGCGGCCATTGCAGCGGGCGCGGACGCGATCATGGACCTCTCGACAGGCGGCGATCTGGATACGATCCGGCGTGCGGTCCTCGAGCGCTCTACCGTTCCCGTCGGCAGCGTTCCTCTCTACCAGGCGGCAGTGCGTTCCAGGACGGAAGGCAAGGGCATGGTGCACATGACGGGCGACGACATGCTCGGAGCGGTGGAGGACCACGCCCGCGACGGCATGGACTTCGTCACGGTGCACTGTGGCGTGACGCGCGAGGTCGCGGAGCACTGCAGACGCGCGCGGAGACTGGCCGACGTTGTCAGCCGGGGTGAGGCGTTCCTGATGGAGTGGATGTCCTACAACAAGCAGGAGAACCCGCTCTACGAGCGCTACGATGATCTTCTTGATATCGCGCGCGAGTACGACGTCACGCTACGTCTGGGTGACGGTCTGAGACCGGGTGCACTGGCGGACGCCAACGACCCCGCGCAGATCGCGGAGCTGACGGTCATAGCCGAGCTCGTGTCACGGGCGAGGGAGCGCGACGTTCAGGCGATCGTCGAGGGGCCGGGGCACGTGCCGTTGCATCTCGTCGCGTCCTCCGTCGAGCTCGAGAAATCACTGTGCGACGGGGCTCCGTTCTACGTTCTTGGCCCCATCGTGACCGATGTCGCCCCGGGCTACGACCACATCGCGGCGTCCATCGGCGGCGCCGTTGCGGCGGCCGCCGGCGCGGACTTCCTGTGCTACGTGACCCCGGCCGAGCACCTGAGGCTCCCCGATGTCGACGACGTCCGCGAGGGCGTGTACGCGCTTCGGCTGGCCGCTCACGCGGCGGACATCGCCAAGAACGTGGTCGGGGCGCGCGAATGGGACGACGAGCTCTCGACGGCGCGCAAGGCGCTCCAGTGGGACCGGGTGATCGATCTGTCTCTCAACAGCGACAAGGCCAGAGCCTTCCGCGACGCATCGTCGCCCGCGGACGAGGAACTGTGTACCATGTGCGGTGAGTTCTGTGCCGTCAGAAAGATGACCAACGTCCGGGAGGGAGAGGGCGAATGACCGAGGCCGGTTCCGCTTCCTATCCGCGAACTTTCGTAGGGCTGGATCTGGAGACCACGGGCGTAGACTCCAGTGTCGATCGCATCATAGAGATCGGGGCCGTCAGGATCGTGGACGGTGAGGTCGACGACACGTTCGAAGCCTTCGTGAACCCCGGTTGTCGCATACCCTCGGACATAGTTCACCTGACCGGGATAACCGATGACGACGTGGCGGGAGCGCCTTCGATCGACGAAGTGCTGCCGCGCATAGTCGAGTTCATCGGTGACAGTCCCATCGTGGCGCATCATGCGCCGTTCGACACGGGCTTCCTGAACAAGGCCGCTGACGGTCGGGCCGCGCTTCTGGTAGGCCGCGGTGGCGTCTTCGACACACTCCCCCTGACCAGGGCGCTCCTGCCGCGATTGCCGAACCACCGCCTGGTCACAGCGGCGCGCTTCTTCGACATACCCACGGGCCGTTCCCACCGTGCGACCGATGACGCCCGCGCCGTATCGAACCTCTTCCTCTCTCTGCTTGGCGTTCTTGATCAGATCGGCGCCAGTGTGCTCGAGCGCATGTACCGCCTCGCGGACACTGCCACGAGAACGCTCATCGAGGCGGCCCGCGAGCGCACCGAGGCGAAGACAGACCCGCTGGCGGTCCCGGACCACGGTGAGAAGGAAGGCGAGCTCGTGCGCTATGACTCAGCGCGCGGGACCGTCACTCCCAGGGCGACCGCCGAGGAGATCCAGGAGATAGACCTGGACGAGCTCGAGGCGCTGTTCGGCGAGGACGGCCGCATCGGCCGGGAGCTACCTGGCTACGAGGTGCGGAGGGAGCAGCTCCGGATGCTCCGGGCGGTCGGCGACTCCCTGATGGGAGGTGTCCATCTCGTCGTGGAGGCGGGCGCCGGTGTGGGCAAGTCGCTCGCCTACCTCACTCCGGCCATTCACTTCGCGGTCCTAAACGGCGAACGTGTCATCGTGTCCACGAACACGAAGAACCTCCAGGAGCAGCTTTTCCTCAGGGACATTCCGTTCCTCGAGCGCGTTCTCGACGTGGACTTCTCCGCCTCGCTCCTGAAAGGGAGGGGGAACTACATCTGCCAGTCGCGGTGGAGGGCCGTGCTGGAGAAGGGCCTTTCGCCGGGCGAGCGCTCGCAGCTGCTCCCCGTTGCCCTGTGGGAGCAGGAGACGAACTCCGGTGACATAAGTGAGAACATCGCCTTCAGGCGGCGCGGGTACCTGTGGAGCCGAATCTCGGCGGAGGGCGGCCCCTGTCTGGGGCAGAAGTGCCCGATGAGGGACAGCTGCTACCTCCTGAAGGCACGCAAGGCGGCGCAGGCGGCGCACATCGTGATCGTCAACCACTCGCTCCTCTTCAGCGACACGGAGGCGGACAACAGGATACTGGGTGACTACTCGTACCTCGTCTGTGATGAAGCGCACAACATGGAGCAGGTCGCGACCGAGCACCTCGGCAAACGCTCCAACATCTGGCGTGCGAGGGCGATGCTCGACAATCTCTATAGAGAAGAAGGCGGCAAGAGCGGCGATCTCGCGGAGGTCATGGGCTCGCTATCGGACGGTGGTGGGGCGCTCCTCGAGGCCGCGGCGGCCGGGGCCGAGCGTTTGGCCGCGGACGTAGGGGTGGCGACTGCCGCGTCGGAGACGTTCTTCGGCGCGTTGCGCGAGAAGCACAGGGAACTGAACGAGGGGCGGGAGGTCGAGTTCGGGAAGCTACGGTACCGCAACGACGCGCCCGTGGCAGCGCTGCTCGATGCGGAGCTCCGGGCGTTGCTGGCCGCGCTGTCGGCGGTGGCCGATGGAGCGGGCACGCTGGCCGATCTGATTGTGGACACCGAGCTGGAGAGGTCCGACTCATTCGTACAGAATCTGACGTTTCATGCGGGGCGCGTGCGTGAGTTCGCCTCGGACCTCAAATACGTGGCCGAGGCCGCCGATTCCGACAGCGTCTTCTGGTTGGACGTGCGGACGTTCCGCGATGTGTTCGAGTGCGAGCTCCGAAGCGCTCCGGTCAGCGTGGCGGAGATGATGGGTGACTTCCTCTACTCGCGTGTGGACTCGCTCATTGCGACATCGGCGACGATGACGGTCGACGGGAGCTTCGACTTCGTCATGGAGAGGCTTGGGCTCGATCTCATACCCGACTGGAAGGTCCGGACCCTCGACGTGGGCAGCCCCTACGACTACGATGCCCAGTCACTTGCGGTCGTGACCAGTTACCTGCAGCAGCCTTCCTCGCGGGGATTCAATCAGACAGTGGCCAGTCTGGTCGTCAAGCTGGCGGAGCGTTCATCGGGTGGAACGCTTGTGCTCTTCACCGCGCGGTCGGCGCTGGACGCGGTCTTCAAGGCGGTGGTGGACCCGCTGACGGCCAGAGGGAAGCTCGTTCTCGCGCAGGGGCACGGGGGAGCGGCCTCAGCACTCCTCGAGCAGTTCGCCCGCGAGGTCGATTCGGTCCTGCTCGCCACGAGCAGTTTCTGGGAGGGCGTGGACGTTCCCGGGCGCTCGCTCGAGCAGCTGGTCATCGTGAAGCTGCCGTTCCCCGTGCCGCGTGATCCCGTGGTCGAGGCGCACTGCGAACGCTACGAGGCGGACGGTGAGAACTCGTTTGCGCGCTACATGATACCGAAGACGGCCGTGCGGCTGAGACAGGGGTTCGGCCGGCTGATACGCTCGACAACGGACTCGGGCGCTGTTATCTTTCTGGACAGCAGGCTGTCGACGCGTGCCTACGGTGACAGGCTTCTCGAGCAGTTGCCGACGCGTACCGTCGTAGTGGATTCAGAGGAGAGGTTAATGACCGTTCTGGCCGGCATCCACGCCGGGCAGCCGACGACCTAGAGCGGCGGTTTCGCCGCGTGGACCTGGGACCGATTGGTTCCTCCGGAGGGTACCACTGCATGGAGAAGAAACAGGCTGGAGCGCGCGTGGTGAGAGCGCCCCGTGGCAGCGAGCTCTCGTGCAAGGGCTGGCTGCAGGAGGCGGCGCTCAGGATGATCTCGAACAACCTTGACCCTGCCGTCGCCGAGAATCCGGACGAGCTCGTGGTCTACGGCGGTACGGGGAAGGCGGCGAGGAGCTGGGAAGCGTTCGACGCGATCGTCCGATCGCTCAAGGAGCTGGAATCGGACGAGACGCTGCTCGTGCAGTCGGGAAAGCCTGTCGGTATCTTCCGGACACACACGGACGCGCCCCGGGTTCTGATCGCCAACTCCAACCTGGTCGGAGACTGGGCGACGTGGGACAAGTTCCGGGAGCTCGAGCGCAAGGGGCTCATCATGTACGGTCAGATGACCGCCGGTAGCTGGATCTACATAGGCACTCAGGGCATCCTGCAGGGGACCTACGAGACCCTCGCGGAGCTCGCCCGCCAGCACTTCGGAGGGCGTCTCCGTGGCAGGCTGGTTCTGACGGGCGGCATGGGCGGCATGGGTGGGGCGCAGCCGCTGGCCGTGACGATGAACGGGGGCGTGTGCCTCTGCGTCGAGATCGACCGCGAGAGGATACAGAAGCGACTCGACACGGGGTACTGCGACCGGATGACCGATAGCCTTGATGAGGCGCTCGCTCTGGCAGATGAGGCGAAGGTCGCCGGTGAGCCTCTTTCGATCGGCCTCGTCGGCAACTGCGCCGATGTCCTGCCGGAGCTCGTGCGCCGGGGTCTGACCCCCGATGTGGTAACCGACCAGACGTCGGCCCACGACGCGCTCACGGGCTACGTGCCGGCCGGCATGCCGTATGAGGAGGCTCTGTCGCTCCGCGAGAGCGATCCAGAGCGCTACATCGGGCTTTCGATGGAGTCGATGGCCGCGCACGTCCGGGCCATTCTTGAGTTCCAGAAGATGGGCGCGGTGGCGTTCGATTACGGGAACAACCTCAGGGGCCAGGCACAGGACGCGGGTGTTGAGAACGCGTTCGACTACCCCGGCTTCGTGCCGGCGTACATCCGTCCGCTCTTCTGCACCGGCAAGGGACCGTTCCGATGGGTGGCCCTCTCGGGCGATCCTGAGGACATCTACAGGACCGACGAGACCGTGCTCCGGCTCTTCCCGGAGGACGAGGCGCTGGGCCGCTGGATCAGGCTCGCGCGAGAGAAGGTGCACTTCCAGGGGCTCCCGTCGAGGATCTGCTGGCTGGGCTACGGCGAGCGCGCGAGGTTCGGGCTCGAACTCAATCGCATGGTAGGATCGGGTGAACTCAGCGCGCCCATAGTGATCGGGCGCGATCACCTCGACAGCGGCTCCGTGGCCTCGCCCTATCGCGAGACCGAGAGCATGCTGGACGGCAGCGACGCGATCGCGGACTGGCCGGTTCTGAACGCTCTCTTGAATGCCGTGGGAGGCGCCACGTGGGTGTCGTTCCACCACGGCGGTGGTGTGGGCATCGGCAAATCGCTGCACGCGGGCATGGTCATCGTTGCCGACGGTACCGAGGAGGCGGCACAACGCCTCGAGCGGGTGCTCACGTACGATCCCGGTACCGGGATCATGCGGCACGCCGACGCGGGGTACGAGAAGGCCATCGAGTGGGCCGGTAAGCACGACATCAGGATCCCGATGCAGGATTAGGGACGTCGCATCCAGGTGGATCGAAGGCTCGGTGGAGCCTGGTTGCGGGGGAGGGCAACGAACTACGTGACTGATCTCATCATCAGGAACATAGGGCAGCTCATCACGATGGACGGGGCGGAGGGCCCGCGCGTGGGTCCTTCGATGCGCGAGCTCGGACTGGTCGAGGGGGGCGCCGTGGCCTCGGGCAACGGTCGCGTGCTCGCCGTGGGGACCGAGTCGGAAGTGCTCGCATCCGTGGACACCGGGCCGGATACGGTCGTCATCGACGCGGGTGATCGTGTGGTCACACCGGGGCTCGTCGACCCACACACGCACGCCGTCTTCGCCGCCACGCGTGAGGGTGAGTTCGCGATGCGGATCGAGGGCAGAAGCTACGAGGAGATCGCCGAGGCGGGAGGGGGAATCCGCTCGAGCGTCCGGTCTCTTCGCCGCGCCACCGCGGACCTGCTCAGAGAGAACGGTCGCGGCACGGTGGACCTGATGCTCGAGCACGGGACGACCACCGTGGAGATCAAGAGTGGATACGGTCTCTCCCTCGAATCCGAGCTCAAGATGCTGCGCGTGATCTCAGAGCTCGCTGACACGCACGTGGTCGACATTGTCCCGACCTTTCTGGGCGCGCATGAATTCCCCGACGAATGGCGCGACGATCGTGAGGGCTACGTCGATCACCTGATCGATGACATGATCCCCGCGGTCGCGGCCGAGGAACTCGCGCGGTTCTGCGACGTCTTCTGCGAAGAGGGCGTGTTCACCGTCGAGCAGTCCCGTCGCGTCCTCACGGCGGCACGCGCGCACGGCATGGAGCCCAAGCTTCATGCCGACGAGCTGCACTCCTTTGGGGCGGCGGAACTGGCCGCGGAACTCGGAGCCGCCTCGGCCGACCACCTTGTCCGCGTGTCAGACGAAGGCATGGCCGCTCTGGCCGCCTCCGGTGTCGTTGCTGTTCTCCTGCCTGGGACCACGCTGTCGCTCGGCGGCGCTGCGTTCGCGCCTGCCAGGCGGCTGATAGACGCCGGTGTGCCCGTTGCGCTCGCGACCGACTGCAATCCCGGCAGTTCCATGACCGAGTCCATGCAGATCATCCTGGCGCTCGCATCCATGGTGCTCCGCATGACGCCCGAGGAGGCGCTCGTTGCGGCAACCGTGAACGCGGCTGCCGCCCTTCGGGCCGAGAACGTCGTGGGGAGCCTGGCGCCGGGCCGTCAGTGTGACCTCGTGATCTGGGAGGTCGATGACTACAGGGCTATTCCCTATCACTACGGTGTCAACCTTGCCGCGGCCGTCGTGAAGCGGGGGAGTGTGGTCGTCTCCCGCGGCTCGCTCGCGGCCTGAGATCCGGGCGGCACGACTGAGATCCGGGCGGTACGACTGAGATCCGATCAAACTTCTTGGAGGTGCGAATGAAGCTGGTAGAGTGCGTTCCCAATTTCAGCGAGGGCAGGCGGCCCGAGGTGCTGGACGCGATCGTTGGCGCGATGACGGCAGTCGATGGCGTGAGACTTCTCGACAGCGAGATGGACGCCGACCACAACAGGGCGGTGGTGACGATAGTCGGAGAGCCTGAGGCCGTGCTGGAGGGGGCCTTCCGCGGGATGGCCAAGGCGAAGGATGTGATCGACCTCACGACGCACGAGGGAGAGCACCCGCGCATGGGGGCGACCGATGTCGTTCCGTTCGTGCCGGTTACGGGTGTAACGATGGACGACTGCGTCGAACTCGCCAAACGGCTTGGGGAACGCGTGGGCAAGGAACTTGAGATCCCGGTCTTTCTGTACGAATCGGCCGCCACGCGGCCGGCACGGCAGAACCTCGCGAAGGTGCGCAAGGGCCAGTTCGAAGGGCTGCGTGACGAGATAGGGACCAACCCTGATAGGGAGCCCGATTTCGGACCCAACAAGATCCATCCCACGGCCGGCGCCACTGCGATAGGCGCGAGGCCGTTTTTGGTCGCCTACAACATCAATCTGGGCACGACCGACCTCTCCGTCGCGAAGACGATCGCCAAGGCCATCCGGCACTCGAGCGGTGGCCTGAGGCACGTCAAAGCGATGGGATTTGCGATCAAGGACCGCAACATCGTCCAGGTCTCCATCAACATGGTCAACTTCAAGGGGACGCCGCTCTTCCGTGTGTTCGAAATGGTCAGGAGTGAGGCCGAGCGGTACGGAGTGCCGGTCATTGGCAGCGAGGTCGTCGGCCTGGTGCCCGCGGACGCGCTGGTCGATTGCGCGGAGTTCTACCTGAGGCTTGAGAACTTTCAGAGAGGACAGGTTCTGGAGAATCGCCTTTCGGAAGATGGGAGCGACGAATGACGGATCTGAGCGGATTCCTGGGAGAGCTGGCGTCTGATTCCCCGACGCCGGGCGGCGGGAGTGTGGCGGCGTTGTGCGGCGCGCTCGGGGCCGCACTGAACTCGATGGTGGCCAACCTGACGATCGGGAAGAAGAAATATGCGGACGTCGAGGAGGACATGAAGGAAGCGCTCACCGGGGCGGAAACGCTGCGGCTCGAGCTCACCCAGATGATTGATGAGGACGCCGCCGCGTTCGACAAGGTCATGGTGGCGCTCAAGATGCCGAAGGAGACCGAAGCGGAGAAGGCGTTGCGGAAGACGGCCCTTCAGCAGGCGCTGGTCGACGCGGCCACCATTCCACTCGCCGTGATGGAGATGTGCCTGGGCGTGATCAAGCTGGCGGGTCCGGTCGCGGAGCACGGGAACGTGAATGCGGTGTCGGACGCAGGCGTCGCGGCCCTGGTTGCGCGGGCGGGCGTACACGCGGCGGGGCTGAACGTACGCATCAACCTCGGAGGCATCCGCGCGGAGGAGCATCAGGAGTTTGCCAAGAGGGCCGCGGTCGCGCTCACCGACCTTGGCCGGGAAGCCGACCGCGCGTGCGACGAAGTCATGAGCGTCGTGCTTCCGAAGGTCTCTTAAGAAGAGGAGAACCAACCTTGCGACGTCCTACACTGCGGCCATCGGTTGGTTTCCTGGCGATGGCTATCGCCGTGGTCGCGCTCCTGGCGGCCGGCTGCTCATGCCGCGCGCCCGACGCCGAGCCGGTCTCGGGCGAGAGCCAGGTGACCTACTCCACGGGCGAGCGGCCGATGAGTTCGCTCGAGCTGATAGAGGCGGCGGTCAGATCCGGAGTCCTGGAATATTCCACCGGGCTTCTGTACAAGACCTACGCGATGTTCGACTCCACCAGTCTTCCTCCTGAGTACGAGAGCGACGTGCCGTCCAAGTGCGGGACACCGCTGATCCTGGAGGTGCAGCGCAATTGGAATATGCTCTCACTGGACGATCGGGCCGAGATCTCGCAGTACATAGAGCCCATCGGTGTGCCCGGCGACACGGGCACTCAGCTGGACGACGTCACCCCGGACCGTCTCAAGCATGAGCGAGAGAAACTTGACTAGCTCCCGGGATTCCGGGCGCGCGCTGTGGACCTCGGGGACGGCCGTCACGGCCATCTTCGTCGCCCTGGCGGCCGCGCTTGGTTTTCTCCTTCTGTCCGTGCCAAACGTCGAACTCGTGACGTTCACGATCTTCGTGTCCGGCGTGGTCCTGGGCCGGTGGCGCGGCGCGCTCGTTGGTGTGCTCGCCATGGCCATCTACTCCGGAGCCAATCCTTACGGGTCGGGACTTGGTGTGCCCACGATGCTGGCGGCGCAGCTCGCGGCGTCGGCGTTCACAGGGCTGGTAGGTGGTATCACGGCTCCTCTGTGGCGCGGCACGGCCAAGGGGGTCTCGGGTCAGGGAGGGTCGCTCGACGCGGCGGCGGTTGGCCGAGCCGGCGGAGGCCACCGGGCTCTACCCCTGGTAGCAGGCGGGCTGGGTTTCGTCCTGACCGCCGTCTATCAGGCCGCCGTCATTGTGGGTCTGGCAGTGATGAGCCCCGAGTTTCGCACCGGAGCACTGGCAGTGATCCTGTCGAACGCGTTCTTCTCCATCGTGCATCTTGTGTCCAACACGATCGTGTTTGTGGTGCTGGCGCCGGCCGTTATCCCGAGAATCGTGCGGATGGCCGGCCACCGGACGACCACCGGCGCTCGGATCCCGAGCGCCCGGGGAGCCCACGGAGGGAACGGATGACACCCCGTGCGCGCCCTGGATCCTCCTGCGTTCTCGCCACTGCCGTGACCCTTTTCCTGCTGATCTTGTCCCCGGCGGCACGCGCCGAGGAGGGGGAGGCCGAGCTCCTCCTGCAGTCCCCGGCAGATTCGTTGGCGTTCGTTCAGGATGAACCCGAACAGGCGCCGGGGGTGGGCGGTGACGTAAGGCGCGTCCGGGCCTCCGGAGCGGCGGCGGCCGCGGCTCTGCCGACCGGCGTAAGGCGTGTCGGAAGCGGGTGGGGCGGACATCGTGTGTCACTCGCGCGCGGGGCGGTTCCCGCCGCACTGACGGAGCTGACGCTGCGCGGTCGCCACGCCACCGACTGGGTCGACGGTGGCCTCGATCTCCTGGCGGCCGCAGTTCAGGCCCCCGGCGTCGTTCTGACCCCGAGCGGCCCGGACTTCTCCCTCTGGCCTGCATACACGGCGGAGTGGCCCGCGGTTGTCCTCGGTGGTGCGGCGCCGCTCACTGTCGACCAGCGGCCGCTGCGTCATCCCGGGACCGTTCCATTCTCGCGGTTGACGGCGGCGTCCGGGCCCTTCGGTCGATCGCTCTCCGCGATCGAGTTCGGCCGGCACTACCATGGTGGCAGCGCCATCACCGGTTTCTTCGAGACAGAGGACGGTCAGGCTCCGTCGCCCGGCGGAAACTACGGCTTCGGCCGCGCCGGCGGATCGGTATTCCTGCCCATGCAAGATGGGTGGGTGGCCGAACTCGGGGGAACCCGGACGGCCCTGGACCGCTCGCGACCCGCCACGAATGCCACGCTGCCATCGGTCTCGAGGGATTACGTTCGTAGCGACGTCTTCGTCCGGGGTTCCCTGGGGCCCACGTGCTTTAAGCTCTTCCACACGCAATCGTGGCTGGAGTCCGACTCGCGAGGCCCAGCGGCCAGGGCCGCCGTCGATGGGATGTTCGCGCGCGTTTCCGACCTCGGCCCACTCGAAGTCGTCACGGTACAGTTCGAGCGCCGCGCGGTGACGGGGAAACTCGTGTCGGAGCCGCAGGAGGCCGTGGGTCTGAGGGCGGATGTCGTCGAGAGGTACCAGTTGGGCCCGAACTCGCTTTCGGTCACGGTGGGGTTGCATGCGCTGGGCGACCACACTCTCCCGCTCGCGGGAGCCGTCCTCACCGGCGGGCACTCTCACGGCAACCTCTGGTCGCTCGAAGCTGCGCTCTGGGGGCGGCATCCCACCGCCCTCGAACTGGCGCTCGAGCCCAGGGTCTTGCCGGGGTCCGTCGGGACGGAAGCGCTGATCCGGGGAAACGGCCGGGTCGAGCCGGAGCGCGCAGCGTCCTTGAGCGCGACCTACGTGAGGCAGGACATCCTCGCGGGCGCGGGCGTTCGCGGTGAGATCGTGCGCGTGCTCGATCCCATCGTCCTGGACGAGTACGACGCGTCTTCCTTCGCCGCGGTGAACGCCGCGGACGAGACCGGCGGAGCGCTGTCAGTCTGGGCGGCGGCGGGTGACACCTCCTTCCTGAGTGGGGCGCTCGATGTCTCCTTCGTGGGTCTCGATGCCGCGGGCGCGCTCAACGGCCTGACGCCGGTACCGTACGTCTCAGCGGAGGCCAGCGGTTCAGCACCAGTGTGGTTCTTCGAGGACTACCTGCGGATGCGCGTCACGGCTTCGCTGGAGTACGAATCTGGTCTGGCGCGCGGTCCGTGGAGCGGCCTCGTGGACGACACCCGTGCGTCGCTTTCGCTCATCGTCACTGGCGCCGTCGGCTCGGCGCGCTTCTTCGCTGCCGTGACGGACGTGCTGTCGACCGATGGCGGACGCATCCCGGGCATGGACCCCGGTGGAACCGGGTTCGCCGCCGGCTTCTCGTGGCGTTTCATCGATTGATACATACCTCCCCGTGGCTTTTCCTGCCCGCCAGGTCGGGCTTCCCCAACTTTGATTTGCATTGCGTTTTGCAATCCGTTAGATTCTAGGTTCCGGGATGGGAGGATGGGATGAGGGGTGTATTCACGCGCGAGGAGCGCGTCGTAGTGCTGTTCCTGGCAGTGTCGCTTCTGGTCGGGTCGGCAGTGGTGGGGGCTGGGAGGGTGTTCCCCTCCGCCATTCCGGACTTCGGCGGGGCATCCGGCCGGCACGGGCAGGCGCCCGAGGTCGACCAACTGCCCACGTGGCCGGTCGACATCAACACCGCCGATGTTACCGACCTGGTTCGTCTGCCGGGAGTCGGCCCGGTGCGGGCGTCCGCGATCGTGTACCGGCGCGAGGTTCGGGGCAGATACTCCACGCTGGACGATCTGCTCGATATCAAGGGCATCGGACCCGTGACTCTCGATGGTCTCAGGGACAAGGCGACGGTCGGTGGGCACGCGGCGTCGACGGCAGACTCCGGCCGGACGACGGACGCGTCGGGACCAGTCAGATGAGACAAGCGCGACCGGAGGAATCCTCGTGAGAGAGAGCTTCCCACGGACCAAGACAGTCATCGTAGCCAGACTGCTCGTGGTCGTCGTCATCGTTCTGACCGCTCTGATCGGCGGCTCGGACGTAGGGCGTTTCGCCATAGTGATCCTCGGCGTCATCGCCGCCGCACTCACCGTTGTGTATCTGCTCTGGCACGCGTCGGGCGGTCGCCCCCGGCTGCTCATGCTCGTGCAGTGCGCCGTCGACGTCATCTTCATCACGCTCCTGGCCTATTTCTCGGGTGGGCTGGGTAGCCCATTCAAACTGCTGTATTTCCTGCCGGTGATCGTCGCGGCCGGATGGCTTGGCCTGGGCGCCGGCTTGGCCGCGGCCGGAGGCGCCGTGGCCGGGCACATCGTGCTGACCCTGACCGGTCCGTCCTCCTGGAGCTACCTGATGGAGTCGGGCGCCGTGGCGGAGATCGCTACGCTGTTCATCTCGCTGCTGCTGGTTGCACTGCTCGAGGGACACCTCGCACGGAAGGCTGGGGAGAGCGAGGACAAGCTCACGGTCACGCGGTCGGAGCTCGACACGGCGGAGCTGCGCATCGCCGACATCCTGGACGGCATTAGCAGCGGGCTGGTCCTTGTTGACAGCGAGGGCACCGTGGCCTATCTGAACAGGGCTGGGGAGGCGATCCTCGGGGTTCCCGGGGAGGGGGCCAGAGGCAGGGATTACAGGCTCGGTTTCGCCGACGTGCCCGCGTTCTGCGAACGGATTGCGGCGGCGCTGGATGCCGGTCGTCCCGAGGTGAGGGCGGAGTTCTTCGTTAAGCGAAGGGGTGGCGGCAGCACGCCCGTGGGTCTTTCCACCTCGATACTCAGGAGCGTCGAGGGTGAGGACAGGGGAGTCATCGCCATCTTCCAGGATCTGACAGAGGCCCGTCACATGGAGGAGCGGCTCCGGCACGACGACCGTCTCTCCGCGCTGGGTGAGTTCGCGGCGGGCGTCGCGCACGAGATACGAAATCCGCTCTACGCTATCAAGGGGTCGATAGACCTGCTCAAGGAGACCATCGAGCCTCGGGGTGACGAGGTCAGGTTGATCGAGCTGGTCTCGCGCGAGGCCGACAGGCTCAATACGCTCCTTCAGGATGTGCTGCAGTACGGTAGGATGGAATCGAGCGACCGCGAGAGCGTACGGCTCGACGCGCTCGTTCGGGAGGTCGCCGAGATCGCCCGCCAGCATCCGGCGATGGTGCCGACAACGGATCTCGTCGTTGAGGTGACGGACGAGGTCGAGGGGATGGTCAACGCGGAGCAGATCCGGCGGGCGCTCCTCAATCTGACTATCAATGCTCTGGAGGCCATCGAGGGCGAGGGGCGGGTCCGTCTGTCGGTCGTGCCGGAGTCGGGCTTCGCCGCACGCGGACTCGCGGGCGGTTCGGGCTGCGGTGTCGCTCTGATCGTGGAGGACACCGGACACGGCATTCCGGCCGACGGGAAGGACGAGGTGTTCCAGCCGTTTCGGACCACGAAGAAGGGCGGGACCGGGCTGGGGCTGGCCATAGTGGACAAGACCGTCCAGGCGCACGGTGGACGGATCGCGGTCGTAAGCGAACCGGGCAAGGGCAGCAGGTTCATCATGTACTTGCCGGGCTGAAGGTCCCGGGCGGATTCGGGCACACACAATGCGGAAGGACGTGTCAGATGGCAGAGGGCAGGATACTCATCATCGACGATGAGGATAGCATCAGAGACTACCTCTCAATGATGCTCGAGCGTGAGGGCTACGAGGTCTCCGCGAGCGAGGACGGCAAGAAAGCGCTCAAACTGAACTCGAAGAAGTCGTACGACGTTGTCATCACCGACATACAGCTCCCGGGTATGAGCGGGCTCGATATCCTCATGACGCTCCGCGAGTCGGACCCCACGCTCCCGGTCATCATCATCACCGGGCACGCCTCACAGGAGTCGGCGATAGAAGCTCTGAATATCGGCGCCTTCTACTATCTTCTGAAGCCGGTGTCGAACGAGGAGCTGAAGCAGGTCGTGAGAACCGCCCTCGAGATGCGCCGGCTCAAGGACGAGAAGAACGAGCTGGAGCGAGCGCTTCATCCGACGGGTGAGAGGGAGATAGTGGGGGAGAGTGCTGGGGTCGCGTCGGTGTTCAACCTCATTGACCGCGTGGCGAAGACCTCCAGCACGGTGCTGCTTCACGGTGAGAGCGGCACGGGGAAGGAGCTGGTCGCGCGGGCCATACACGCGCGCAGCGCCAGGGCCGACAAGCGCTTCGTGTCTATCAACTGCGGCGCCCTTCCCGAGACGCTTCTCGAGAGCGAGCTCTTCGGGCATGTCAAGGGGTCCTTCACCGGGGCGATCAGGGACAAGCGCGGGCTCTTCGTCGTCGCGGAGGGAGGGACGTTCATGCTGGACGAGGTCAGTGAGACCTCGACCGCCATCCAGGTGAAGCTTCTCCGCGTGCTGCAGGAGCGGGAGGTGGTACCCGTCGGTGGCACGAAACCGATCGGTGTCGACGTCCGCGTGATCGCGGCTACGAACGCCGATCTCGAGCAGTTGATCAAGGAAGGCAAGTTCCGCCCGGACCTGTACTACAGGCTGAACGTGATACCCATCAGCATCCCGCCGCTCAGGGAGCGCAGGGATGACATACCACTCCTTGTTGAGTACTTTCTGGACAAGTTCACAGGCGGAGCCAAGCGCGTGTCTGACGGCGCAATGGAGATCCTTGCGAGCTACGACTGGCCCGGGAACGTGAGGGAACTCGAGAATATCATCGAGCGCGCGATCATCCTAGAGGACGGCGACGAGGTGACGGCCGAGAGCCTCAACGTGTCCATCTTCCCCGAGCGGCTCAGAAAGCGGGCCCAGACCGTCTCCCAGAGGGAACTCGGGGTCTCCGGCGTGACGCTGGAGGAACTCGAGCGGCGATACCTGCTGCAGACACTCGAGGATACCGGCTGGAAGAAGAAGAACGCGGCGGAGATCCTTGGGATCAACCCGTCAACTCTCTACCGGAAGCTCCAGCGCTACGGCATGGAGGGGGGCGACGAGGAGGATGAGTGACACTCGCGCCTGAGGGGGTCCGTTCGTGAGGGTGATCGCGGGCCGGTTGAGAGGGTCCGTCATTCGGGCGCCGGCGGGAGGTGCCGTGCGCCCGACGTACGACCGGGTGCGCGAGTCGGTGTTCTCTATGATAGAGCCGGCCATTGACGGGGCAGCCGTTCTGGACCTCTTCGCCGGATCCGGCAGTCTCGGTATCGAGAGCCTGTCCCGAGGCTCGAACCGCGCGACGTTCATCGAGATTGACAAGCGTGTTCTGAGTGTGGTCAGCGAGAACGTTGAGCGCCTCGGCCTGGCTGGCCGGTGCAGGCTCATAAGGGGTGACGCGCTGGCCGTTCTCAAGCGAGCCGTGCCTGGCGGACCGTTCGACATAGCGTTCGTCGACCCGCCCTATTCGTCGGGTCTGGCCATTATGGCGCTCGAGCTTCTGGCTGACGCAGGCAACCTCGCGGACGAGGCGATCGTTGTGGTCGAGCGCGCGTCGGCCGATGCTCCGCTCGTGGCCGTGGGGCGCCTCGGCCTGAACAGAACCAAGAGATACGGAAGCACTGCTGTCGACTTCTACGAGACCCGGGCCTAGGAGCGCGGGGCGGGAGGAGCAGACGTGAGGAGAGCGCTGTACCCAGGTACGTTCGATCCGGTGACGAACGGCCACCTCGATCTCGTCAAGCGGGCGCTCCGGTTGTTTGATGGAGTGGTCGTTGCAGTGGGAACCGGGCGCGACAAGTCTCCGATGTTCTCGGTTACCGAGAGGGTCGGGTTCCTGAGGGACGCCGTGAAGGACATGGGGAACGTCGAGGTGATTCCCTTTGACGGGCTCCTCATCGACACCGTCAACGAGACCGGAGCGGTCGCGATCCTCAGGGGGCTAAGACAGGTCTCCGACTTCGAGTACGAGTTCCAGATGGCTCTGATGAACAGACGCCTCGCGCGCGAGATCGAGACCGTGTTCCTGATGCCGAGCCTGAGTTTCATCTACCTGGATTCGACCGTCATGAAAGAAGTGGCTCTTCTGGACGGTGACGTCGACGGACTGGCGCCCGAGGCCGTCATTCGCGCACTGAGCGAGAAGCGCGGGTCGAGCTAGCGAACAGCAGACGCTTCCATCAGAACGCCCGGGCGGCGCCGGAGGCACATTGTCACCGTCAACAAGAGAGAATGATCGGTCGGTGCTTGACCGGGCGACCGTCCGGGCGCTCTCCAGCGCGGTGGGGGGCTCGCTCTCCTTCGCTCTTGAGGACCGGATCTGTTACTCGTTCGACGCGACGGACCTGCGCTCGCTCCCTGATGTGGTCGTCTGGCCCCGGTCCACGAGCGAGGTGTCCGAGGTCGTTCGCGTGGCGGGCGCGGCCTCGCTCCCGGTGACGGCGAGAGGGGCCGGAACCGGTTACACCGGTGGGAGCGTCCCCCTGGCCGGGGGCATCGTCCTGTCGTTTGAGGGTATGAACCGCGTGCTCGGGATCGACGTCGGCAGGAGGGTCGCCGTCGTCGAGCCCGGTGTGATCAACAACGATCTCAGGGAGGCGGCCGAGGCGGCCGGGCTCTATTACCCTCCTGACCCCGCGAGCCTCCTGATCTCCACAATAGGCGGGAACATCGCGGAGGGCGCGGGAGGTCCCCGGACGGTCCTGCATGGAACGACGCGGGACTACGTCGTCGGTCTCGAGCTCGTACTCGCCGATGGCTCAGTCGTTTCGACTGGTCTCCTCGCGGGCAGCCGGGGCATCTCGTGGGATCCCGCGTCACTCGTGGTTGCGTCCGAAGGCACGCTCGCCGTGGTGACGAAGGCGGCCCTGAGGCTGAGCGACAGGCCTCAGAGCTACGCCACATTCTGGGCGGAATTCCCCTCACTCACCCAGGCCGCGGCCGCGGTCGCGGCCGTCACGGCCTCCGGACTGCCGGTGGCGGTACTTGAGATACTGGACCGCGAGACCCTGGCATGCGCGATGGAGTACGTCCAGGGGGAGAGGCCGGACTCGGTTCCGGAAGGGGCCCTTCTGATCGAACTCGAGGGTGACCATACGGCCGTGGCCGAGTCGACGGAGCGACTTCGGGACCAGCTGGCGGCGAGCGGGGCCCTGAGCTGCCGTGAGGCGACCGACGACCTGGAACGGGATGAGATATGGGAGATCCGGCGCTCGATCTCCCCCTCGCTTGCCAGGCTCGCAACGGGCAAGATCAACGAGGACATCGCCGTGCCGAGAAGCGCCATACCCACGTTCGTTCGGAGGATGCACGAGATCTCGGCCTCGACGGGACTGCCGATACTGGCGTTCGGCCACGCCGGGGACGGCAACCTCCACGTGAACATCATGCTGGACCGTAGCGACCTGGATCAGATGCGTGCGGCGCGCGACGCGGTTGGCCTGCTCTTCGATGCGGCGCTCAAGATGGGCGGCACACTGTCCGGTGAACATGGGATCGGCATCACGAAGGCCGACCACCTCGCCGACGAACTGGGCGAGTCCGCGCTCCGCGTGACGGCGGCGGTCAAGCGTGCGCTCGACCCGACGGGTGCCATGAACCCGGAGAAAATCCTGACGGATCGTCCGAACCCGTGGTGGCGTGACCTCGACGGGGACGCGACGCCCAGAACTGAGGCCGAGCGATGCTCATAGACTATGCAAAGATAGAGGTCAGAGGCGGCGACGGCGGGAACGGCTGCTGCAGCTTCCGCAGAGAGAAGTTCGTGCCGCGTGGCGGACCGAACGGCGGAGACGGCGGGCACGGCGGGAGCGTTGTGTTCGTGGCCGCGCGCGGTCTTTCCTCGCTGCTCGACTTCCGCTACAGGAAGCACTACAAGGCACAGAAGGGCAGAAACGGGATCGGGGCGAACAAGCGCGGCAGGGACGGGGAGGACATCGTGCTCCTGGTCCCGCCGGGGACCATAATCAAGGACCACGAATCCGGGGACGTGCTGGCAGACCTCGAAGAGGACGGCGCGAGGTTCGTGGTTGCGAAGGGTGGCCGCGGCGGGAGAGGTAACGCTCGATTCGCGACTCCCGTCGAGCAGGCGCCCCGGCACTGCGAGGGCGGCAGGCCCGGGGCGGAGCTCGTGATCGAGCTCGAGCTCAAGCTGCTCGCCGACGTCGGGCTCGTCGGTCTGCCGAGTGCAGGCAAGTCGACGCTTCTGTCGCGAGTGTCGGCCGCGAGACCCAAGATAGGCGACTTCCCCTTCACGACACTCAGTCCCGTGCTCGGTATCGTCGGGCACGGTTCCGCCGACAGCTTTGTGATGGCCGATCTCCCGGGTCTCATAGAGGGTGCTCACGAGGGCAGGGGACTCGGCCACAGGTTCCTCCGACACATCGAGCGGACGAGGGTCCTCGTGATCCTCCTCGATTCATCGAGCGAGACGCTGGAGGAGGACTACCGGACGCTGCTCGGTGAGCTCGAGAGCTACGGAGAGGGGCTCTCCGAGAAGCCCAGGATCGTAGCCCTCAACAAGATCGACCTCTTCCCCGATGGGGCGGCGCCCATGGCCGGCTTCGGTGGGGAGGAGATACACCAGGTCTCGGCGATGAGCGGCAAAGGTCTGGACGGGCTGACTCACGCTCTGGTTGCAGTTCTCGCCGATATGGAGGAGTGAGGGACCGGCGGGCCCCGCGGTCGTGGGGTCCGCGCACGAACGTGGTCGTGGTCGAATCGACCCGACCGGTGGGTTCCCCTGTGGTAGGGTGGTGGTGACGGGTGACTGAACGGGAGGCCACCATGGCGCTCGCGTTGACGCACGGCGTGGGCCCGGCGATCGCAGCACGGCTGCATCGGGCCTTCGGGTCGTATCTGGGAGCGGTCACGGCCATAGACGGTGGTGCGATCCTGACGGGGCTGGTCCCCGCGCGGATCGCGGCCGCCGTGAGGAGCAGTGTCTCGCGACGGCTCTGGGTGGCGGAACTGGAGCTGGCCCGGCGGGCCAGGGCCCGGTTCGCCCTCCCGGGGGACGACGATTACCCGGATATCCTGCTGGAGGTCGCGCGTGCTCCGGTCGGTATCTTCGTGTCAGGAGAGACCCTGGGTGGTTTGGCGCCCATGATCGGCGTGGTCGGCACAAGGACACCGACGCCGCGCGGAGCCGCGGTCGCCACGGAGCTCGCGGCCGATCTTGTCCGGTCGGGGCTGACCGTGGTCAGTGGACTCGCGCGCGGTGTGGATACGAGGGCGCACGAGGGAGCACTCGATGCCGGAGGACGGACCGTCGCGGTCCTGGGCTGTGGGCTGGCCTGCGTGTATCCTCTGGAGAACGCGGGGCTCGCTCATGACATCGCGGCGAGCGGTTCTCTGGTAAGCGAGTTCCCGATGCTGTCGGAGCCGAGGCCGGGATGTTTCCCGAGACGCAACCGCATCATCTCGGGTCTGTCCGTGGGAGTTGTCGTGGTGGAGGCCGCCGCGAGGAGCGGGGCCCTCATAACGGCCGCGCGGGCGCTCGAACAGGGGAGAGAGGTCTTCGCCGTCCCCGGGCCTGTGGACGAGCCGTTGTCCGCGGGGCCCAATCGACTGATAAAGGCGGGAGCGAAGCTCACGGAGGACGCGGGAGACGTGCTCGACGAGCTCGAACGGGCGTGGGGACCGTTTCCGGTGGCGAGGCCGGACTGGAGGAGCACCGGTTGCGGGGGCTCTCCTGATGCGGCGTGTCGCGCGGTGGCTGCCGGAGAGCGGCCGCCGTCGGGCGTCGGTCGCGACGCGGCGTCGGAGGACCGGGGCGGGACTGTTCCGCTGCGCCGCCGGGTGCTGTCACTGCTTTCGCTTACGCCGGTCTCGGTCGATGAGCTCGTGGCGGGAACGGGGGCGCCCGTGGCGGCGGTACTGTCGGCGCTTCTGAAGCTGGAGCTGGCCGGCGAGGCTCAGTCGTCTCCTGGCGGGCGCTTCGTCGTGGGAGAGAGATGTCGCGCGCCGGGAGTGAAGAGATCCTGAGCCTGCAAAAGGAAGAGCGATGGGCGCAGACCGAAAAGCGACGGTGGCCATAGCGAGATGCGCGACCTATGATCTCCGCGACGTGTCGAGAGCCGTCAATGAGGTTCTCGATCACCTGGGGGGCATGTCCCGGTTCATCTCGCCCGGGGAGAAGGTCTTGCTCAAGCCGAACCTCCTCGCCGCGAAGGACCCCGACCGGGCGATAACCACACACCCCGCGGTGATCGAGGCGGTCATCGGGGCGGTCAGAGAAGCGGGCGGTGAGCCCTCGATGGGCGACAGCCCGGGAGGTGCGCTTCGCGGGATCGAGCGCGTGTGGCGGAACACGGGGCTCAAGGACCTGTCCGAGCGAACCGGTACGCCCATCGTCAACTTCGAGGCGTCCGGGGCCAGAGACGTCGCAGGTCAGCTCAGATCATATCTGATAGCCCGGCCCGTGCTCGAAGCCGACGCGATCATCAGCCTTCCAAAGATGAAGACTCACGTGCTCACGCTCTACACCGGGTGCATCAAGAACATGTTCGGCGTGATACCGGGGTTTGCGAAGGGCCGCCTGCACAACTTCGCACCGCGGCCCGTGCCGTTCAGCAAGCACCTCGTGGATGTTTACTCCCTGGTTCAGCCCAGGCTTCACATCATGGATGCCGTCGTGGCCATGGAGGGGAACGGTCCCTCCGGCGGCAGTCCGAGGCAGGTCGGGGCCATCGTGGGCGGCACGGACGCCGTGGCCGTCGACACCATCGTTGCCGGGATGATAGGGTTCCGGGACGGGGCTGTGTCCACCACTCGCTTCGCCGCCGCAAGGGGTCTCGGGACCGCTAGGCGGGAAGACATCGAGATCGTGGGCGAGGACCCCGCAAGCTTCGACCTCGAGGGCTTCAAGCTGCCGGGGACCACGCTGCTCAACCTGCTCCCGGGCCCCCTCGTCAAGGCGCTCCGGCCCTGGATATGGATCTATCCCGAGATGTCGAAGGAGCGCGGATGTCGTGCCGAAGCCTGCGCGCTGTGCGTGAGGAGCTGTCCGGCAGATGCGATCGAGATGACCGAGACGGGTCCCGTCGTTGATCGGAAGAAGTGTGTCGAGTGCCTGTGCTGTCATGAGGTGTGTCCGGAGGACGCAGTGGAGATCAAGTTCTCCTGGTTGGCCCGCAAGTTCGTCTGACGAAGGTGGAGATGGGCGGCGCTGAACGGGTTCGCTCAGGCTTCGCGTGGCGGGTCAGGATTCCAGCAGTTCGTGCCCGAGGGGTGGCGATGTCGAGGAACAGAAAGACCACGTTCCAGCACAGGCTCGAGTACGGCGTGGCGCGGGCCGTCCAGGCGATCATCTGTGCGCTTCCTGCCGGAGCGGCGCGGGCCGTCGGGGGCTCTCTCGGTAGCTTCGCCTTCACGGTCCTCAAGCTGCGGCGCGACGTTACCATGAGACATCTTGAGCGGGTCTTCGGGGACCGGTTCGATCGTGGCGGGCTCCTTGCGATCGCGCGCGAGTCTTACAGGAACTTCGGACGCATGACGTTCGAGTACGCCCGCTTCCCACGACTGACGGAGCGCGACGTCGAGAGGCTCATCACCCTCACTGGAGGCGAGCACCTTGATGCGGCGCTTGCCGAGGGCAAGGGAGCCATACTCGTTGCCGGCCACTTCGGGAACTGGGAGGTTTTGAGCACGCTTGCCCGGCGGGGTTATCCCCTGACGCTTCTGGTGGGAGAGCAGCACAACATCCTCGTCGACGGTCTCATGAACCGGCTGCGGGGTCGGTTCGGCGTGGAGATCGTCCCGGTGACGGGCAATCTCATGGGCGTCCTGCGCGCCCTGCGGCGGAACAGGGTCGTCGCGATGCTGTCGGATCAGGACGCGGGGAAGAAGGGGGTCTTCGTCAACTTCCTGGGGAAGCCGGCCTCGACGCCGTACGGCCCCGGGCGCATGGCCGCCGGCACGGGTGCGGCGCTCCTGCCGACCTCCGTTGTGAGAGGGGCGGCCGGAGCGCACGAGATAGTCGTCAGCAAGGCCGTCGCGCCTCCTCCTGAAGATCTCCCGCTGGACGAGAAGGTCAGGATCTTCACGCAGGGTTACACGACGGAGTTCGAACGGCTCATCCGCCTGCATCCGGACCACTACTTCTGGATGCACAGGAGGTGGAAGACGAGTCCACGGAAGGCGCCCCGTGTTGCTTCCTAGGGAGTAGGAGCGCGACACTGGCTGCCGGCAGCGGTGAGTCATGTCGCCGCCGGCCGCGAGCGAACCGCCGGAAAGCGACAAGCGCAGTACGCGAAAGGAGCCGCCCTCGGGCGGCTCCTTTCGCGATTGCGTTCCGCTGCCGATCACTGAGGTGTGTTGCTAGCTGCCCCAGCCAACCGAGAGACCGATGCCCCACGCGGCGTTGACGTTGGCGCCCATGAGCGGGTAGTGCACATCGAGGCCCAGGGACAGCCCGCTGTCCATGACGTAGTCGAAGCTCGGGTTGATGCACACGGCGCTCGGGCCGGTCTGGAATTCATCAGGATCCAGGGGGTTGTCCTCGATCGGCTCTCCGTCCTCGGTCGGGTCGCTCCCGAAGTAGCCGTCGGCGCCGACCCTGAAGCTCAGCGCCTCGTTGAGGAAGTGCGTGTAGCCCACGAAGAAGTGAATCTCGTTGCCGAACTTGGACTCAGGTGCTCCGTCTTCGGTGGACTCCGCCATCCTGTAGCGGTAGCCTAGTGAGCCATCGAAGAAGCCGTCGGGCAGCGGTGCGCCGATCATGAAGGCGGCGTCGATATCCATCTGGCCCGTTCCAAGCGCGAGCTCTTGCCCGAGTTCGATGTCGTCGCCCTCATGATTTCCCGTTGCCACCTTGACACTCACCCGTGCTGTCATGAGTGGATCGGGCGCGATGTTGTACTTCGCCCAGATCCAGGTGTCGCCGATGCCCGTGCCGGTCACGTCGTTCACG
The DNA here is from genome assembly GCA_030595835.1 of Candidatus Eiseniibacteriota bacterium. Classification (GTDB taxonomy): domain Bacteria; phylum Joyebacterota; class Joyebacteria; order Joyebacterales; family Joyebacteraceae; genus JALGZG01. The sequence goes on along the minus strand of JAUVLG010000003.1, from coordinate 18,405 downwards.
GAGTCCGGGTCGGACATCGTGTCCATCATGAAGATGGGAGTGACACCGACCTCGAACCCGTCCAGGACGCCGTAGTGGATGTCGATCGGGAACCACTTGGCGGTGTAGTCGTTGCCGTCCTCCCAGTCGAGGCTCTCGCCGTCCTTCTTGAACTCGCTGTTGGCCGCGAAGTAGATGAAGCTGGCGCCGATGCCGAATGCGCCGGGCTCGTGGGTCGCGGCCGTATCATTGCTGTAGAGCACGTCGTAGGCGCCCGCGCTCATCGCGAGCGCGATGAGCAGAATCACTGCAAGTATGCCGCGCATCATCGTGGTCCCTCCTGGTCCTGATCATGGCTCTTCGAACACCTGATCGAGCCTGGCCTCGCTCATGAGGCTCGCTGTGATCTTCTCGTGCTCTTGCCGTCGTCGCGGATTCGCAGGGAACTCAGCGCCCCACGGTACCGCCGCGAAGGCACGTTCTCCGTACCGGAACTCCAGGGCACGGTCGGTGCGCGTCCCCGCGGATCCTCAGCAACCTGCCAGATGTCAGATCCTGCGTCCTACTGGAACCCTATCTGCTTCTCAGGCTGGCTCTGCCCCGACGACTTGATCTCGCCGTGCCGCTCCTCGTACTTGGCGATGTTGTCTTTGAGCGCCCTGACGAAGGCCTTGGCATTCTGCGGGGCCATCACGATCCGGGCGTGGACCCTGCTCTTCTTGGTTCCGGGAAGGACTCTGATGAAGTCCATTACGAACTCGGCGGGGGAGTGGGTGATGGCGGCGAAGTTCGCGTAGACGCCCTCAGCCTCCTCGTCGCGCAGTTCCACGTTGATTTGCTTCTTCTGCTCAGCCATGGGCCTCCCGTGTAGCTCCCAAACAGTCTCCGGGTCCGCGTGGACCCGGTTCGCCGCAAACATATGAGGGTCCCGGAGGATTGTCAAGACCATTCTGGGCAGTGGGTTAGCGTGACACCCGGGTACGGCTGAACGAGTGGATCGGCACCCGATAACTCTCAGCACGGGTCCGGCATCGGGTCCGGCATCGGAGACCGTGCCGCCTCAGAACCGTACCGTACCGGACCGGACCGGACCGGACCTTGCTCGACCGGCGCATCGGGGAGGGTGCCGGTTCTCTCTCTCGGCGGCATCCTCGACCGCGCGGTGGCTGGAGCGCTGCCGGAGACACCGATCGGGGGTCACTGCGGAGTGGCCAGGGCCACACCAGTTCCTCGCCAGAAAGCGACGTAATTGTGCTTTGCCGCACTATTGGCTTGACAGGTTTCGGCGGAGATGATATGTTGGGCCTGCATGATTGACACGTGGTAAAAACTGTGAAACTAGGACAACGTACTCTCACGATTGCGTAGCGGCTTTGTCAGTTGTCCGAACTGTAGACTGGAGGAGCTATGGTCACGGAGCTGAAAGGGCTGGATACCGAGACAGCGGCAACCGGGCTAGAACGCGCCGAGGTCATCCAGGTATACGAAGAGGTGTTTGGAGGGCGCAGACGGCGGTTCCCCAACAACTTCTTCCAGGGCGAGACAGGCCGCGCACGCGCCGCGGTCATTACCAGGTACCTGCTCGAGGACAAGCTCAGCATCGCCGTAGCGGACATTCCGCGCACGATTCACAAGAAGCTGTTCTACGAGAACGGGCTTACCTGGATGCTGGGCAGTTGCTTTGACTGGTCGCCGTACAAGGCGATCGACAACGCCTACCCGAACCGATTCCACAAATGGCAGTTCAATGTCAAGGGCATGTGGCAGGGTCCCAATCGGTTCAAGCTTGCCGCTGAGGCAACTCAGTGGATGATCGAGGAGGTCGAGGGTGTCGCCGTCGGTGATATCCCGCAGAGGATCTCGGCCACCACGTTCGGCAAGCACAACCTGCGCGGCATGCTCTCCGTATGCTTCAGGGGTTCTTTCTTCAGGGCGATCGAGAATGCGTATCCCGAGCGCTTCCATCCCTGGGAGTTCCGCAACGTGCCCAAGAATTTCTGGCAGGGAGAGCAGGGTCTGGCGAACGCACGCAGGGCCACGCGCTGGCTCTGTGAGGAGACGCTCGGTGTTCCGAGAGAGCGCGTGTTCCAGGACGTGACCTACCACCTCTTCAGAGAGCATGGTCTCGGGGGGATGCTGACCGGGTGCTTCTCCGGATCTTCCATACAGGCGCTGCACAACGCCTATCCGGACCTGATGGTTCCCAAGCATCCCAAGCGGAAGCCGAGGCGCAGACGCACTATCGAGACCGTGAAATTGACTGAGCATTGATGCGTGTAGCATCAAGTCCAGTTCGGTTCCAGGGGCGGCCGGTTCGCGATTGCGGACCGGCCGCTTTGCGTCTTCTGCCCGGCGATCGCGCGGTCGCCGGGTCGCCGCCTCTCCGAGTATCTGGTGGAGTTTGGTCCGGCTGGCGGGCGAGGGCCGGGCGCGCTTGACTTCACCAGCTACGTGCTCTAGCATTCAGCCACTGTCCGGCGGGGGAGACTCGCCGGCGCGCAAGGACTGACTCGAAACCGGAGGACGAGCGTGACGAACCTCGACGCCACGCGGCTGAGAACGCTGCTCGGTGGATTCTCGCGTGCGAAGGTGGCCATCCTGGGCGACATCATGCTCGACCGCTACCTGTGGGGTGCGGTGAACAGGATCTCGCAGGAGGCCCCGGTGCCGATCGTCGAGGTTGAACGCGAGAGCGCAAGGTTCGGCGCCGCCGCAAACGTCGCCGAGAACGTCGCTTCCCTGGGAGCGCGCGCGGTGCTCGTGGGTATTGTCGGGGACGACGACGCGGGCCGCGAGGTGCTCTCGCTCCTGACCGGAAGAGGCGTCGACGTGGACAGCGTGGTGACTGAGCCGGGGCGGTCTACGACGACGAAGCTGCGCGTGATCGCGCGCAGCCAGCAGGTTGTCAGAGCAGACAGCGAGGTTACTTCCGACATAGAGGGTGACGTTGAGACGAGGATCCTGGACGGGCTCAGGAGAGCCGTGGCGGATTCCGACGTGCTCATTGTCTCAGACTACGGCAAAGGTGTGGTCACGCGGACGACGATCGCGGCGGCGATATCCATGGCGCGGGACGCTGGGAAGATGATCTGCGTTGATCCCAAGGAGTCGCACTTCGCGAGCTACGTGGGCGTGACGGCGATCACGCCGAATGAGAAGGAAGCGGGAACGGCGGTCGGCGTCACCATCACCGATGAGAACACGTTGCTCAGCGTGGGGTGGAAGCTCCAGAAGCAGCTCGGGGCCGAGTGCGTTGCGGTCACGAGAGGCGAACAGGGCATGTCGCTCTTCATGTCGGACGGTGAGCTTGTACATCTTCCGACGGTCGCTCGAGAGGTGTTTGACGTGACGGGCGCGGGCGACACAGTGGTCAGTGTACTGGCCGTCGCACTGGCGGTGGGCGCTTCCATGGAAGAGGCCGCGATCATCGCGAACCACGCGGCCGGTCTCGTCATCAGGGAGGTCGGGACCGTTTCCGTCGGACCGGCCGCGATCGAGCGCTCGTTCAAGGACGCCGGGGAGGGGGAGCGTGTTGGGTAAGGTCGTCTCTCGCGAGGATCTCATCACAGCAACAGCCGATGCGCGCGCCGAGGGCCGGGTCGTTGTGTTTACGAACGGCTGCTTCGACATCATACACCGCGGGCACACGCAGTATCTCGCTGAGGCGAAGGCGCTTGGAGACGTCCTGGTCGTGGGCATCAATACCGACCGCTCGGTCCGGGCCCTGAAGGGTGAGACCCGGCCTATCGTGCCCGAGGACGACAGGGCACATGTCGTAGCGGCCCTGTCCTCGGTCGACCTGGTCTGCCTGTTTGACGAGGACACGCCACTCGAACTCATTACAGGCGTCGTTCCCGATATCCTCGTAAAGGGCGCCGGCTACGAGCGGGATACGATCGTCGGGGCGGACTTCGTCGAGGATCACGGTGGGAAGGTCGTCGCCGTCGAGGAGCTTGAGGGACGTTCGACGCGAGGCATGATCGCGAGGATACTAGACTCGGACAAGGGTTGAGGGAACCCGACCGAGCCACCGAGGGCCATTCATGTCCGTATCTTCGCTTTGACTCTGGACATCCCCGGGGACCATCGAGTATCATGGTCATCTTGACTCGCTCGGAGCCTCTATCTACATAGCTCCGCTTCCGGATCCTCCGCACGGCCGCGCTCACGAGCGAGGTCGGCATGGGGGATTCTCTTGCGAATGGCGCGGGCGGCAATGAAGGCCGCCGGTGCGGTGCGCGGCGACGGTTCGATTCCAGGAGGTTGGATGCAGAGACGACGTGTTGTCATCATGGGTGCTGCCGGAAGGGACTTCCACAACTTCAATCTCGTTTACAGAGACCACGAGGAGTTCGAGGTAGTCGCTTTCACTGCAACGCAGATTCCCGACATTGCCGGACGCGCGTATCCCACGGAACTTGCCGGCTCTCTCTATCCGCAGGGCATACCCATCGTTCCCGAGGAGGACCTCGGGAAGCTGATGGCCGATTCGAAGATCGATGACGTCGTCTTCGCGTACAGCGACGTGCCTCACGAGTACGTGATGCACAAGTGTTCCATGGTGAACGCGGCCGGTCCTCACTTCGTGTTGATGGGCGCGGAAGATACGATGATCAAATCCAAGAAGCCGGTCGTGTCCGTGTGCGCGGTTCGCACCGGGTGCGGCAAGAGCCAGACGTCGCGCCGAGTGGCGGAGATACTCATCGAGCACGGCAAGAAGGTCGCGGCCATCCGACACCCGATGCCGTACGGAGACCTGAGGGAGCAGATCTGGCAGCGCTTCGGCGAGTACGACGACATGATCAAGCACAAGTGCACGATCGAGGAGATGGAGGAGTACGAGCCGCACATCGACAAGGGCATCGTCGTCTTTGCCGGTGTCGACTACGGGAGAATCCTCGAAGAGGCAGAGAAAGAGGCGGATGTCATCATGTGGGACGGCGGTAACAACGATGCGTCGTTCTACGCGCCCGACCTCCTCATCGTCGTCGCGGACCCACATCGTGTGGGCCACGAGCTCAGCTACTACCCGGGCGAGCAGAATCTGCGGATGGCGGACGTCGTCGTCATAAACAAGGAGGACTCCGCGAGTCAGGCGGACATAGACCAGTTGTTGCTGAACATCGAATCGGTCAATCCTGCCGCCACGATCATCCACGCCAACTCGCCGACCGTGTTTGACCAGGACGTCGATCTGGCCGGCAAGCGCGTGCTAGTGATCGAGGACGGTCCGACGCTCACCCACGGCGGGATGAAGCTCGGCGCCGGTACGGTGGCCGCATCCGCGGCCGGAGCCGTACTCGTGGATCCGAGAGAGCACGCCGTCGGCAAGATGGCCGAGACCTACAAGAAATACCCGGGCATCGGTACGCTACTGCCTGCCATGGGCTACAGCCCTGAGCAGGTGGCCGATCTGCAGACGACCGTCAACGCCGTCGACTGCGACTACGTGGTCATCGGGACGCCGATCGATCTCAGGAAGGTCATTGACATCGAAAGACCGAGTGTTCGCGTGAGATATGACCTTGAGGTCAAGGGCAGCCCCACACTCGAGGATGTTCTGGGTGACTTCTTCTAGCAGTCCGGTACTGACGGGCGGCCGCGTGGAGAGCGCACGGTTCTCCAAGTGTGGACGTCTGGAGGCAGCCTCTTGAAGATACACGAGTACCAGGCCATGGAGATCTTCGCCAGATACGGCCTGCCGGTGTCAGGGTTCGACGTGGTAACGAGTCCCGAAGAAGCGCGTGCGGCCGCGGAGAAGCGCGGGGGCAGCGTCGTCGTCAAGGCGCAGGTTCACGTCGGAGGCAGGGGCAAGGCCGGCGGTGTCAAGCTGGCGCGGGATGCCGACGAGGCCGAGCGACTCGCCGAGGGTATCCTTGGCATGGACATCAAGGGACTCACCGTCGAGAAGGTCGTCGTCGCTGAGGTCGTCGATATCGATCGTGAGTACTACATCGGGATCGTTGTCGACAGGGCGACGAAGAAGCCCGTCTACATGGTCAGCAGCGAAGGCGGTGTGGACATCGAGGTTGTAGCCAGTGAGACGCCCGAAAAGATCCACAAACACCCCGTCGATCCGGAACGTGGGCTCTCCGATGCGGAGGCCGCGGAGCTCGCGGCGAAGATCGAGTCCGAGCCCTCGGTTGCGGCGCAGGTGGCCGATGCCATCCTGAAGCTCTACGCGGCCTTCGTCGGGAGTGATGCGTCACTGGCGGAGATCAATCCCCTCGTCGTTACCTCCGAGGGTGTCGTGCGGGCCATCGATGCGAAGATGAACATCGACGACAACGCGCTCTACCGGCACGAGGACATCGCTGCCATGCGCGACACGTCGACCGATACGGCCGAGCTCACGAAGGCGCGCGAGTTGGGGATGTCGTTCGTGAAGCTGGACGGGAACGTCGGTTGCCTGGTTAACGGCGCGGGGCTGGCGATGACGACGATGGACCTCATCAAGCAGTACGGTGGCGAGCCGGCGAACTTCCTGGATGTCGGCGGGAGCTCGAACTCCGACAAGGTTGCCACCACTCTTGAGATCATCACGAGCGATCCCAACGTGAGATCGTTACTCATAAACATCTTCGGTGGTATCACAAGGTGCGACGATGTTGCGCGCGGGCTCGTTCACGCCCTGGAGCGCGTGGCCACCGACGTCCCCATTGTGGTGCGTCTGACGGGCACCAACGCGGAAGAGGCCAGGCGCATTCTGGCGGAGCATGACCTGATGACGGCCGACACCCTGGACGAGGCCGTCGAGAAGGCGGTCGTGCTGGCGGGGAGGGACTCGTGAGCATCTTCGTCAATGCTGACACGCGACTCTGCGTCCAGGGGATCACCGGGCGCGACGGCACGTTCCAGGCGAAGGGGATGATAGACTACGGCACGAACGTCGTGTGTGGTGTGACGCCGGGCAAGGGTGGCCAGTCGGTACACGGAGTTCCCGTGTTCGACACGATGGCCGGCGCCGTCCGCGAGACCGGAGCGAACACGAGCATCACGTTCGTTCCCGCGCGCTTCGCCGCGCCCGCCATCATCGAGGCGGCGGAGGCAGGCGTGGACCTCGTGGTCACCATCTCCGAGGGGATACCGACGCTGGACGTGGCCAAGGTATGTCAGCGGCTCAGCGAGCTGGGGACGAGGATGATAGGGCCCAACTGCCCGGGCGTCATCAGTCCCGGAAAGGCCAAGGTCGGCATCATGCCAGGGTGGATTCACTCTCCGGGGCCGGTTGGCGTGGTCTCGCGGAGCGGCACGCTGACGTACGAAGTCGTCGAGCAGTTGAGGCGCAGCGGACTGGGGCAGTCGACGGTGCTGGGCATAGGCGGCGACCCCATAATCGGGACCAGCTTCATCGATGCGCTGACCGCGTACGAAGCGGATCCGCAGACCGAGGTCGTTGTTCTCATCGGGGAGATAGGCGGAACCGACGAGGAGCAGGCGGCGCAATTTGTCACAGCGCATCTCGACAAGCCGGTCGTCAGCTTCATCGCCGGGCGCACGGCCCCACCGGGGAAGCGAATGGGGCACGCGGGCGCGATCATCGCCGGCGGCAAGGGTACGGCCCAGGACAAGATCAAGGCGCTGAGCGAGGCCGGGATCCCCGTGGCCGACAGGCCGAGCGACATACCGGGCCTGGTCGCTGCGGCCCTCGGGAGGAAGTGATGGTTGACAAGGGAGCGAAGTCCGAGGCTGGCAGGCGGCAGTGGCACTACCCTGACGCTTCCGAGCATCCGGACGACGCTGTCTTCATATACGAGAAGTGGTGCAAATCCTGTGGCATATGCTACTCGATGTGCCCGCGCGGTGTGTTCACGTCCGACAAGTCGGGTCTGCCGATCGTGTCGAATCCGGATGCGTGCACCGCGTGCGGTCTCTGCGAGATCCTGTGTCCGGACATGGCGATAACCGTGCAGAAGGTGCGCCCGGTGAAATCCGAAGGTTCAGGGAAGCGTGGCCAATGAGTGAGTCCGCGATGAAGAAGCAGATCCTTCAGGGCAACGAAGCCTGCGCGGTGGGCGCGCTCGCGGCCGGCGTGAACTTCTTTGCGGGCTACCCGATAACGCCGTCGTCCGAGATCGCCGAGGTCATGTCGCAGTGCCTTCCGCTGATGGGTGGCCGCTTCATACAGATGGAAGACGAGATAGCCTCCATGGCCGCAATTGTCGGAGGGGCTCTCGCGGGAGCCAAGGTAATGACGGCGACCAGCGGCCCGGGCTTCTCGCTCATGCAGGAGAACATCGGCTTCGCGGCGATAGCCGAGGTGCCGTGTGTCATCGTCAACGTCCAGAGGGCGGGGCCCTCGACAGGTCTTCCAACGCAGCCGGCGCAGGCTGACGTCCAGCAGGCGCGTTGGGGAACTCATGGTGATCACGCGATGATCGCGCTCGCACCTTCCTCGGTCCTCGAGTGCTTCACGATGACCGTGGACTGCGTCAACCTGGCGGAGCGTTATCGAACGCCCGTCGTGCTCCTGTCCGACGAGGTCATCGGACACATGCGTGAGAGCGTTATGCTCCCGGCGCCAACGACGTACCGTGTGGAACCCAGGCGGCAACCCGACGCGGGGAGAGCCGAGTACTGCCCTTACTGCAGCTGCGAGGGGGAGTCACTGCCTCCGTTGGCGGCCTTCGGGGGGGAACACAGATTCCACGTCACCGGGCTCACGCACGACGCGAGGGGCTTCCCGACGATGGTGAAGGAAGAGGTTGATCTCAAGATACGAGGGATTGTCAACAAGATAGAGGGCTGCGCCGACGAGCTGGCTTCGTACGAGGAGTTCATGCTCGATGACGCGGACATCCTGTTGTTCGCATACGGGTCAACAGCGCGGGTGGCGAAGTCGTCCGTGAGGGAACTCCGGAAGCGTGGCGTGCGCGCGGGTCTTCTGCGGGCACGGACGATCTGGCCGTTCTCCGGCGCTCGGCTCAGGGAGCTGGCTGGTCAGCTTGAACTCGTCGTTGTGCCGGAGATGAACCTGGGACAGCTCTCGCTCGAGGTAGAGCGCACCATCTGCGGCGCCGCTGACGTCAGGGCGCTCGGCAAGGTGGACGGAGATCTCTTCACACCCGACGAGATCGCTGATTTCACGATGGAGGCAGCCGGACGATGAGCCAGGCCATCGAGGTCGCGCGGACTTACTTACGTCCCCACAAGAAACTGCCGACCGTGTGGTGCGGCGGATGTGGGCTCGGCATCATAATGAGCGCGATGTTGCGGGCCATTGCCGCCATCGGTGTTGACAAGAACAAGGTCGCCGTCGTTTCCGGTATCGGATGCACCGGCCGCATGCCGACCTACGTTGATTTCAATACACTGCACACGACTCACGGTCGCGGTCTTGCGTTTGCCACAGGCGTGAAACTGGCCAGGCCAGAGCTGACCGTCATCGCTGCGATGGGGGACGGCGACGCACTGGCCATCGGCGGCAATCACTTCATACACGCCTGCCGCAGGAACATAGACATGACGGCGATCGTCGCCAACAACCAGATATACGGCATGACCGGCGGGCAGTACTCCCCGACGACGCCGCACGGCAAGCGGGGCACCACGGCGCCGTACGGCAACATCGAGTACGCGTTCGACACGACCGCGCTCGCCGTGGGAGCCGGGGCGACCTTCGTAGCCAGGAGTTCCGTGTACCACGCGAGGGAAGCAGGTGTTCTCATAGAGAAGGCCATTCGGCACAAGGGCTTCTCGGTGGTGGAGATCATCTCGAACTGCCATACAAGCTACGGCCGGATGAACAAGTTCGCGTCGCCCGTGGCCATGCTAGAGTGGATGCGTGACAACTCGGTCTCCATCAAGGCGGCCGAGCGTATGGACGCCGCCGATCTCGAGGGCAAGTTCACGCGCGGGATCATGGTCGAGTCCGACAAGCCGGAGTTCATCCAGTCCTACGATGAGATGGCCGAGCGCGTGTCGGCCGATCCGGCGGTGGTCGCGAACGTCAGGAAGATGATCCAGGCCTACGATGAGATGGCCGATGGCCTGAAGTTGGGGGACGGCTAGCGCCGGCGGAGGCGCGCAAGACCGTGAGGGTTCGAGCGTGACGGGCGAGGCAGACAGGTACGAGATCAGGCTCTCGGGCGCCGGAGGGCAGGGCGCGATGCTCGCGGGCAAGCTGCTCGCGGCGGCGGCCGTGTACGACGGTAAGAACGCGGTGCAGACGCAGAGCTACGGGCCCGAGGCCCGCGGTGGCAAGAGCAAGACGGACGTCGTGATATCCAACGGCGAGATAGACTACCCCAAGGCGACACGGGTCGATGTGCTGCTCGCAATGAGCCAGGCGTCTCTCGATGAGTACCTTCCTTCGCTGCGCGAAGGCGGCATTCTCATCGTCGACTCGTATCTCGTCGAGCGTGTCGAGCACCCGGGTGCGATCGGGATCCCCTTCACAATGCTCGCGCTCGAGGAGTGCGGTCGAAAGCTCTTCGCGAATGTCGTCGCGCTTGGCGCGGTCGGCGAACTCACCGGGGTCGTCCAGTGGGAGAGCCTCCGGGCGGCGGTTCTCGAGCGAGTGCCGAAGGGCACGGAGTCGATAAACGAGAAGGCTCTTGAGCTGGGCAGGACTGCTGCGAGAGAAGCTCGCAATGAAGCCTGATGCGTCGATGGCATTCCTGATGATCAAGCCGTGTGCGGTCAGCGATGGGCACATCGGTGACATAGTGGCGGCCGTCGAGCGAGCGGGTTTTTCCATTGTGGGCATCGCATCGCGCAGGCTCACCGCCGACGAGGCCGGCCTCCTCTACAACGTGCACAAGGACAAGCCCTTCTTCGACCCCCTCATCGACTTCATCACATCCGGGATGACCGTCGGACTGCTTCTGAACGGGCCGGGCATTCCGGTCCTCAGGGAACTGATCGGTGCGACGAACCCGGCGGAGGCCGAGCCCGGCACGGTCCGGGCGCTGTATGGAAGGAGCCTCCGCGAGAACGCGGTTCACGCGTCGGACTCGACGGAGAGAATCGAGCACGAGGCACGCTTCTACTTCGAGGATTGCCCCAGAACCCTGACCGCCGACGCTCTCAAGGACGTGGGCGGCGGGGACCGGGAGGACTGATGGCGAACACCGCAGGCCCGGACGTGGCGACGCCCGAGCAGCTCTCCGTAGTCGATCGTATCGTGGCGGAATTCAGCACATTGCGCGGCGCACTGATCCCGATGCTCCAGCAGGTCCAGGAAGAGATCGGCTATCTTCCGCCTGTCATCATGGAGCGGATCGCTGAACGCTCCGGCGTGCCGCCCGCCCGCATCTTCGGCGTCGCGAGTTTCTACTCGCAGTTCCGGTTCGAGCCGGTGGGCAGGCACATCATCAGGGTGTGTGAGGGCACCGCCTGCCACGTGCAGGGGGCCGTCGATGTGGTGGAGGCCGTCTGTGACGAGCTTGGTGTCGCCGAGGGCGGCACCACCGAGGACGGGAAGTTCACCGTGGAGACGGTGGCTTGCCTGGGCTGCTGCAGCCTGGCGCCCGTCATCATGATCGACGAGGACACCTTCGGCCGGCTGACGCCAGAGCAGGCCAGAGACATCGTGAGGAACTACGGAACCGCCGGGGACGAGGGCGGCGCGAAGGCGTGACCAGCTGACCAAGAGGATAAGGATGCCGGACCAAAGCACATCGAGCAGGGTGACCGTCGGGCTGTCCAGCTGCGGAGTTGCAGCGGGCGCGGCGCAGGTGTACGAAGCGTTCCGACGCGAGTTCGACGAGAGAGGGCTGAGCACGCCGCTTCGGCGTACGGGCTGCATCGGCATGTGCTACCGCGAGCCGCTTGTCGACGTTGATACCGAAGGACTGGGCAGGGTCACCTACGGGGGAGTGACGGAGGAGCAGGTCGCGCGGATCGTCCAAGAGCACATCGTCGGCGGGAAGCCCGTCGAGGAGTTCGCGGTCCGCATGGAAGGGAAGAGGCTCCCGGACGAGGCCTACTACGACCGACAGGTGCGGTTGGTTCTTCGGAACGCCGGGCTCATCGACCCCGAGTCCATCGATGAGTACATCGAAGCCGGCGGGTACGAGGGTCTGACGAAGGCGCTGACCGAGATGACTCCCGAGGAAATCGTCGACACGATGAAGGCGTCGGGGCTCAGGGGCCGTGGGGGGGCCGGGTTCCCGTCCGGCGTCAAGTGGGACCTGGCGCGACAGCAGCCTGGGGACGTCAAGTACGTCATCGTGAACGCTGACGAGGGCGACCCGGGCGCCTTCATGGACAGGAGCGTTCTTGAGGGCGACCCGCACTCGGTGCTCGAGGGGCTGACGATCGCCGCCTACGCCATTGGTGCTGCCGAGGGGTACATATATGCACGGGCCGAGTATCCCCTGGCCGTCCGGCGACTCAAGATGGCAATCGCCGATTCGGAGGAGCGCGGCTTCCTCGGTATGGACATCCTGGGCTCCGGGTTTAGTTTCCGCGTCAAGGTGAAGGAAGGCGCGGGGGCCTTCGTCTGCGGCGAAGAGACGGCGCTCATCGCGTCTGTCGAGGGCAAGCGTGGCATGCCTAGATTGCGCCCGCCGTTCCCCGCGGCCAAGGGCCTGTGGGCGAAGCCCACGAACATCAACAACGTTGAGACCTACGCCAACGTGCCGTGGATCATCACGAACGGCGCCGCCGCATACGCGGCGTACGGTACCGAGACGAGCAAGGGAACGAAGGTCTTCGCACTCACCGGGAAGATCGTGCGCGGCGGCCTGGTCGAGGTCCCGATGGGGATCTCGCTTCGGGACGTCATCTTTGAGGTCGGCGGCGGCATCCCCGACGGCAGGAAGTTCAAGGCCGTCCAGCTGGGTGGGCCGTCGGGTGGCTGCGTTCCCGAAGAGCACATCGACATCAAGATCGACTACGAGTCCGTGACGAAGACCGGCGCCATCATGGGTTCCGGTGGCATGGTCGTCATGGACGACCGAACGTGCATGGTTGACATCGCGCGGTTCTTCCTGCAGTTCACGCAGGACGAGAGCTGCGGCAAGTGCACGTTCTGCCGTGTCGGTACGAAGCGCATGCTTGAGATCCTCGACAGGATAACCTCAGGCGAAGGGCGAGAGGGCGACATCGAGAGGCTCGAGGAACTGGGACAGCAGATCGTCTCATCGTCTCTGTGCGGTCTCGGGCAGAGCGCGCCCAACCCGGTGCTTACAACCATCAGGTACTTCCGCGACGAATACGAGGCGCACATCCACGAGAAGCGCTGCCCGGCGCTGACGTGCAAGCCTCTTCTGACATACGAGATCGATCCCGACAAGTGCATCGGCTGCACGCTGTGCGTTCGCGCGTGTCCCGTCGGCGCCGTTTCGGGCGAGCGAAAGGGACCGCACGTGATCGATACTGAGCTGTGCACCAAGTGCGACGCGTGTCGGAAGGCGTGCAAGTTTGAGGCGGTCATCGTCAGTTGACCGGGCGAGAGGCGGAGGCGCGGTGACGCGGTGTCTCCGGAGAGGAAACTAGATTGGCCCTGGTAACAATTTCTCTGAACGGACAAGACGTAGAGGTCGAGAGCGGGATCACGATTCTCGAGGCCGCGCGGACGAACGGTGTGGAGATCCCGACCCTGTGCAACGACGAGCAGCTCGAGCCGTTCACGTCCTGCTGGCTCTGTGCCGTCAAGCTGGAGGGCATGCGACGCTACGTGCCCTCGTGTGGCACGAAGGTCAGTCCGGGCATGAAGGTCTGGACCGACACCGAGGACGTCAGAGCGGTCCGCAAGATGGCGCTCGAGCTCCTTCTATCGAATCACCGCGGCGATTGCATCGCTCCCTGCAAGGCCGCGTGTCCCGCGGGCGTGGATGTTCAGGGCTACATCGCTCTGATCGCGGAGGGGCAGTACCGCGAGGCCACGAAGCTCGTCAAGGAGGTCAACCCGTTCCCGCTTTCCATCGGGCGCGTTTGTACGCGGCCGTGCGAGACCGAGTGCCGTCGGAACGCCGTGGACGAGCCGGTGGCCATCGACTACTTGAAGCGCTTCGCCGCCGACTGGGACATCCAGCACGATGACCCTTTCAGCCCGGCGGTGCCGCCGTCGACCGGGAAGAAGGTCGCGGCCGTGGGTGCGGGGCCCGCCAGTCTCACGCTGGCCTATTACCTCCGTCAGAAGGGCCATGACGTTACCGTCTTCGAGGCACTCCCCGGGCCGGGTGGCATGCTTCGCTACGGCATCCCCGAGTACCGGTTGCCCAAGGAGACGCTGGATGCCGAGGTGGGACTCATCACCGACCTTGGTGCTGAGATCCAATACGGGAAGACGATGGGGCGCGACTTCACGCTCGCGGATCTCTTCGGCGACGGGTACGACGCGGTCTTCCTGGGTTTGGGCGCGATGGGAAGCCGTCTGATGAAAGTGGAAGGCGAGTCGCTTACTGGCGTGTGGTCCGGGACCGATTTCCTCAAGAAGATGGGACTCGGAGAGAAGGTGACGATCGGCCGTCACGTCGCCATCATCGGTGGCGGCAACACGGCCATCGACGCGGCGAGGACGAGCCTGAGACTGGGGGCCGAGAAGGTCACCGTGGTCTATCGCCGCTCCAGGACCGAGATGCCGGCGTGGGATGTTGAAGTTGAGGCGGCGCTCCACGAGGGCGTCGAGATGCACTTCCTCGCCGCTCCGACGAAGATCGAGGGCGACGGGCGTTGCGAGCGCCTGGAATACATTGAGATGGAACTGGGTGAGCCCGACGACAGCGGCCGGCGCCGCCCGGTCCCCGTCGAGGGTTCAGAGAAGACGATCGAGGTCGACAACGTCATCGCGGCCATCGGCCAGGTGCCAGATCTCGCCGCCATCAGTGACACGGTCGAGAGCGACGGGAGTTCGCTGGAGGCGCGGCTCAAGCTGACGCGGTGGGGCACCATCGTCGCCGACGAGGTAACAGGCGCGACCGCGGTACCTCGTGTCTTCGCCGGAGGCGACGTCGTCACGGGCGCCGCCACCGCGATCGAGGCGATAGCGGCTGGAGGACGGGCGGCCCAGGCGATAGACCGGCTGCTCCGGGGAGAAGACGTCAGTGTCACCGAACCCTTCTTCAACATCCAGAAGGAGCGGTGGGACAGCTTCCCCGCTGATGAGCTTAAGGACGTGGTGAAGATCCCGAGACAGGAGATGCCGGAACTTCCGGTAGCGGAACGCATCCGTACGATGGACGAGGTTGAGCTGGGTTTCACAGAGGAGCAGGCCCTGGTCGAGACCGAGCGCTGTCTCGAATGCGGGTGTGCCTCCGCCTTCACGTGCAGGCTTCGCCAGTATTCGGCGGAGTACGGCGCATCGGCCGGCGTTTTCGGCGGAGAGATTGTTGACGACCCGCCGGATACGCGGCATCCATTCATCCGATTGGAGCCCGAGAAATGCATACTGTGCGGCAGGTGCGTCCGCATCTGTGAGGAGGTGCAGGGTGCCGAGGCGCTCGGGTTCTTCAAGAGGGGCTTCCACGCGCAGATGAAGCCGGGGCTCGACAAGCCACTGGCCGCAACCACGTGCGAATCGTGCGGGCAGTGCGTGTCGACGTGCCCCACTGCAGCGCTCTCCCAGGTGATCGACCTGCCGAAGCCGGGGCCCTGGGCGGGCCGCGCCACGACGTCGACCTGCACATTCTGTGGCACGGGCTGCTCCGTTACGCTGCACACGGTCGGCGGTATCCTGGACAGGGTCACGCCTTCACCCACGAGCATCGACGGGCACACGAATCTCTGCGTCAGAGGCCGCTTCGGCTTCGGCCCGTGGGCCG
Source organism: Candidatus Eiseniibacteriota bacterium (assembly GCA_030595835.1). GTDB lineage: Bacteria > Joyebacterota > Joyebacteria > Joyebacterales > Joyebacteraceae > JALGZG01. The sequence goes on along the minus strand of JAUVLG010000003.1, from coordinate 2,716 downwards.
CAGACGACCGATTCCTGGCTCCGGTTGTTCGCACCGACGGTGTTCTCGAGGAGACATCCTGGGAGCGCGCGGTCGCGAGCGTGGCGGAGAGAATGAAGTCGGCCGTAGACGAATACGGACCCGAGGGTGTGGCGATCTTCGTTTCCCCTCGCGTCACGAACGAGGTGGCCCACCGACTGGTCAGGCTGGGTCGCGAAGGTTTGGGCACCGTCAACGTCGGGTCGTACGGACTGGTCCACGAGGCCGGCGTCTTCGCCGCACTCGAGCGGACCTTCGGCTACCCCGCGTCGACGGCGTCCTACGAGGATGTCAGGTCCGCCGACGTCATCCTGCTGCTCGATTCGGACATCGCCGAGGAGCAGACCGTGCTGGGCATCTCGGTCCGGAAGGCAGTCAGGAATGGAGCGCATCTCGTCGTGGTCTCAGCCGTAGAGACGAGAATGTCGAAGATGGCCCGGGTCTGGATACAGGCTGAGCATGGGCAGCTCTCGAACGTGCTTCTGACGATGGCAGGGCGGGCTCTCGAGCGCGGGGCCGACCGGAAGACGTCGCCCTTCGCGGTCAGAGGGCTCGAGGAGTTGTCGAAGCTGGCTGGCGCATCGTCAGTGAATGTCACCGTGTCGGGCGGCACTCTCGAAGACGTGGCGGACGCACTGGTCGCGGCCGAGAAGGCCGTTCTCATTGCTAATCTGGGTTCCTTCGATGCCGCGAGCGCGGGGCGCGACGCAGGCTTAGCTGTCGCGCTCTCCGTGATCACGGGTTCAAGCGGCGCGGCTCCGCTTGTTCTGTTCGCGCGGACACGCGCCAACGGGCAGGGCCTGTCCGATCTTGGAATCGGGCGCGAGTCGGCAAGACTGGCGAGGGAACTCGCCGCCGGCTCCATCCGGGCGGCGCTCATAGTAGGGGAGGATCCGGTGTCGGGAGCGGAAGACCCTGACCGCGTTCGGGAGTTGCTCGGCGGTCTCGACTTCCTGATGGTCGCGGACACGGTGCCGACCGAGACGACCGCGCTCGCCGACTGCATACTGCCCTTGCCGGCCCCCGGGGAATCGCAGGGGAGCTTCACGAGCAGCGAGCGCAGGGTTCAGACCGTGGCCGGGCCGCTCACTCCTCCGGCCGGGCTGACGGACCTCGAGCTGGTCTCGATGCTGGCGGCGGCGCTGGGCGCCGAGCTCGGATCGACCGACCCTTCCGCCGTCCGCGGGGAGTTCGCAGCGGCGCTGGGTCTGCCGGACTACCCGGCCGAGAAATTGCCTCCGGGTGGTCTTCGCTGGGGTGGGGAGGCCCTTTATGAGGGAGGTCTCAGGACGCCTGACGGCGCGGCCGACCTCTCGATCCCGTCCGTGGATGCTCCATACATGATTATTGATCCTCGCTGGACCGATTCGATCGAGATTCGCTTCTCCAGATTGGTCGAGGAGGCGGGACTCCCGGCTCATGTGGTTCGGCGCCACAGAGTTAGCGCTTGACTTGACCGTTGGCCGAACCTAGTATGGCGCGTAGTGTTATGCTCTGCAGGGGCCTCTGGGGTCCCTGCAGTCTAACGTATTTGTATGCGTGGAGGGATCATGGCCGTACCAAAGAGAAAGAGCTCCAAGACCAGGGGCCGCAAACGCAGAACCCACGAGAAGGCAGCGCGCCCGTCGCTCTCCGTCTGCCCCAGCTGCGGGGAAGCGAAGCTTCCTCACAGGATGTGTCCCCACTGCGGGACCTACAACGGCAGGGAGATCGTGGCGGAGGAGAAGGAGAAGGAGTAGCGTGTGCCTGATCTGTGGGAGGCCGTGTGACCGGTCGAACGGGCGAATCCAGGAAGCCGATCAGGATCGCGATTGACGCTATGGGTGGCGAGAACGCCCCGCGCGTTGAGGTGGAGGGTGGACTGGCGGCGGCGCGCGAGTCCGGTGGGGCGGTGGAGGTCGTGCTGGTCGGCAAGGAGGACCTTGTAGAGGCGGAGCTTGCGAAGCACGACCTCGAGGGGCTTCCTGTTTCCGTGGTCAATGCGGACGAGATCATCGAGATGGGCGATTCCCCCGCGTCCGCCGTCAGGCGGAAGCGGGGGGCTTCTATTGTGGTGGCGACCGAGCTCCACAAGCGACGTGAGGTTGACGGGCTGGTCGGCGCGGGGAACACCGGCGCCGTGGTCGCCTCGTCGCTGCTGGGACTCGGCATGCTGCCCAGCGTGCGTCGTCCCGCGATCGCCAGTCTGTTTCCGACCCTCAAGGAGCCGGCGATCGTGGTGGACGTGGGCGCGAGCATCGACTCACGGCCGAGCGACCTCCTCGAGTTCGCGGCCATGGGCGATGTGCTTTCGCGCTGTCTCTTCGACAGGGAACGACCCAGGGTGGCCCTGCTGAACATCGGGGAGGAACCCACCAAGGGTAGCCAGCTTACCCAGGAGGCCTACGGTCTCATCTCCCGGAGCGGGCTCAACTTCGTCGGCAACGTGGAGGGCAAGAGCCTCCTTCAGGGTGTGGCGGACGTGGTCGTCTGCGACGGCTTCGTAGGGAATGTCGTGCTCAAGCTGGCCGAGGGCCTGAAGGACATGCTCCGGAGTGTGCTGGGTGGATCGGACGCGCCACAGGGCATGAGCTCGTTCATGACCCAGTTCGACTACTCGGAGTACGGGGGAGCGCCGCTTCTCGGAGTCAACGGCGTCGTGATAATCGCGCACGGGGCGTCGTCGCCGAAGGCGATCAAGAACGCGGTCAAGGTGGCC